>JAYSQG010000351.1:0-25073 GCA_043721685.1 Saprospiraceae bacterium | reverse complement strand
TACTCAGTCGTCGTGACAATTTAAGAAAACAGTCGTTCTACAACTTATATTTTTTAGTTTAAAAACGAGTTTGGTTTAAATTTTTTAAACGGTATTAATCGGACTTATGTTACAATGTCTTCGCCAAATGCAAAGCATATAAAAAGATAGCATATATAAGTACAACAGCTTGAGGTGCGCTTTATGGTTCATTTGACTACTTTTCACGCAAAACTTCGGGCATTTTGATTACACCGCCTGTCGCTGCGACTTTGGGTGAAGGTCAATCAAAAGCGGTGAATGGTGCTTCTAAATCTAACAAAGGTTGGGAATTTTTACTCGGCTATCGGGGTACAGCTAAAAAAGATTGGAAATACAATATCGTTGCAAACTTTACACATTTTAGAGATAAAATCACGGAATTACCTGAAAACGTCCGTCCTGCCTATGCGGGTAACTTGGTCAATACAATTATTGGACACTCTCAATTCGATATTTTTGGTTTCAAAACAAATGGTCTTTTCCAATCGCAAGCAGAAGTAGATGCCGCACCTAAACAAATCGGTGCAGGTCCTGGTCGTATTCGCTACGTGGACATCAACAACGATGGCAAAATTGACGACTTAGACCGCACTTGGATTGGTACACAATTACCTGCCTTAGAATATGGTTTGCGTGTGGACGTGAGTTACAAAAACTTTGATGCGTCTATCTTCGGTTCAGGCGTTGCGGGCAGAACAGGTTTTGATGTTTATACACTGTTCAATAACTTGATGTGCAGCCGTGAGAATGTTGGACCCGGTGTATTTGATGGTTGGACACCTACAAACACAGGCACAAGTGTTCCTGCTTTGACCCTCAAAGACAATAATAGTGAGGGGCGTACTTCTGATTATTTTATCGTCAATACATCTTATTTCAAAATGCGGAATATTCAGTTGGGTTACAGCCTTTATCCAAAAGCTGTTTTCACCCGCTTGCGTTTCTACGCTATGGCTGAAAACTTGTTTTGGTTCAAAAACAAAAAGTATCTAAGCCCTGACCCTGAACGCATTGACCTCGACCCAGTGCCGATTCCTAAGACGTTTAGTTTTGGTGTTAATGCGTCGTTTTAATTAAGCATTTACGAATAGAAAAAACGATTCTTTGACAGTTTTTATGGCATACACGTATCGGATACTTTTAAAGTCTCCGATACGTAGAAATCCTAAAATACTGAGGGGGGCTAAAAGTCAGGTAGAGGTCGTGCTATAATGACATTTAAAATACCCCTTTCGCTTAAATTTTTTTTTTACTAAAAGGGTTTGAAACGACATCTAACATCTTGAAACCACCGATTTTAATCGGTGGTTTCAAGATGTTAGATGTTATTACGAGCAAAATTTTAAGCCAAAGGGGTGTTTAATAGCTTAAGAATGACTAACAGAAATATAAGAACGACGCTGGAAAACGTAAGAATGACAACTGGTTAGTACAAGAACGACGCTGAAAAGCGTAAGAATGACGACTGGGTAGTACAAGAACGATGCTGGAAAGCACAAGAATGACTACTGGGTAGTACAAGAACGACGCTGGAAAGCATAATCAAATAGAATATGGCATACCATATTTATCAAAAACAATTTTAAAATTAAAAATAAGAAAATGAAAAATAGAATATTATCCATCATAATGATTACAGGACTCATCATCGTCAGTTCATGTAAAGATTCTTTGGACTACACACCTACGGGCGTTCTGTCTTCATCAGATTTAACATCGCCAACTGCTATTGACGGACTCGTCACAGCCGCTTATGCCGCTATCGGAAATGGTGATATGATTGGACCCATTTACAGCGATTGGGTTTATGCCAGCGTCCGTTCCGACGATGCTTACAAAGGCGGTGGCGGTACAGGTGACGTAGGCGAAATTGATGCGATGGAGCATTATAACCTCACAACGCCGACAATTGGCGCATTCGTCACACGCACTTGGCAAAATTTGTTTAAATCTATTTCACGTTGTAATGTCGCTTTACGTGCTGTCAATACGTTGACAGAAGCGACTTTTCCAAACAAGAAATCACGTTTGGCAGAATTGCACTTTCTTAGAGCACATTCTTATTTCATCATGAAACGTTTGTACAAAAACATTCCTATTTTTGATGAAACAGCAACAGATGATGTTATTTTGAAAACATCAAATACATTGGCTAACGACGAATCGTGGAATAAAATAGCGGCTGATTTCCAATATGCGGTTGACAATTTGCCAACAACGCAGACATTTTGCGCTACGACGATGTCCTTTTGATGCAAGCAGAAGCCTTGATTGAAATCGGTGATGCAACAGGTTTGGTTACGGCTATGACTTTAATCAATCAAGTTAGAAATCGTGCAGCAGTAAGTACAGGCAGATTGAAAAAAGCAGACGGCACTTTCGCATCAAAATACAATACGAAACCCTATACAGCAATTGGTTGGACACAAGCCTTCGCACGCAAAGCCATGCAATGGGAACGTCGTTTGGAGTTCGCTACTGAGGGACCTCGTTTCTTCGATTTAGTCCGTTGGGGCATCGCTGAACCGACTTTGAATGCCTATATCAATAAGGAAAAAGTGAGAAGAACTTTTTTAGCAACCGCTAAATTCACAGCAGGTAGAGACGAATATTTACCCATACCACAAGCGGAAATCACTTTTACCAATGGTTTGTATAAGCAAAACCCAGGGTTTTAAATTTTTGAATTAGGATGGGTGGGATTCAAAGGATGTTAAGGATTTTTTACTTATACCCCTATAATCCTTATCATCCTTTGAATCTTGCACATCCTAATTCAAATTATTCATACATTTCTTACATTTGTTAAGGCAGGCGAAAGTCTGCCTTACTTTTATGTAAATTTCACTTAAAATATCCTTTCATCATGAAAAAAACAATGCTATTTATATGCAGCATGACCTTACTCTTTGCCTGTTCATCTGATAAAAAGACAGCACAAGTGGTAGAACAACACCGTCCGCAATTTCATTTTACGCCTAAAACGGGTTGGATGAACGACCCAAATGGTATGGTCTATTTCAAAGACGAATACCATTTGTTTTATCAATATTATCCCGACAGTACCGTTTGGGGACCCATGCATTGGGGTCATGCTGTTAGTAAAGACTTAATGCATTGGGAACATTTGCCGATTGCTTTGTATCCCGATTCGTTGGGTTATATCTTTTCAGGCAGTGCGGTTGTGGATGTCAACAATACAAGTGGCTTTGGTAAAGACGGAGAACCGCCGTTAGTCGCTATGTTTACTTCACATAATATGGTTGGGGAGAAAGGCGGAAGAACAGATTATGAAACCCAAAGCATTGCGTACAGTCTCGACAAAGGGCGCACTTGGACAAAATACGCCAACAATCCTGTTATTAAAAATCAAGGTACAAAGGATTTTAGAGACCCGAAGGTTATGTGGCACGAAGCGTCCAAACAATGGATAGTCACCTTAGCTGTTGCTGACCATGCAGAGTTTTATGCGTCCAAAGATCTTAAAGATTGGACTAAAACAGGGGAGTTTGGTAAAACCGAAGGCGCACATGGCGGCGTATGGGAATGTCCTGATTTGTTCCCTTTGAAAGTAGAAGGTAGTGATGTTGAAAAATGGGTTTTGATAGTCAATATCAATCCAGGAGGTCCCAATAATGGTTCTGCAGGACAGTATTTTGTTGGTGAATTTGATGGTAAGACCTTTAAAAATGACAATAAACCAACAGACACTTTGTGGATTGACCACGGCACAGACAACTATGCGACAGTCACTTGGTTTGGTGCGCCCGACAATCGCCGCATATCTCTGGGTTGGATGAGTAATTGGCAATATGCCAATAAAGTACCGACCGTTGCTTGGCGCAGCGCAATGACTTTACCGCGTGAATTGTCCTTGAAAACCACGCCTAAAGGCATTCGTTTGATTCAAAAAGCCGTCAAAGAGACGGAAATACTGAGGGGGGCATCCCAAGACATTTCTGAACAAACGATTTCAGAATCTTTAAATCTAAAACCAACAACAACTACCAATGAATTGTCTTTAACTTTTGATTTATCAAAAACAACATCAGACGATTTTGGTGTAGTTTTGTCCAATGCAAAAGGCGAAAAGGTCTTAATTGGCTACGAAAAGACGACAAATCGTTTTTATATCGACCGTACTGAGGGGGGTAAGGGGGGATTTGAAAAAGGTTTTGCCCGTCGTCATTATGCACCACGTACATCAACGGGCAATGTGTTGACAATGTCGCTTTATATAGATGTCGCTTCTGTTGAGTTATTTAAGGATGATGGTGAAACGGTTATGACTGATATATTTTTCCCAAATGAGGATTTTAATGCGCTGGCTTTGTTTAGTAAAAACGGGGCAGCGCATTTAGCAGCAGGGAAAATATGGGCATTGAAATAGAATTCTGTTCATTTTGTCATTCTGAACGAAGTGAAAGAATCTAAATGATTTATTTTTAATGGTTTATAAAGATTCTTTCACTTCATTCAGAATGACAAAAAAACACATAGTGTCGGGGTGATTTCAAACCACCCCGACACTTCTTTATTAAAAAACCTAAAAAAAATATCCCCAATATTCTTTTGAAACACATCTTTTTCTCTCCTTTGCGTACCTTTTTGTAAAAGGCTATTTCTCAACAAAGACATTCAGCATCAAAAAGAACAAGCAATGAATTCGGCATCAGAAAAGCGATTGACATATATCGGTATTGGTTTATTTTTTGTCATTATGTGCGGCATCGCCCTTTTTGCTAAAGGGACGGGTGATGATGGCGACAGTATTTCCCATTTTTTTTATAGTCGAGATGCGTTTATGTTCCCAAAGTGTTTTTTCAATCATTGGGCAAAGCCTTTATTTGTCCTTATTTCTGCTCCTTTTGCGCAATTCGGTTTGGTCGGTGTGAAGTTGATGAATGTTGCTATGTTGACGGCTTCCTTGATTTTGACTTATAAATTGGCTTGTCGTTTTCAAATACCACATGCTTGGTTAACGCCGCTTTTTGTTGTGGCTCAACAGCGCGTTTTGACGCATACACTTTCTGGATTGACAGAGCCTATGTTCGCTTTTGCATTGGTGGGTTGCGTGTGGTTATATCATCGGGAGCGTTATTTTTGGGGTACTTTAGTGGCTTCTTTTCTACCATTCATTCGTTCTGAAGGTCTGATTATCTTTTGTGTACTCGTTATATATTTAGCGATTCGAAAACAGTGGAAATACATACCGTTCTTGTCTTTCGGTCATATTTTCTATAGTGTGGCAGGTTATTCGACGCATGAATCTTTGCTTTGGGTGTTCAGTAAAATGGTTTATGCCACCACAGATCATGTTTATGGCATTGGCAAATGGAATGATTTTATCGTTAATATGCCTTGGGTAACGGGCGGTTTTGTCTATTTTATGATTGTCGTTGGTTTATTGGATGGTTTGCGGCGTTTGATATTGTTTCTGAAAAAGAAGATGCATTTTGATATAGATGAAATGTGGTTGGTTTATGGCATTTTTGTCGCGTATTTCATTGCACATTCATTGTTTTGGACGTACGGCATCTTTTCGTCTCAAGGTTTGATGCGCGTGATGTTGTGCGTTGCGCCGATGATGGGCATCATTTGTTCGCGTGGTGCGAACCTCATTACTGAGGGGGTCGAAATGCGGTTGCCAAAACTGCCGTCCCTTTATGTTAGAGGGCTTTTGGTCCTTCTGGCTTTTGTTTTTCTACATAGAAATTTGAATTGGCAAATTGATTTTAACCTGCATCCTTCGCAACTGACGCAATATGAAGCAGCAGCGAAATACAAAGATAAAATACAAAAAGAAGGCTATTCGCTCTATTCAGAAGGGATGTACATTGATATGATTTTTGGCTTAAATCCTTTTGAAGACCCACGCCATCGGAGTTTTCATCAGATTCTAAAGCATGAACCCGTACCTACAAAAAGCCTTTTGGTTTGGGAAAGTATTTTTGCGGGTGGCATGTACAAAGTGCCTTTTGATACCATTAAAAATGATAGGCGTTTTCAATTAATTGATTCGTTTCAACACCACGATTTTATATGGGGCGGCACTTTCAAAACGTTTATTTTTCAGACAGATACTGCCTATATGCACCAACTGACAGCCAATAAACCCTTGTTTTTTAATGATTTTGAAACAATAGAATATCCTAACCAAGACCATTCACGTACAAAACAAGGTACTTTTATCATCAAATTGGATGAAAAATACCCTTTTGCGCCAGGTATGGAAGGCACTGTCAGCAGTTATTTTACAAAACAAGAACATCGTTTCAAGATCTCTTTTGATGTCTATGTTGAAGACATCAATCAAGTGCCAAGTGTTGTTTTTCAAACAATTACAACAACAGGACAATCAGCCGATTGGCAAAACTATACTTTAGAATCTCAAATAAAATCAGCGCATCAATGGTATAATGTCTCTATTATCGGCACATCGCATCAAACCACGGATGTTAGGGATGTTTTTAAAACCTATGTATGGCATCCGAATAAAGCGCCTGCCTATATTGACAATTTTAAAGTGGAGTATGCGGATTGAAAAACCTCATTATTTTATTTATTGACAAAATAACCTGTCAAAATGACCCCCCTCAGTATAATTAGCTACATTTGCCGACTTTTTGAAAGCGCATCTGCAATTTTGTCAGTCAAAAGGCGGGTGGCACGAGAAATGATAGGGAGTAGTCGTTGAAAGCATCAATATATGTATGTTTTTGACGCTTATTAACGTCAAACTTTATTTAATTCATTTAACAAAACTAAAAATTTAAGGACTATGAAGCCGATAAACGACAGAGTAGTTGTGAAACCCGCTCCTGCGGAAGAGAAGACAAAGGGTGGTATCATCATCCCGGACACAGCAAAAGAAAAACCACAACGTGGCGAAGTTGTCGCCGTTGGACCCGGTAAAGAAGGCGTTGCCTTGACCGTCAGTGTAGGAGACATCGTATTGTATGGCAAATATTCTGGACAAGAATTGAGCCACGAAGGTGTTGACTATCTCATCATGCGCGAGGACGATATCCTCATTATTCTTTAATTATCAATTTTAAAAATTAAAAATGGCTAAGGAAATTAGTTTTAATACCGACGCCCGCGAAAAACTCAAAAGCGGTATAGATGCGTTGGCTGATGCAGTAAAAGTAACGTTGGGACCTAAAGGTCGTAACGTCGTTATCCAAAAAAGTTTCGGTGCACCACAAATCACAAAAGACGGTGTTACTGTTGCTAAAGAAATCGAATTGAGTGATCCAATCGCTAACATGGGCGCACAAATGGTTAAAGAAGTGGCATCGAAAACAGCTGATGCAGCTGGTGACGGTACAACAACTGCAACTGTTTTGGCTCAAGCAATGGTTCGCGCAGGTTTGAAAAACGTTGCTGCGGGTGCAAATCCAATGGATTTGAAACGGGGTATGGACAAAGCTGTAATTAAGATTGTGGAAAACCTTAAAGCACAAACAGAACACATCCACAACGATTTTGATAAAATCCAACAAGTTGCGGCTATCTCTGCTAACAACGACGAAACAATTGGTTTGTTGATTGCTGACGCTATGAAACGCGTATCAACTGACGGCGTTATCACGGTTGAGGAAGCAAAAGGTACAGACACGTATGTTGAGGAAGTAATCGGTATGCAGTTCGACAGAGGTTATTTGTCGCCTTATTTTGTCACCAATGCTGATACAATGGTTGCAGAATACGAAAACCCGCTTATCCTTATTTATGATAAGAAAATCAGCAACATGCAAGAAATGTTGCCGATTTTGGAAAAAGCATTGGGTACTGGTCGTCCGTTATTGATTATCGCAGAAGATGTTGATTCTCAAGCATTGGGCGTATTGGTTGTCAATCGTTTACGTGCTGGTTTGAAAGTTGTTGCTGTAAAAGCACCAGGTTTCGGTGACCGTCGTAAAGCGATGTTGGAAGATATTGCTATCCTTACAGGTGGTACTGTTATTTCGGAAGAGCAAGGTTACAAACTTGAAAACACAGGTTTGGAGCATTTAGGCAATTGCGAAAAAATCACTGTTGACAAAGATAACACAACTGTTATCAACGGTAAAGGTGATGCAAATGACCTTAAAGCGCGTATCAACCAAATCAAAGGTCAAATCGAAACCACAACAAGTGACTACGACCGTGAGAAACTTCAAGAACGCTTGGCTAAATTGGCAGGTGGTGTTGCAGTTCTTTACATAGGTGCAGCAACTGAAGTGGAAATGAAAGAGAAAAAAGACCGCGTTGACGATGCTTTACACGCAACACGTGCAGCTATCGAAGAAGGTATCGTTGCAGGTGGTGGTGTCGCATTAGTACGTGCTATCAGTGCTTTAGACGGTATGGCTGGTGTAAATGCAGACGAAACAACTGGTATTGATATCATCCGTAAAGCTCTTGAATCACCGCTTCGTACAATTGCTGAAAACGCAGGTGTTGAAGGTTCGGTTGTTTCAATGAACGTTAAAAACG
This sequence comes from Saprospiraceae bacterium, assembly GCA_043721685.1. GTDB lineage: Bacteria > Bacteroidota > Bacteroidia > Chitinophagales > Saprospiraceae > JAAFJT01. The sequence continues at coordinate 16,571 of JAYSQG010000351.1, read as the reverse complement.
GCACTGGTGCTTATGGCTACAATGCGCGTACAGATGTTTACGAAGACTTGAAAGTAGCAGGTGTCATTGACCCAACTAAAGTAACGCGTATTGCTTTGGAAAATGCGTCTTCAATTGCAGGTATGGTGTTGACAACAGAGTGTGTCATCAACGACTTACCAGCGAAAGACGAAGGTCACTCACATGGCGGCGGCATGGGCGGCGGAATGGGTGGCATGATGTAATGTCATCTTGACTTATAAAATACTGAGGGGTTGTTCGTTTAGGCGGGCAGCCTCTTTTTTTATGCCACTAAACCCGATTCAAAGCCTCTTGAACAGCTTTAGCCGCATTAACCCGACCATACCCATATTTTATGGAATGACCCCGCGCATCATAATCAGCCGCATCGCCAATTTTATCAGCCGTTTGAATGAGAATCTGCTTAACTTCTTTTGCTGTCAAATTAGGATTTGCAGAAAGAACAAGCGCACAAATGCCGGCAACAAGAGGCGTTGCGCTTGATGTGCCGCCAAAATCTTTATATTGGTCGCCTCTATCAATACCATCATATTGGTAAGCGGTTTCCACATCCCAAGACGCTTTTGCGGCAATGATAACGAAATTACCCCCATTTGAAGGCGCACAAATCGTGACCTCTGGACCTGTATTTGAATAGTCGGCGTGTTCGTCCTCGCTTGTAGATGCAGCGACACAAATCACATCTGGATGTTGTCCATAAACGTTTAGAGAATCCTCGCCTTCATTGCCCGCCGCATAACAAATGACACAACCTTTTCCACCACGACCTTTTTTTGCTGCCTTTGAAATAGCATCTATTTTCTCTTGATTCAATGCAAAGGATTGGTCAGTTGTGCCCCATGAACAGCTCACAACGTCAGCACCATTATCAATACAGTAGTTGAACATTTGCTCTGTAATATCAATGCTGTAACCTGTGCCACTCATCGGCATCAAACGCGCGTTAGGTGCAGAACCACATGAACCACCATTGTTTGGCGCAATAGCGACACCACAACAAGGCGTTCCGTGCGTATAAATCGGATTATTGAACAATGTATCGCCATAAGTGCCTTCCCACAAAGTCACAGGTTTGACAATTTTACCTTGCAAATCAGGATGCTGAAAATCAATGCCATTGTCAATGACCGCAATGACGATGTTCGGATTGCCATAGCCGCCCAAAAGTTGCCATGCTTCTGCAACTTTCGCATCTGCGCCCGCTTTTATATGTATATCGGGATTGTCAGGTATCGTTCCTTGATTTTGCAATTGCCACATGTGTTTCCAAAGGCGTGCCGTCGGTTCAGCATAACTAAACTTGTCAAGCGGTGCATCAATATCGGGTTCTGCATGAGTTACGGTTTTGAGACGTTGCAAAGCAGCCGCACATTTAAGCGGATTTGGCGATTCCGCAGTGACATTAGCCACAACTTTTACAGCACTACGCCTTGATTTTACGACCAATTTATATTTGGCAAGGATGTCTGCTTGCTTTTTTTCCGTCACGTCGTCACCAAAAGTAATGTAGATAGCACCCGTTGGCACAAGCGGCTTGTCACTGCCTGCTATATGGTAAACGTGTGTCCCAACGGCAACTTCGTCTAAACCACGAATGCCATCAAGTTGATCGCTGGTAATATCGTTGGTTAGACCTCTGTGTCTGACTTCTGGCTCAACAGAAACGATGTTGAAGCCGCCTAAATGGGGATGAAGGACTTCTTTAACGGATTTGTCCAATTCAGAAGGTTCGTTTAATGAGCGTGTTGCTGTTTTTTTAACGCCGATATACTTTTTGCTTTTTTCAAGTACGACTGCACCGTTTCCGAAGTTTACTTTAATTTTTGTCATTTTCTTTTGAGTATTTTAGAGTAATAATAGAATATAAAAAGTTCTCTCAAAAATACAATTATTTAGGTGAACGTAAAAAAATCGCTCAAACTTTACGAAAGTTCAAAACTTTCGCAAAGTTGTTAAGTGTTCAAAATCAATAACTTACAATGTATTTTTAATTTAATAAAATTCTCGATTATTTAAGTTCGACTACTTATTACAACTTGCAAAAGTCTTTTTTATAACAAAAAAGCCCCCCCTCAGTAAATTTATACTGATAACTCAAATATACAAATGAAAGCCTACATTGAGATTACAATGAAGAATAAAATGACTTAAAAGACATTACACTTTCTGGATTCAAAGAGTTTTGTATTTTTACTGCTACAATTCATCAAAAAAATACGTCAAAATGAAAATTCAATCTTTATTCTTTTCCTTATTATTATGTCTTTCAGCATGTACAACGCCACAACTATTGGTATCCAACGATTTAAAGTCGAATACAACAGTGATGGCCGCCAAAGGTCGGCAGGGCTGGCAGTTCAATCAAGTGATTCGGTATGGTGATTATACCACTTCAAAAGTTAAAAGAGGCTGGACACGCAGTTCAGACATTAAATTCGTGGTGAGATTTCAAAAAGCTCAAAACAAATTGAGCTTTACCCAAATGACGCCCGACAATCAACAAGCCGAAGTCTTGGCAGTCGGAAAGTTTCAGAATAATGAATTAGAGTTATTGAACGGTTTTATGTCCATATCTTTGAAATACGAAAATACATTCGCTGGAACGATATTGCCTAATGATAAGACTTTTGCCGTTTGGGACTTTATCATTCATAATCCAGATGCCAGTATGCCAAGAGATATTGATTTGGGTTTGGCGAGGAACGACGCGGGTGATGAGATACTGATTCGAGGTGTGAAAAAATTAGAAGGTCAAGGCAAATGGGCGCAATTTGATAATTTGGGCTTTGAATTTATCCATAATGGTCAATCCATCGGTGCGGTATCAACATTGAACAATGGGCAAGTATGGATGAAAAATGATGTTAGTCCGCAATTAAAATTGGCGGTTTCGAGTATTTCGACCTCTTTGTTGGTGCGGCATAGTTTACAAAATAATTAGTTTTTTGGATGACTCATGTTTTTTAGTGTAAATACTGAGGGGTAGTAAGTAAAACCAATCAACTAAAAAAAATAGATTTGTTCAAAATGGCTAAAATGACAATACTTACTTATCTATTCAACTATAAATCATAAAAAAAAACGAATGAAAAAGAAGCTATTACAGTGTTTATTACTCGCTGGGGCGAGTTTCGTGCTCTCTTGCAATCCTTCAGGTGCAACGACGGAGAAAAAAGAAGCTGAAAACACCCAATCGGGAACAATGTCAGCCGTTTCCAATGATTCTACACCTGAAAATGACAAATCACAACCCGTGACAACATCTGGAAGTAGTGATGACCAAGTACTTGAAAGCATCCGAAAGAGATACGATGCCATCAACGCAATGACATTTAAAACAGAAAAACACACTATTGATTGTGGCGATGTGACGTATTATATTGCCAACGGCGACATCAAAAAGATAAAGAAAAACTGGTTTGCAGGAGACTATGGCGGTGATGAAGAATACTTTTTTGAGAAAGGGCAACTCTTTTTCGCTTATTTTTGGGACGAAGGTGGCGCAGCAAATCAGAAAGTGACGCGCCAGGAATGTCGTTACTATTTCAGCGATGGTAAACTCATCAGCCAATTATCAAAAGGAAAAAGAACGTGTACGACTTCTGCCAAAGTCATGGAAATGGCGAATGACTGTTTGAATGCGAACAAGAAGAAAGATTATACAACGTTGGGTTGTTTTTAGCATTGACGTATATGTTCGGGGAATTTTTAAAATTCCCCGAACATAATAAAGTCTATAAATCTAAAACTTCGTTTGAATATAATAAGGCAGCATTTTGCGCCAAGTGTCCCAATCATGCGGCATATCATAACCCCAAACATCGAGTTCATTCGGAATTCCTTTCATATTGAGTATATGTGCAAAACGGCGGCTCGCTTCAGGCGTTTCAAAAGAGCCAGAACCAGTCGAGATGAGAATCTTTTTAGCAGCTTTGATGCGTGGCAAAAAATAATCGTCATCCAAACCAGGCATATAATGTTCAGGCGAGTTGAAAAATACATCGTCGTCGAAGTACCCGTCAGTATAACTCGTCAAATCGTAGCAACCACTCATCGCTATCACGCCATTTATCAAATCAGGGCGTTTCAAAAACAAATTCATCGAATGTAATGCGCCAAAACTGGCTCCGCAAGTGATTATGGGTGTGTCCGCACTCGTTTTAACACGTATATATGGTAGCACCTCGTTGAATACATAATCGTTGAATTGTTGATGCCGAATCGCTTTATGTCGTGGGTTCATTTGTTGATTCATCCACGATTCCATATTGATAGAGTTGATGCTAAAAACCTTTACTTTTCCTTCATTTATCAAAGGTTCTATCGCTTTTATGAGTTGAAAACGTTCATATTCGAGGTAATCAGCCGCAGCTGTTGGAACTAAAAGTAGGGCGAAACCGTAATGTCCATAAGAGGCGATTTCCATGTATTTATTAAGGCGTGGGCTGTGCCAACCGTCGAGTTCTCTGTGCATAATGGTTATTGGTTAGAAAATTATTCGTTATGGATTGATTCGTTATGAATTGTGAAAATCCGATTTTATTTTCAAATAGCCAAATGAACCGCATGTTTTATCAAAATTACTGAGGGGGGTATAAATGACTGACATTTTGTCACGCCTTTTGACAAAAAGGGTTAACTTTGCACCCTAAAAAATAACGGCGAGTAACAATGCTCACCTTTTATCATTCATCATTCATCATTCATATTTATACAATGCTTTACGATAGCAACCCAACAATAGATTTTTTACCTTTAGTAGGTAAAAAAATAGAAGAAGACCGTCAAGGTGAGGTTTTGTTTCAAGAATTTGAACAAAATACTGAGGGGGGGGATTTTAAGAAATTTTACATCGAAAGCTACGGCTGCCAGATGAATTTTTCAGATTCTGAAATCGTTGCTTCGATTTTAGCAGATGCCAATTATCGTCCGACACGTATGATGGAAGCGGCTGATTTGATATTGGTCAATACTTGTTCGATTCGTGAAAAAGCAGAAGATACGGTGCGTAAACGCTTGAGGGTGTTTGAAAAATCGAAAAAGAAAGGTTCTCTCGTTGGTGTTTTGGGCTGTATGGCTGAACGCTTGAAAGCAAAGTTTTTAGAACAAGAGAAATTGGTGGATTTGGTCGTTGGACCTGATGCGTATCGTGATTTGCCAAACTTAATCGGTGGTGCAGAAGACGGTGAAAAAGGTGTCAACGTCTTTTTGTCAAGAGAGGAAACCTATGCTGATATTGCACCAGTTCGTCTTGATACGAATGGCGTAACCGCTTTCATTTCCATCATGCGTGGCTGTGATAATATGTGTTCGTTCTGCGTAGTGCCTTTCACACGCGGTCGTGAACGTTCACGTGACCCCCTCAGTATCGTAGCAGAAGCGAGGGATTTGTATGAAAAAGGTTATCGTGAAGTGACTCTTTTAGGTCAAAATGTGGATTCTTACAAGTGGTCTCCAACTCAAAACTCAAAACTTGACACTCAAAACTCTGAAAATACTGATGGTACATCCCGAGAAAATCGGGAGGGGGTAGTTTTGGATTCAGATATCACTGATAAAGTGAATTTTTCAAATTTGCTTGAAATGGTAGCAGCGATTCACCCTGATTTGCGTATCCGTTTTTCAACGTCACATCCAAAAGATATTACAGATGATGTGTTGCATACCATGGCAAAACATGAAAATATCTGTAAATACATTCACTTACCTGTTCAGTCGGGCAATTCACGCATTTTGAAGCGCATGAATCGGACGTATGACCGTGAATGGTATATGGATAAAATCAAACGGGTTTATGAAATTATGCCCGATTGTGCGATTTCTAGCGATGTCATTGCAGGTTTTTGCGGAGAAACAGAGGAGGAACACGCTGATACAATCAGCATCATGTCTTTTGCAAATTACTCGATGTCATATATGTTTGTGTATTCTGAACGTCCAGGAACGCCTGCGGCTAAGAAATACACAGACGATATCCCAGACGAAATTAAAAAACGTCGTTTGAATGAAATCGTCCGTTTGCAAAATCATATCTCATTGGAACACAACAAAAAAGAGATTGGAAAGACTTTTAAAGTATTGATTGAAGGCGATTCTAAAAAATCAGATCAGGAGTTTAAAGGTAGAAATTCACAAAACAAAATGCTTGTTTTCCCGAAAATCGAAGGTTTGAAAGCAGGTGATTATTGCTTTGTGAAAGTAAATAGTGTGACGAGTGCGACGTTGATAGGGGAATTGATTTAAACGAATCGGTTATTTTATCAAAACTTAAAACAACATACAATGATAGAAGAACTATTTAATCCATTACCTGAATGGGCTACGCTTGAAAAATACCTTGAAATCATTGGTAAAAGTGAACGCCGTTTAGAATTTCATAATGGAAAAGTTGTTGATATTCAATCAGGTACGATTCAACATGGTTTAATCCGAACAAATCTTATTGGTTTGATTAGAAATCGCATTCACCATACAGATGCAAGGATTTATTCGGGTGATAGAGAGGTTTGGATTGAAGAAAGTAATCAAATGTTTTATCCTGACCTAATCATTGTTTCAGGAAAACATGAGATGAAAAAAATGTCTGAACTTGTCAAAGCAACAATCAATCCGTCTGTTGTTATTGAAGTTGCATCAGATTTAAGTGAAAATGAATATAGTTGGTACAAAAAGAAGCGATTTTATAAACAACTGAAAAGTATCAAGCAACTAATTTACGTTTCGCAAGATGAAAAATATATAGAGGTTAACAATCGAACCAATAATGAGAGAGTTTGGGGCGTGACAGAATATTTTGAAGATGATGAAAATATCCCTATTAGCGATTGTAAAATTTCATTAAAAGACATCTATGAGCATGTCGAATTTGAAAATCAACCTGAACGCGCAACCGAAGTTTAACCCATTAAAAAATTCACCATTCACCATTCATCATTCACCATTAATATATGAGTTCTAATCTTCAAGCTATAAAACAACGTTTTGGCATCATTGGCACATCAAAATTGCTCGATGCCGCTTTAGATACAGCTACGCGAGTGGCGACTACTGATTTGTCCGTTTTGATTCAAGGCGAAAGTGGGGTAGGAAAGGAGGCGTTTTCTAAGATAATTCATTCATTATCAAAGCGTAAGCACAGTCCGTTTATTGCGATTAACTGTGGAGCTATTCCAGAAGGCACTATCAATTCTGAACTTTTTGGGCATGAAAAAGGCGCATTTACAGGCGCAGTGAGTGATAGAAAAGGTTATTTTGAAACTGTCAACGGCGGGACTATATTCCTTGATGAAATAGGCGAGTTGCCTTTAGATACACAAGCGATGTTGTTGCGGATTTTAGAAAATGGTGAATTTGTCCGCGTGGGTGCTTCAAAAGTAGAAAAGACAGATGTTCGAGTCATTGCGGCGACAAATATTGAATTGGTGAAAGCGGTTCAGAAAGGAGAATTTAGAGAAGATTTATATTATCGTTTGTCAACAGTGCCGATAAAAGTGCCTTCATTGAAAGAAAGGCCGGAAGATATTTATATGCTATTCAGGCGATTTAGCCTTGATTTTGCTGAAACTCACCGCATGGAGCCAATTCGATTAGAGGAACGGGCGCGGCTATTGTTGGAGCATTATAATTGGCCTGGTAATATTCGTGAGTTGAAAAATGTGGCAGAACGTTTGTCCGTACTCTCGCAGGAACGTACCATTTCGGCGGAACAATTGATCGAACAATTACCGCATTTATTGGATAGTCGTTTGCCGACGGCAAAAAAAAGCGCCAATGGAGAGTCGAGTTTTGAGGAACGTGACATCATGTTTAAGTTTTTAGTGGACATGAAAAATGACTTAAACTATGTGAAAACAGTCATCGCCGAATTGATAAAAAACAACAATTTGACCGCACCGAACTCATTCAGCATCAATAATTTAGGTTTGCCAGCCCCCTCAGTATCTCGACCTGAATTTGGGCATTTTGAGCAAAATAACAACCGTTTTCCGACCAATAATGATGGATATGTTGAAGAAGTGTATACTGATACAAACCTTGATAATCCATCTGTTAGGTCGCATAACAGCCAACCCATTATCATTCAAAACCCTCATGCTTCCACTTATGAAAACAAAGTGGAAGCGGTAGATGCGTCTCTGAATTTAGCTGAAAAGGAAAAAGAGATTATCGTTTTGGCTTTGAAAAAACACCACAATCGGCGCAAAGAAGCGTCTGAGGATTTGGGTATTTCTGAACGTACCTTATATCGGAAGATAAAAGATTACGGTTTGGACTAAATTACTGAGGGGTATCATTTGAACAAAGCAAAAATTGCTTCACTCAAATAAGCCAAAACAAACGCCATAATACTCAAAGAAATCATCGCAACTGGATAGGTTAAACGGTGTTGCCGATAAAATTTGGCAACAATAATTGACCCAACAGGCACAGATAAAAACAAGGGTGCGAACAAACATATAAGCCAAAAACCACTTTTCGACTTTTTTGTATTGACCATCAATTTATTCAATTTCGTAAACGTGTTTTTCTTCTTATACGTCCCATTATGTATCGCTCGGATTTGCTTTTCCTTTGCAATACGCATAAAAAAACCTGACGACCAATAGAAAATATTGAAACTAAATATCGCTCCCAAGCCTGTCGATATCGCTATTTCAATAGGTGTTAATGCCGTTGTGCTAACAATTGAAGCCGCAAATAGGAATTTTACTGAGCCCAACAGGAAGGCTAATCCGTATAAACCGATGTTATTCATAGTTTTCTGTCATAGATTATTTTATATTTAAACTCAAGAAGCTATCTCAAAGGTTGAATTGGATTTTTAGACTACAAAATATTCTATTGATTCGGACAAAATGTTCGGGGAACTTCAAAAGTTCCCCGAACATAATTGTATTCTGCCAAAATATAATTTCGAAAACTCACCATTCACCATTACCTAAGGCACCATAAAACCATTTATCCGATGCAATTTGTTTTGCAAATCGTACAAATTGACACTGTTTTTAATCGCTTCTGATACATTACCGAGCAAGCCATTTAAGGTTTTAACTTTCATATCAATCTTTCCAACATCACCCAATTTATTGCTTTTCGAGTTAGACAAAACCTTTTCAACATTGTTTTGATATGTATAAAGGTTGGAGGTAAAGCCGCGCGAAATACTTTCTAATTCATCATAAATGACTTGCGCTTGATTGACCGCAAATTCAGGATAGTATAAACGCTTGTCGCTCAATGCTTTTTCATAGTTGAAAACGCCTTTATCGCTTTTAAATTCTGCCATAATTCTTTCCACCTTCATTTCAGCATCTTCTTTGTTGCAATGTATATTGACCAAATGCGTGAAATTGCGGAAAGTATCCAAATTTACTGAGGGGTTAATTGGGCGCAATCTTTCTGTTGCATAATTCCTTAAAATCAATTTCAAAGCATCTAAACGCACATTGAGGTTGTTGAGATTCGACGTAAAAGTAAGATTCGCTTGCTCTAAACCTTCGTAATGTTCGATATATTTTTTCATATCGTTTTTCATTTTTACGAAATCTTCTACTTCTACATTTTTTTCGGAAGCCGTCAAATTAATGACCAAATCAATTACACCTTTAATATTACTAACAATCGGGATAGATTTAGTGAAGGCATTGGTCACAGGCGAATTGATGACCTCTTTGACGATAGCTGTAAACTTATTCGGGTCTGTTTTCAGCCTTTTTTTGCTCAAAATACGTTCTTCAATGATTTTAACTAAGTCATCAGAAAGCGCAAACCCCAATTCGCTATTTGACGGATTATTAAGTTGCCCAATTTGATCTAAATAGCTGGAAACACTGCCGACAACTTGCAAGGCGTTCAGGCTCGTATTGGCACTGCGAATGAAATCAACCGTATTGATTATTTTAGAACATTGTTGTTTAAGTGATCTGTCATAAGTAAATAATTGTGCATTTGTAATGCGTTTCATAGACTCATTGTTCGACTTCAAAATCGCATCAAAATTTTGATATTGCGTTTGAAGTGACGCTAAAACCTTGTGCATACTATCCAATTGACTTGTTTTCGTGGTCAATTGCAAATAACGGGTGTAGAGTTCTACTAAACTATCTTGTGTGGATTGGGCAAATGAAGCGGATAATGTGAGTGAGAAAATAAGAAGAAGAAAGTTCAATTTGAGTTTAGACATGACGATTGTAATTTTTAATTTTTTTTGATTCCTTTATATAAAGCGCAAAAATAACGTTATTTAGGGTAAAAATTGTATATGAAAAAGAAATCAATGGGGAAAAACATCATTTGCCATGCTCAACGAACGAATAAATTGCTGGTAGTCAATATTTAAAGATTCTGATGTCTCTGTAAAATAAGATATCAAATTTTCTGTTGCCATATTACCCGTCAAATCATCTTTTGCCATCGGGCAACCGCCAAAGCCTTTCATCGCTGAATCGAAGCGAACACAGCCGTTTTCGTAGGCGGCATGTACTTTTTCACGCCAATTATAAGGCTGAGTATGCAAGTGCGCACCGATTTCAAGTTCTGGATATGCGGGAATGAGATTGCTGAACAAATAACGAATACTTTGCGGATTTGAGACCCCCACAGTATCAGACAGAGAAAAAATACGAATATCTAAATCCGATAATTTACTCACCCATTCCATCACAACTTCTGCATTCCATGGGTCGCCATAAGGGTTGCCAAAACCCATAGAAATGTATAAAACCAGTTCTTTTCCATGGTTTATACACGTTTCTTGTATGAATTTGACCCTTTCAACCGACTCCGAAATCGTCGCATTGGTATTTCGCAATTGAAAGGTTTCGCTGACGCTGAACGGATAACCTAAGTAAGAAATTTCAGGAAATTGAGCCGCTTGTTCCGCCCCACGTTCATTGGCGACAATTGCCAATAACTTCGTAGGTGTGCTTGATAAATCTAACTTTGAGAGTACTTCTGCGGTGTCACGCATTTGCGGAATCGCTTTGGGCGACACGAAAGAACCGAAATCAATCGTATGAAACCCGACGCGCAAAAGTTGATTAATATAAGCAACTTTCACATCAGTTTCGATGAAATCAGGCAAGCCTTGCATAGCGTCTCTCGGACATTCAATCAGTTGAATCATATTTTTCTATTTGGTAAGACGTGCAAATTTAAAGGGTTTGTTTAATTTTGCAGCAACAATTCGCATCTTTAAAGGTTTTAAATATAAAAAATGAAAAAAGCAATATTACTCATACTCGCCTTTCTGTCATTCCTCTTCGGTGCATCAGCATTGGTATTGAGTTTGGTTGGCGTCAAGTTATCTTTCCTTTTGTGGTTAGATGCGGGCGGTCCGTTATTGGGCTTTGTCCTACGTTTGCTCATGATTTTCGGTGGCGTTACTTTGGCGTGGTTAGCCAATCACAATTGGGAAGCGGATGACGAGGAGAATGACCCGTATATCACGCGGAATGAAAAATATTGAATATTGATAGACGCAAATAGAAAAAGCGTGTATTCATCCGTCAATTTAAGCTAAAATACTGAGGGGGTATTTTTTCTTCATTTCTTCTTTATATTCTTAATGATGCCGTTAGAAACCAATGCGTTAGGGATAATGATGACGTTATCTTCGGCATCTTCAATAATCGTGTCGTGAAGATTTAGCTCCAACACTTTCCCTCTATTTCCTTGAATTTCAATGATATCATTCACCTTGAATGGTTTCTGTATGATTAAAAAAATACCACTCATCAAATTACCCAAAATTTGTTGTGAAGCAAATCCTAAAATTAAAGTTGACACACCCGCGCTTGCAAAAAGCGAATGTCCGAAATTTGATGAAATCGGTAGCGACAACATTGCCCATCCAAAACCAAATAGATAAATCGTTGCTCTGATAACGTGTTTAATAAATAAAAAACTCGTAATGTCAGCATTCTGTTCTTTCGATTTTTTCTCCAATAAAGTTTGAAGATATTTCCCAGAAAAGGAAGCAAGAACGATTGTTGCAATGACAATAATACCGAAAATGATCAAACTTCCAGAATCAATCAACAAAGTTTTTACTCTATCCATAATATTTTATTTGTTTTTAACTCTGGCATCCTCAGTGCCCTGAGGTTTATTTAATGCCAATTGGATAAGATTCACTATCCATTTGTTTGAATCCTAAAAATAAATCTGTTGCAATAAATTGTTCCGCTTTTTCATAATAAGGCGTGTTACCTATAATTTTTGGATGAACAAATACTATTTCAGAAATACTTTTTTTTGAACTGGTCTTAACTGTTGCAATCAATCTTTGAAATGGTTTTTGTTCGATTGATTTCTCTGAAACACACTTTAGCAATTCTTCTCTTTGGATTGTAGTTGTCCAAATGTCGGAGTCAGTCAATTTCTTTTCAGGCATAATGGGCAATCTTAAAAGTTGTGTTTTATCATGAATGGAATTGCCAATTGACATTTCGATTTCAATGAGTGTCGCTGGCTTGTTTGATACGTTAGCGATACTTACTCTCACATGCTCAAAAGGTTCATCAATAGTTCCAATGATACTTAATTTCAAACTATTGTCCTTTTTGAATTTAATAATTGTCAATATACCAAGCAGGGTGGAAAGCGTCGCACCCCAAATTGAAAGGAATAATTTAAAAGTTTCTGATGTCATATCCTCTTCTGCTTACTTTATATTTAAACAAAATGAGCAATAGCTATAAAGTTTGTCGCTCGTTAAATCCCAAAATTAAGTAGTATTTCCGAAAATTTTGATACTTAGAATTATGTTCTTAAAATACGATTATACCTTTTCTATAGGTTTTTGTATGCTTTTTCGTCTTGAAATTAATGAATTTTCGTATTTCTTTGATTTTTTTGTATGCTTTGAATGATAATGAAAACAACAGCAATTCCCGCGGACAAATCTTTAAATATGTCAGAATACTGAGGGGTACGTTTTCTGGTTGTGTTACTAATCCTTCCCTGTAATTTGTAAATTGGCAAAATCAACGTCTGAATCATCGCCAACCCAAAATCCTATTTTCCCTTTTTTACGGTCACTCAATTGGTCCTAAATTCAGCACCTTGTAGCCAAGCCACACCATCTCCTTTTTTCTTCGAGAATCGCAAGCCTTTCTTATTGTCTTCTGAAAAAAGGCTTAATTCACGATTAGCAACCTCAAATTTTTGAGTTTCTGAAAAAGTGAAAATTGTATAATTTGAATTGTTTGTTTCCTGACCGCATGAAAGGAAACAAAATGTAAACATTAAGAAACTTGCTATTTTCATAATTGCTTGATTTTTTATGTAATAATGAGTCGCATTTGGCAAAGCTAATACAAACGTAGTGTGTTTAATAGTGAAATCTATTTTGGTGTGAAAAAACTTAGGTTTAGGGTTGTGAGGCACCCCCTCAGTATAAATTGCCAAAAAGTGCATCATGATTTGACACAAATTATTGCAATAATTAATAAAATTCAATTGTTTTAATAGAAAATTTGAACAACATTTTGTTTTTTTGCAAAAATAATAATCAATTCAAATACCTTGCACCTTAGAATCACCTATCACTATTAATATGCGCTATACCCTTTTTTTTGGTCTAAACTACGATAATTGCGTTTTCCCTCGTCCAGATACTGAGGGGGGGCATTTGTATTTGGGTGTAAAAAGTCTGTTGCGTTGGTTCGAGATGCACTTAGGTTTGTCGGGTCATACGGAGCGCATTGAGCATATTCGCGTTGAACAGTATCGGCAAGCCATGCGGCGTTATCACAATGAATATCCCACAGTTTTTTTCCAAAAATCCTTTGAAGCTGACCAATTAGCATGTGCAGAAGCCTTGTTGAAAAGGCGTGATGAGTTGCTGTTAGCTGGTTTTGATTTCAATTATAAAGAAAACTTACCCTTTCGTTTACAAGTTTTGGTGGAAGTTGAACAACGTTTTTTGATAAATGAAGACGGTGTTTCTAAACTCATCGCTGGTGAAGCCGATAGATTTGAAAAAGTTTTAGCTGCTTTGCAACATAAAAATGTGCCCATAGAGCAAATTGTTGTCAACGAAAGTAAAGAACAGGCAGGAGAATTAAGCACTTTTTTACCCCCTCAGTATAAACGCCTTTTTGACGTATTAGCGAAGCAAAATATCACTTTTTTGAGTAACGATAAGTTTAGGAAACTTTCAAAGTTTCCTAAACTTGGTAGTAATATAAGCAAAGAAACCGACCTCCCGACCTTCAAAGATTTCATTACCAATAAATTAGAACGTGGCGCAAAACAGACGCTCAAAGCAGATGGTTCACTCATCATTTTAGAAAGTGAACGTGATACTGAGGGGGGCGATTTTATCGCTAAAGTGTTGAGCCTTAATCCCAATTTCAGACCCACCTTTTTGATTCCAGATAGAAACCGAACGCTTGATGAAGCATTGATACAGAATGGTTTACCCGCTTTTGGACTACCATCTGCATCGCTCGGAAGACCGACGCTGCAACTTTTGAAATTGGTCACAGCGTTCTTATGGCAACCTTTGGATTTGTATAAAATCCTTGAATTTGTCACCATGCCCGTTAAGCCACTTGATGCGGATTTGGGCAATGTTATCGGTAATGTCATAGCCCAACGTCCAGGCATCAATAGTGACCATTGGTATTATGAAACGAATCGTTTTTTTGAAAAATTAGAAGAAAAATCGAAAGACGATGCGACAATAAACGTTCGAAAAGTCAGGGAGCAATTTAACTTTTGGTTTCATCGCCCAACCTATGACATTGCTGCATCGGCACCGAAACAAGAGGTTATCAGTATTTTTAATTTTTTAAAAGAATGGGCGACGGAGGAATTTGAAGTTTCGGGCAGTAAAAACACATCTTTATTGGTGTTGTCTGAACAAGCCCGTCGTGTCGTAGAATTTTTATACGAACTGCCTCCGAGCGAATCGTGGTTGACTTTTTTGGAATTAGAACGCATCATCAGAACTATTTATGAGCCTTCGCCCGTCTCACCGCGTCCTCAAGAGTTGGGTCATTACTCCTACGTAACGCATGGTGATTGTTTGTTACAGTCAGTTGACTCCTTAGTTTGGTGGAATTTTACGGATACTGAGGGGGTGCATTTTTTCAGTCGTTGGTATGTTGATGAAGTCGCTTTTTTGAAACAAGAAGGTGTGACGCTGCAATCGCCGCAGGATGAAAATGCGCTGATGTTGTGGCAACGCATTCAAGGCGTGGTGCGGACAAATAAGCAATTGATATTGGTTTATCCTAAAAAAGTTAATGGTGAACATGCGCCTGAACACCCGTTATTCAGCCATTTAAGGGCTTGTTATGGCGATTTGTCGCGCATAACAGTATGCACAAAGGAGGATTGGGCAGATTTTGATAATTTAACAAATTTAGAAACGCCTGAATGGGTGAGCCTAAAACCGCATCGTTTGGGCAAAGTTCAACCTATTATAAATGTAGAATCACGTCTATTGAATAAGCGGGCGCATGAGACTTTGACGAGCCTTGAAAGCCTGTTTTACTACCCACATCAATGGGTTTTTAGACATAAAGCAAAGCTCAATAAGTCGTCAATTTTGAGTATTGTCAAGGAAAATACGCTTAAAGGCAACCTGTCGCATCGTTTTTTTGAATTTATATTAAAGGAAAATTTCCATGATTGGTCGTTTGACCAAATCAAAAGCTGGGTGGACGAACACAGTAAAAAATTGTTGGCAAAGGAAGCCGCAACGCTGTTGATGTACGGTTTTGAACCGCAAAAACTGCAATTGATTCGACAAATTGAATACGCTATTTGGACATTGATTGAACACATTCGACGGAACAAATGGACAGTTGAAGCCACTGAAAAAGAGTTAGAAGGTCAGTTTTCAGATACGCCTGTGAAAGGCAAAGCAGATGTTGTTTTAGTACGAGGCAATGAACGTTGTATTTTGGATTTGAAATGGAGTGGACATACCTATCGTGAGCGTTTGATAAAAAACGCCGAAGATTTGCAACTTGTCATGTACGCGCGCTTGCTCGATGATTCGAATGATTGGGCGCATACAGGCTATTTTATAATCGAAAGTGCTAGACTTTTAGCGCGAAATACGGCTGCTTTCTCTGAAATAAAGCCATTGACTACGGACGATGCCTTTGAAGTCAATGAAATAATTTGGCAAAAAATGCTCAAAACATACACGTGGCGTTTGAATCAAGTGACCAAAGGGCAGATAGAAATAAGGACAACAAAAACGGTTCGTGAGCTCGAAGAACACTACGGTATGGAACTGTTAGATGTTCTGGAAATGAAAAATGAGGAATCGCGCTTCGATGATTACGGCACTTTAATAGGCTTAGTTAAGTGAAAAGTGGGAAGTGAAAAGTGGGAAGTGATAAGTGAAAAGTAAGACAGCACTTTTCAATTTCCACTTTTCACTAAATTGATTTCCACATCAAATAATCTTTTTGAGCATCGTTACCGATTTGAAAAATATGCTCACCAAAAGTACTGAAGCCACATTTTTCGTAGTAACGAATCGCTTTTGGGTTCATTGTCCAAACGCCAAGCCAAATGAATTGACT
>JAYSQG010000350.1:0-2367 GCA_043721685.1 Saprospiraceae bacterium | reverse complement strand
CAAAGGCTTTATGTTACGGAAGCCCTTTAGGTAAAAGGGTGATTGTAACTCTGTCCGATATGTCGGTACTGCATCGCTGCCAAAGGTTACGGAAGCCCTTTAGGTAAAAGGGTGATTGTAACTCGTCAGATTTCAGCGTGACAATACTATCAGCACTGGTTACGGAAGCCCTTTAGGTAAAAGGGTGATTGTAACCGGGAAGGGTATTCCAAACAGCATAAATATTGTCTCGTTACGGAAGCCCTTTAGGTAAAAGGGTGATTGTAACAGAAACGGATATTCATCAAAATCAACATTTTCTAAATAGTTACGGAAGCCCTTTAGGTAAAAGGGTGATTGTAACAGAGAATGTCCTAATGCAATTAATACAAAAGGAATAGTTACGGAAGCCCTTTAGGTAAAAGGGTGATTGTAACCGTAAATAACAGTCGAGCAAAGAGGGCAAGTAAAAAGGTTACGGAAGCCCTTTAGGTAAAAGGGTGATTGTAACTTAATATTTCGTCTTTTTTTAATGATACACAAAGTTGTTACGGAAGCCCTTTAGGTAAAAGGGTGATTGTAACTTAATAGCATTGTCAATGTATTCGTCAATGAATGTAGTTACGGAAGCCCTTTAGGTAAAAGGGTGATTGTAACCAAGTCAGGTGAGGCATCTGGCGACGGTCTAAAAATAGTGTTACGGAAGCCCTTTAGGTAAAAGGGTGATTGTAACCGAAAACGAGTTTCAAAGGGTCATTTGTCGCTGGCGTTGGTTACGGAAGCCCTTTAGGTAAAAGGGTGATTGTAACTCGTGCCCGCCTAATTGATTGTCATACAGTCAATTAGGCTTTTTTATAGGTTTTAAAACAAGATAAATTCGGTAAGAATACTGAGAGGGTAATTTATATGTGAAAAAAATTTGTGTGTTTTACATGTTAGTTCAAATGAAATATATAATTTTAGGCTTTAATCATTATTTTTCAACATCACGTCTTAATCACAAACAATATGAAAACACCTAGCACGCCCAAAGGGCGGAACAAGTCCGAACATCCTCATTATTTTGGTACTTATCTGAATATGGCTCGCCACAATGCCTATATGATTTTGCATTATTTGACCGAGAAATATATAGGCAAGGCAGAAGAAAACGGCAAATTGCTATTGGAAGACAAGCTGCACAAAGCACCGATATTAAATCTGTTGATAAAAAGCCGAAAACCCGATGAAGTGTATGCACTCATTGGGGATTTGCGGCATCATTTCCCTTTTTTGCGCTATCAAGATGTCTTGAATGAAAAGGCTAAAGGTTCGGTCACGGCAGACGCTGTCAACTCATTGGCATTGCTTATGAAAGGCGGCAAGGTTGTCACGGAGACCAAGACGCCTGAATTGCAACCCGAAGAATATGTGCTATTGCTCAAAAGCCTGTTGGAATGGATGAATACTTTGCGGAACTACTATTCGCACTATAAAACAACGCCGCGTTTCAAATTTGAAAAAGCAGAAACTTTCTATCAAATCTATGAGGCTGCTTTGTTCCGTTTGATTGACAAAAACAAGCAAACGAAACGTTATGACTGTTTCAATCAAGCAGACATCGAATCATTGGAGCGCAAACCGAAAGCCATAAAAGAAGGGCGTGTGCCACACGACATCAAAAAGGACAGTATTGATGAAAGGTCATTGACCTATTTTATTTGTCTGTTTTTAGAACCGAAATATGCGTCCATCTTTTTGAGTCGTTTGTCAGGTTTTCAAAAAGCCCTCACCGTAGAGGAAATGTCGAAGGCAGAAAAAGCGCAATTGAAAGCCTATACGATGTTTTGTTGCCGATTGCCGCAACCGAAACTCGAAAGCAGCGACATCATGCTCGATATGCTCAACGAACTCAACCGTTGTCCAAGCGATTTGTATCCTGTTTTGTCAGAAGCAGACAAAGACCGTCGTTTTAAAGTGGATTTGACCGTAGGGGCGACCCTTGCGGTCGCCCTTGCTGATGATGCCCTTGCGAATAATGTACACGATGACAGCGATAGGGCAACCGTAAAGGTTGCCCCTACCAATAACGTACCCGATGCAGACATATACAACGAAGAAGACGAAAATACTGAGGGGGTGCCTCAAGAAGTGATTTTGAAACGGCACGATGACCGTTTTCCTTATTTTGCATTGCGTTACTTCGACGATACGGATGCGTTCAAAACGCTGCGTTTCCATGTGCAATTGGGCAAATTGCTAAAAAAAGACAAGTACGAAAAGGTGATGTACGGCGAAAAACGAGACAGAGAATTGACCAAACAGATATTCACATTCAGCAAACTCAAACCGATGCGGGATAAATACGATATGGTCAACCAAGACAATTTGGAAACCAAAATCATTGAC
>JAYSQG010000349.1:0-19860 GCA_043721685.1 Saprospiraceae bacterium | reverse complement strand
CCGTTCAATAGTCAATAAATTCTTCCGTTCCTCTTTTTTCCTTTTTAGTTAATGAAATGGAATGAAATGGAATGAAATGGAATGAAATGGAATGAAATGGAATGAAATGGAATGAAAAAAGTCTGCTAACTTTGGTTAAAAGGTATATTTAGTTTTAGTTCAAAAATGATTGTTCTTGAATGATTTAAATTGTTGGCACAAAGCTAAGATGAACTATTTGTATTTTCTAACAATTCTCTAAAAAGAATGAAACTTTAACATATTTACTCATGTATTATATTTTTATGCTCAATGGAACGATAAGCCCTGACGCTAAGAAATATAAAATAAACACGTAAACCAGCCATCTTTTTCTAAAAACATCTAATTTTAGCCCTTTATTCAAAAATGTACTATCACCTTTTATATTACAACGCAACCCAATGCCCATACAACATCGTTACCGTACCATACTCACAGCGCGCCTGTTGCTCGAATATCGTGATCATTTGCTTTTTTTGGCGCAAACCAAATCAAATGGTGGCGGCTATACACTGCCAGGCGGCAAAATTGAAGGTATTGAATTTGCCAAAGATGCCCTTGTTCGTGAAACTTTTGAAGAAGTGGGTGTCATTGTCAATCGCAAATCGCTTGAATTGGTGCATATCACGCATCGCAAACTGCGGAGTATCATTGAAATCATTTTTATATTTAAAGCAAAAGATTGGACGGGCGAAATGGTCGTAAAAGAAACCGATAAATTCCGAGAAGCGATTTGGCGACCTGCCGACGAAGCACCTGAAAGGTTGACAACCGTTTTGAAATACACTTTGGACAGAATTGCAAAAGGAAAGGTGTATTCAGAGTTTCCAAAACTCAAAAAGAAAGAGGTGATTTCTATTGAAAATATCTTAAAAGCGACCAAAATTGATAAAAAGACTAAAGCAAAAGCCGAAAAACTGAAATCTCTGAAAGTAAAAAACAATAAAAAAGATAAACCATAGAGGCAAAAGGAATCGTTTTTTGAAAATCTAATCAATATCCGAACAAGTTTGTTTACTTTTGCGCCCTAAAATTAGGACGACTCAAAATAATGGATTTAAAAAGTCAAATAAATCTCGATAAATTACCCAAACACGTCGCTATTATTATGGACGGCAACGGACGTTGGGCAAAATCGCAAGGTAAAAACCGCGTGTGGGGACACCGTGAAGGGGTTAAAACGGTGCGAGAAATCACGGAAGCCGCAGCTGAATTGGGTGTTAAATACTTGACTTTATATACTTTTTCCACTGAAAACTGGAATCGCCCCGCTTTTGAAGTCAATGCTTTGATGACTTTATTGATTGACACTGTGCGCTCTGAAATTGCCACCTTGCAACGCAATAATATCCGTCTGAAAGCCATTGGCGATATCGAAAAACTGCCCTCTTCGACCTATAAAGCCTTACTCGAAGGCATCGAACAGACACAGAACAACGATAAAATGACCCTCGTTTTGGCACTCAACTACTCCGCAAAGTGGGAAATACTGAGGGGGGTGCAACGCCTCGCTGAAAAGGCGACGAAGGGTCTCATCAAGCCTTCAGAAATAGACGAAAAGGTTTTTGAAGTCGAATTGTCCACCTCTGGTATGCCCGACCCCGAATTGATGATTCGGACGAGTGGCGAAACCCGCGTTTCTAACTTCCTCCTTTGGCAATTGGCTTATGCAGAGTTCTATTTTACGACAACTTTTTGGCCCGATTTCCGAAAGGACGATTTTTATAAAGCCATTTTGAGCTACCAAGACCGCGAAAGACGGTTTGGTATGACAGGTGAACAGATTAAGTGACAAACAAATGACTTAAAAAGTGTTAAAGTTTAAAGACAGGGCGGCACAAATCGTCTTTTCCATACGTTTCAGTCCTGTTTTATCATAAATAGCTTTGCTTAATGAAGCCACGTTGATTTATGATTTTGACACCCCTCAGTAATTTTAGTATTTTGAAAAATGTCGCCAAAGCAAATTTGGTATTATCGTAATAAAATATGAAAAAGGTCTTTATCCTTCTCCTCTTAGCTGTAAACATATTGGGTTTTTCCAACGACGCAACTGCACAAACGCAAGACACACTGCCCACCATGAAATATGGTGAACCGAAAGACTATGAAGTCGGCGGCGTCAAAGTGACAGGTGTGCAATACACTGACCCCAATGCCATCATCGGCGTATCGGGTTTGCAAGTCGGTAAAAAAATTAAGTTTCCAGGTCCTGATGTTCAGAAAGCGATGAAAGCGTTGTGGAAGCTGCGCTTGTTCGACGATGTGCAAATCGTGAAAGAAAAAACGATTGGCGACGTCATTTTCTTTGAACTCGTTATCAAAGAACGTTCATCTATGACGACTTTCAGTTATACGGGTACGAAAAAAAGCCAACACGACGACCTCAATGCGATTGTCACTCGCTTCATTCCAAAGGGCACGATTGTGACAGAAAGTAATAAAGAAAATGTCATCAACGGCATCTCAAAATACTTCCGTGAAAAAGGCTACCTCGATGTAACCGTCAAAGCGGTTGAAGAAAAAGACCCTAAGCGCGTGAATGGTGTGAAAATGGTTTTTCAGATTGACCGCAACAAACGTGTCAAAATCCAAGACATCACTTTTGAAGGCAATGCCAACGCTTCTCCAAGGAAATTGCGTAAGAAAATGGACAAAACGCATCGGAAATTGAAGATATTTTCAGCGTCTAAACTCATTTCCGATGAATACGATGCCGACAAAAAGAAAGTTATTAAATACTACAACAATATTGGTTTCCGTGATGCTCAAATTACAAGCGACTCCGTTTGGCGTGAGAAAGATGGCGATATAAAAATCCATATAAAAATCAATGAAGGTCGTCGCTACTACTTCCGCAACATCGCTTGGAAAGGCAATTCTATTTATGAATCGCAGGTATTGACCCAAGTATTGGGCATTCAAAAAGGCGATATTTACAATGCCGAGTTGCTCGAACAACGCTTGCGTTTTAGTCAAGACGGACGTGACGTATCGTCGCTTTATATGGACAATGGTTATTTGTTTTTCAATGTTGAACCTACAGAAGTTGCCATCCAGGGTGATTCGATTGACCTTGAAATGCGTATGTACGAAGGACCACAAGCGACGATTGACAAGGTAACGATACAAGGCAACGACCGCACACACGAACACGTTATCCGTCGTGAATTGCGGACCTTACCAGGCGAAAAATTCAGCCGAGCAGATATTATTCGTTCGCAACGTGAGATTATCAACTTAGGTTATTTCAACCAAGAGGCTTTGGGCATCAATACACCCGTCAATCCACAGCGTGGAACGGTGGATATTGAGTACAAAGTCGAAGAAAAACCGAGTGACCAGTTGGAATTATCCGCAGGTTGGGGTGGTTTTGGCGTTGTGGGTACTCTCGGTGTCTCCTTCAATAACTTCTCGATTCGCAATATCTTCAACAAATCGGCTTGGGCACCACTACCACAAGGCGATGGTCAGCGTTTGTCTATCCGCGCACAGTCGAATGGTAAGTTTTACCAGTCTTACAATCTGTCGTTGACTGAGCCATGGTTGGGCGGCAAACGTCCTAACTCATTGACTGTGGGTGGTTCTCTCTCTAAGTTCTCGGGTTATTTGACCAATAACAGTGTCAGCATCTTGCAAACGTCGGTTGGTCTCGGTCGTCGTTTGAGATGGCCTGATGATAACTTTGTGAGCAATACATCGCTTGAATATCAACAGTTTTCATTGAAAGACTATCCTGGATTCTTCCCGAATATCTCGAATGGTAAGTACAACAACGTCAATATCACTCAGACATTTAGCCGCAACAGTATCAATGACCCATTGTTCCCGAAAAGTGGTTCACGTTTGACTTTGATTTTGACAGCCACACCGCCTTATTCACTTATAAATGGCAAACGTTATGCGGATTTGATAGACGAAGAGAAATTTAAATGGGTAGAATACTACAAATGGCGTTTCAATGCGGAATGGTTCACGCCTGTGGCTGGTAAAATGGTCTTGCGGACGGCTGCAAAAATCGGTTCACTCGGCTACTACAATAAACATGTGGGTTATACACCGTTCAACCGTTTTGTACTCGGTGGTGATGGTTTAGCAAACCGCCAAATTGCTCAAGTTGGACAAGAGATTCTGGCGATGCGGGGTTATAAAGTTGAAGAGTTCCCGAACTCTGGCAACGGTGGTGGTACGACCTTTGCGAAATATACAGCAGAATTGCGTTACCCGATTTCACTGAATCCATCGTCAACAATTTTCGCAACGGCTTGGGTTGAGGGTGGTAACACATGGAACAGCCTCAAAGACTTCAAACCTTTTGATGTCCGTCGTGCAGCAGGTATGGGTCTAAGGGTTTTCCTACCAATGTTCGGTACGCTTGGTTTTGACTACGGTATCGGTTTTGACAAACCAGAAATCACGTCAAAAGCCTCTAAGAAATGGACAGATTACGGTACGTTCAACATCGTTCTCGGTTTTGAACCTGACTAAACCTGAAAAGGCACCCCCCTCAGTATTTTACATAAAAAAGCAGTCCAAGATGTTGTTACGTCTTGGACTGCTTTTTTTTGTTCCATTACATTTCCCTTAGTTCTTTGTCTCGTCGATTAAGCCGCTATCTTCAGCCATTGCAAAATAGCTTTTGCAGGTTTGGCTGATGTAATTTGAATATCGTGGACTTCCCCAATTTTGAAAGAAATATAATCGCCTTGACGCATTTTCACAATTCGTTTGCTGCCTTTTTCATCAAAAATATGACATTCACAACTGCCTTCCAATAAGATAAAGCTCTCTAAAACATCGTGATGTACTTCTTCGGGTACTTCCTGCTTGACCCAAACGAGGTTTAACTCGCGACGGTCGTTGTCCTCTAAAAGATGCATGTGTACGTCTTCAAAATCCTCTGCTGGTTCGATGTTCTTTACCGCAGCTTCCCAATCTAACCAATTTGCTTCGGGCGTTAGTATCGGTAAATTATCAAGCGTAAACGACTGCCGATTATTTTCTAAAGTCTTTAACTTTTGCATATTTGCTAAAATACGGTCGCGCATACTGAGGGGGGGCTTAACAGCGTGTAACTCTGCATAAGCCAACAATGCCGCTTCTGTTTCCGCAACATCCACAGACGTAGGTGGGTTGCCACGCTCATCTGTTAGGTGTTGCGTCAATTTTTGAAGCGATATGTCATAAGAAGTATTCAATTTTATCTATTATTTTAAAATATTTATCAATATTAATTTTCAAAATAGGTTCTCAAAGAGTTTAAACCCATCCTTGCTCGGGTCTTTACAGTTCCGAGCGGTATATTAAAGATTTCTGAAATTTCTTGTTGTGTATAACCATCGAAATACATCCATTCGATGACCTCGCGGCATTGTGGTGTCAATGTGTTCACTATTTGTCGTAATCCAATCGTATCTGTATGCATGGTTGTGGTTAAATCCTGTCTATAACTTACGATATTATCCACATTTTGGTTTTTAAGACGATGAATGTAAACTTTTGAACGTGTAAAATCAATAGCCGTATTTCGGGCAATATTTATCAACCAAGTCGCAAAACGCCCTTTTTTTGCATCGTATTGCTGAATATTACGCCAAATTTTGACAAAACAATCTTGCAACAAGTTTTCAGCATCTTCCGAATTGCCGACTATACGACAAATGATGCCAAAAAGCATTGGGGCATAGTTATCATACAGTCTTTCGTACCCGTCATTTTCACCTTGCTGCAAAAGCTCGATGAGGTTTGGCTCCGTAGTATCTCTCCTGTATGCTGCCATGAATGATGACGATTGAATTCAAAACTGTGGTTTTCTGCCACAAAGTTACACTTTTCCCACATTTTCAAGCGATGAATTTTTTTTTCAAAAAAAATCAAAAAAAAACGAGGGCTTCAAATGAATTGCCCTCGCTCAACAAGAATGTATGAAAACTATAACTCTCTAAAAAAATTCTATTCTAAGATATCATCATTTGTTTTGTCTCTCTTTTAGCGAGATGATTAATAAATGATGATACAAAGATAAGGTTGTCAGATTTAGTAATTTTGAAAAGGCGACAAGCGGGGGTTTTGAGACGATGAAAAGGCGGAGTTAGACAATTTGCTTGTCACTTCGATGAATTTAGAACCCGCATCAAACCTTCTAAATGTGTGTCGCTTACAGGTACATGATTTTCACCAATCGTAATGCTTTGGCTGCGAATAGATTCTATTTTGTCAAGGTTGACAATGAACGATTTATGGACGCGCATAAAGCTTTTTGGTGGTAATTTTTCTTCTAATGCTTTCAATGTACTTTTTGTCAAAATTGGTTTTTTAGCTTTGATGGTGTCATCAAAACCTAAAATTTAATTCCAATAAGACATAACGAGGTAACAAACGAACACGGTTGATTTGTGTAGAAAAATCACTAATATAGGCATTGACAAACTCCTTGGTATTCAATAAATTACGACCTGTTAACGTCAAATAGACACGACTTCGAGAGATTTCATAGGATAAACTGCTGTTCACAAAGCCATAATACTGAGGGGGGGATTGTGATTGTCGAAACTGAAAAACCTCGTTTTCTAATTTACCTGTTAGCCGATTTGAAAACTTCAAATGTAAGTCTAAAAAAGCACCAATTGAGGTGTTTTGTGCTTTTGAAAGAGTGGTACCTAACGCATCTGTTTTGACGTTTGAATACGTTAAAGTTGTACCAAAATGATAGTTGAACCAACCTAAAAAACCTGACCGAACAGAAAGGTCAATAGCACTCATAAGGGTTTGAGTATTGCGTAAAATATTGTCATTCAATGTATTCTGATACCAGCCTGTTGACACTGTTGGTCGTATTTTAAGGCGAGAAGACAGTTTTGTGCTAAAATATTCTAAACCCGACGAAAAGATTAAGTTGCGGTTTTGAAACGTGTTTTCTGCTTTTTCAGAGGTGTTAAAATCTGCATTTATACGCCAATCATTGCGGTAGCCGTTTTGTGTTGTTGTACCGATGAGATTGGCGTAACACATAAAATTGTCTGAAAATTTGCCATGTGTTGCCGTCAAAATAGCTGTATGACTGTTAGCGGGTATAAACAATGTACTCCCTCTTTCGAGGCTTCGATAATCTGAAACAATATAACCACCAAAAATGTCTGCAATCTGTGGCAATGCGCTGTTATAAGCATAAGTGCCAAACAAGGTGTTTTTATTTGCTTCTTTTTTAAAACCAACAACAGGCAAGGCATAAAAACCTTGTTTTGACTTATTTTCAAGCAAAATATCCTTGTATTGCAGATTAAAATACCCTCCCGAAATATCACTAAAAAAATCAATACCGCCCAATTTATCTTTCATGTTTAGGCTTGTATAGTAATTCGTTTGCTTGAAAACAGCGTCATTTTGGAAGCCCGTAGGCGTTTTTAAGGTATTTTTTGAAGCATCTGTTAATATCAGATCTGATGTGAAATCCTGTTTTTTATCGACGATTCCAAGGCTAACAGCTATTTTTTGTTGATTTTTTGAAAATAAAAACTGTGCGTTCAGTGTCGCAAACGTCATAGGTTTATCTATGAATTGGCGTAAGTGTGCAAACGAGTCTGATACTGAGGGGGGGAGTTTTCGGCTTTCTGTTTGGGCTAATTGATATGTTTGCTCGGTTTTGTTTTGGTTGTATGACGCATTGACCAATAAAGCTTTGTGTTCTGATAAACGGCGTGTGAAATCAAGTGTATTTCGCCAAGATAAATCCTTGTTATTCAACTGATTCGTTAAGAAATTTGTATTGGCAGTTGTATTTGAAACGTCTGTTATTTTTGCAAATTGTACATCTGATTGATACCTTATTGTGGCATTTTCAGAGACATCATAACCTGCATCGAGGTGTGCTTGTCCGACTTCGGGTCGGTGTGTCCAAATATTATTTTCTAATAAATTGAAAGCCGCATTGGGGAGGCGGTATTGATAGTCATTGACGGTAAAAACCTGCAAACGGTCATTTGCCAACGAAACAAATCCTTTTAGCTGCAATCGTTCAACAGGTCGGACAACAAAATGCGTTGACAACATTGCTGCTCGATTGAACCTAACGCTCTGTGAGCCAATATTGAGGGAAGGTGTCCGCCCGATATTGATAAGTGCCGAGTTGTCGTCATTGATGAGGGCACGTTGTTGTGATGCTTCAGATTCGTTGCCAAAACCGTTGTTTAACATTCTGTCTGCGTCGCTTTTGTTGCCAATAGTATTAAAATTACCAAATGTGAGGGATTTGAATTTTTTATTAAAACTAAACAAATTCATAGAGTTGTTCGTCCGCCAATCGTTGCCCAGACCGACAATAGCATTGCCAAACAACAGTTTTTTTCGATTTTCTTTGAGGGTGATATTGATGACCTTGTCGTCGGAACGGCGGATACCCCTCAGTAATTTGTTCTCATTGAATTTGTCAATGATTTGAATTTTGTCCACCACATCGGCAGTTAAGTTTTTGGACATCAGTTGGTAGTTGCGTCCTGTGAGGTCGTCGCCTTCAATCAATATTTTCTTAATTGGTTGCCCTCTGACGCTGATAACGCCTGAGTTTTTGTCCACATCAACACCTGGCAGTTTGGCTAAAAGTTCTTCCAAATTGCGTTCTGTCGAGTCTCTAAACTTATCGGCAAGGAATGTTGTAGTGTCTGATTTTTCAATGATTTTGCCATTTGCTTTAATAACTGTTTCTTTTAAAACAAAGGCTTTGGAATACATAACAAAATGCAAATGCTCTGGAATTGAATCATTTTCCTTGAAAATCAAGGGTTTAGCTTCGTAACCAAGCAATGTAGCTTTGACGATAAGCGTTTTGGGGCGAGGTGTTTTTAAAACAAAATTGCCTTTGTCGTCCGTTGCGGCAAAGGCGATAATGGGCGCATTTTCGGCTTCTTGCGAATAGATATTGACGTAAGGTAACAGTTTTTGTAGCGAATCGGTGACTGACCCCCTTAGTATGATTGGGCTTTGAGAAAAACCAACATTAGAAAAATAATATACCAACAAAATCGTGATAATTGTTTTAATTTTCATCTTCCTTTTCTATTTCATCTGGTCTAATTATTTTAATCTTTACTTGTACGCCTTTGGGTGCTCTGGACATATCTGCTTTTATTTCTCTTTCTTCTTCTTCATCAAAAATTTTATTTAATTCTTTTCTATTGGTTATAATACCTGATGAAGCAAATGAATTATCAATTTTCTTATTTGAATTTAAGTTAATGCCTTCAAATAGAAATTGAACTTCTTTTTTATCATCTGTTACTTCCAATATCAATCCTGGTAATCCGCCAAATTTCCACGGACCATTACTATACGGTATAGAAATTGCAAACCATGCTGTATAATTACGTCCCTTATATTTACAAATAGCTTTTTGGCATTTTAATTCTCCAAAATTCTTAATTTCGGATAATATTTCCCATTTAAATTTAGGTATGGTATCCTTAATTAAGTAAGCTTTTTTATAGTGTATCTCTCGTAATATGATTTTTTGTGAGGAAAAGTCTTTAAATACTCCTACTCCAAATCTATCTTTATCATAAACTTTAACTTGGTAATCATCTATACGTTTTTTTATTGTTCGGACATTATCGTCATTTATTGAATCACCTTCTAATTTATTGAAATAATATAAAGACTGATTTCTTGAAAGTATGAGGTTAGATATAATACCCGTCGTATCCCTTGGAGCATACGATGATAAATTAAATATTTGTTTATAATGAACTTCGCCTAAATAATCTTGCGCTGTCAATTGTCCTACAAATAAAAGTATCAGAAGGTATACAGGAATAATTTTTATTCTATCCATTTTTTTAATTTTATATTTTTTAAAAAGCCTGTCCTCATTGAATCAAAGTAGTTAAATAAAAATATTTGCACTTAATGTTAAATAAAAGTGAGTGCTGACTTTTGAATGTAATACTATATCTTTATATTACATCATCATTATTCCTAATGCTGTCATTGCTTCTGCACATGTTGCTGCGGTAACTTCATAAACTTTAACATTACCATATTGGTTGACTTCGAACCCATATTGAGTACACATCACAGCTTTTTTGACTGGTTCAGTGATTGACATTGATTGCTTGATTTTTGACAAATTTAAAGAGTTTGCAGTAGATTTCATAGGAATCACTACCGATGCTTTAGTGCTAATAGTAACACCTAAAGTTAATAATGTACAAATTAGAAATATTTTTTTCA
This sequence comes from Saprospiraceae bacterium, assembly GCA_043721685.1. Taxonomy (GTDB): domain Bacteria; phylum Bacteroidota; class Bacteroidia; order Chitinophagales; family Saprospiraceae; genus JAAFJT01. Next base: position 9,618 of record JAYSQG010000349.1, on the reverse strand, counting down.
TAATTAGAAATTTTTTAATTTAATGATTAAATATTGATTTCAGTCAATGAGAACAGGATGCACAAAGGTATATACACTTTTTCGCTCATAAAACTGAAGTAAATAGCAATAAGTGGCAATAACTGTCATTAACTGCCAAAAATGAAAGCATATAAATCAGGTGGCATATAAAATGGTTTGTCTAAACGTTTCAAAATCAATCGAATATCACATTCTGTTAAGATACGATTAGCGATTTGAATGTTTTTATTGTTCATACGATAACGCAATGCACGTTCGGTAATACCATACCAAAGGGCTACCTCCGTTCTTGTAATTTTTTGGTTTTGCATGATTATTCACGTTTTTTATATTAAAATTTTGGTTAATAACATTGCTGAAAACCAACTATTTTTCCGAATGGAATGGAATGGAATGGAATGGAATGGAATGGAATGGAATGGAATGGAATGGAATGGAATGGTCTCTGCAATTAACTTTTGAACAAAAGTAAAACGATTTTTTATATTAAAAACAATATTAACACATAAATATTTTTAATAAATGTATCTTAGTAATCAATTAGTTATAATTCTTTTACTCGAAAAATACTGTGCTCTAAAAAAAAATCCACTCATAAACTCAACGAGCTTTTATGAGTGGATTTTTTATTTTCACTTTTTTTACACGACTCGATTCGCTTAATAGCGCAACAACCTCAACAATCCTTTTTTCATGGGCCCCAAATAGCAGCTGTTAAAAAGGCTCATAAGCAATCTTCGTAATCCTAAATTCGTCCTGTCTATTCAGCCTTTAAGGTTTTCTCATCGTTACTGCGATTACTGAGAGGTCTGGTTGCCTCGTAGCCGATTGTGGCGATGAAAAGGGCAAGTTGGCGGTTTACAATATCACTTTGATGGGTTCAGAACGCGCATCAAACCCTCCAAATGTGTATCGCTTACAGGTACATGATTTTCACCAATCGTAATGCTTTGGCTACGAATAGATTCAATTTTGTCGAGGTTGACAATAAACGATTTATGAACGCGCATAAAGCTTTTTGGTGGTAATTTTTCTTCTATTGCTTTCAATGTACTTTTTGTCAAAATTGGTTTTTTAGCGGTTGTTAGAAAGATTTTGACGTAATCTTTCATGCTTTCGACGTGCGAAATATCGTAAATAGAGATTTTTACAAGAGCATATTCGACATTGACGAAGAAATAATCGGGTGATGTTTCTTCTTCTTTTGCCGAAATGGGTTCAGATACTGAGGGGGGGGCAGACACTGCCAAAAGTTTCTGTTTCTCTTCCAAAGCCTTATAAGCCGCTTTCGTAAAACGCTCCATACTGACGGGTTTCATCAAGTAATCAACAACATCTAAATCATAACTTTCAACAGCATAATTGGCATAAGCCGTCACGAAAATGACCATCGGTTTTTCTCGAAGGCTTTGCAAAAATTTCGTACCCAACATGCCTGGCATCTGAATATCTAAAAACATCAAGTCAATGTGTTGCTCTTGAAGTACTTCCATCGCTTCAAAAGGGTTTTTAGACATCGCCACGAGTTCTAAAAAAGGCACTTGACGGATGTTTTCTTCCAAGAGTTTGCGTGCTAAACTTTCGTCATCAACGATTAGACATTTAAGTATCATCTTAATCCTTTATAAAAGTTAAATGTAAATTGACTACAAACCACCCATCCTTATTCTGTATCTCTAAATGATGTGCTTTGGGATACAATAACTCCAAACGGCGGTTCACATTTTTAAGCCCAATACCTGAACTACCATCTTTGTCTTCACGCGTTTCAGGGGCTATTTTATTTTTTACAGAGAAAAACAACTCTTTTTCAGTCGTTTTCAAGGACACATCAATAACGGGATTCAATACCATACCGACCCCATGTTTGAAGGCATTTTCCACAAAAGGAATCATGAGCATCGGTTCAATTATTTGGCTCGTTGCCTCCCCCTCAGTATTTAAGTTGATTTCGACATCTTCTTCGAAGCGGACTTTCTGCAAGTCTACGTAATTTTTCAAGTAACTCAACTCTTTTTCTAAGGGTATTTGAGCATTTTCAGATTCATACAACATATAACGCATCAGTTCTGACAACTTAATCGTCACAGGTTCAGCCAAATCAGATTTTGACCGGATGAGGTAAACGATGCTGTTGAGAATATTAAAAATAAAATGCGGACTGATTTGCGAGCGCAAAAACGACAATTCAGACTGTAAATGTTCTTGTTGCTTTTCTAATTTGAGTTTTTCTTCTTTTACAAAGTAATTGAACAAACCATAACCTGTACTGATGGCAGCGACAAAAATAATAGGAATAAGACTCCATTTAGGATTCCGAGTGTGGTTATCCATAATACCTTGAGCGGCTTTTACCCAGTTGCTGAGAAATCTATGCCACGAACCAAAAACGACAATACAAAGAATGAGCAGCCAAAAATAAGCCGTCGTACTCTTTTTATGTAGAATATTAGGAATCAACCACTCCGTATTGAGAAAAAAGAAGGGAATATACGTCAATGTGATGAGCGAAATCATAAAGACAGCCCGATTATACAATTCATCTTCGTTCGTATTCGCTAAGGGCAGATAGAGCCAAATACCCCACAAACAAATGTGAAAGACAACTGTTTTATATTTATCTGAAATGATATTTTTCATCAAAAGTGTATTGTTTTTAAAATGATTCTTTTAGACAAAAGTAAGATTCTATTCGATATATTGCGCTAAGAGCCGACAAATAGGGCAAGTTTGGCGATGAAAAAGCAATTTGAGCTTATTTAAAGATTTTGTAGATGACTACTGATTTGAGTCGTCGTTTTTAGTTTACTCGACTGAATACCCAATTTTTAGGGCTTTTAGCTACCTTTGCACCCGTTTTAATTTCAGCTGCGGGTTATTGAATCCTAAATCAAAAGTAAGGTGTCAAAATGTCAGTCAAAACTGGCTGGCAGACAATTTGAAAGACTAATATGACTTAATACAAATCCATGATAAACAAGTGGTTTAAAAAGAAAAGTATGGACAATAAAGATGTATTACAAAACGACGATGTTTTGCAAGAAGAAATTGTTGAAACAATGGAAGCACCCGAAAGTGCATCAGATGCAGTGGTTGACAATGCTTTGGCAAAGGAAAATGCCGATTTGAAAAAACAAGTTGATGAGTTGAAAGACAAGTATTTGCGTCAAGTTGCTGAGTTCGACAACTTCCGTCGACGTTCAACGAAAGAAAAAATAGAAACGATTCAAACGGCTTCACGTGACACTTTGACAGCCCTTTTGCCCATTTTGGACGATTTTGGCAGAGCCTCTCAAAATGAGACTTTTACTGAGGGGGTCAATTTGGTTTGGCAAAAATTGGTTTCCATCGTTCGCTCAAAAGGCTTGACAGAAATGGAAACGCCCAAAGGCAGCGACTTCGACCCTGACCAACACGAAGCCATCACAGAAATTCCTGCGGGTGACGATTTAGTCGGTAAAATCGTTGATACCGTTGAAAAAGGATATTTATTAAACGAAAAAATCATCCGCTACGCTAAAGTCGTAGTTGGGAAATAGGTTCGTTATTTGTGTATTCGTTATTCGTCAATTTTGATGACTTTACGAGTACACGAATAACGAATACACAATAACGAAACATGGCTAAAAGAGATTTTTACGAGATATTGGGTGTCGCCAAAAATGCTGATGACGCAACCATAAAAACGGCTTATCGCAAACAAGCGATGCAGCATCACCCTGACCGCAATCCAGGTGATAAGGCAGCAGAAGATAAATTTAAAGAAGCTGCGGAGGCTTACGAGGTGTTGAGCAATGCCGATAAACGGGCAAAGTATGACCGCTTGGGTCATGCGGCTTTCGACGGTTCTATGGGCGGTGGTGGCGGCTACGGCGGTAGTCGTGGCTTCACTATGGAAGATATTTTCAGCAACTTCGGTGATATTTTTGGCGATGGCGGACAAGCGAGTGGCAATCCATTCGAGTCTTTTTTTGGCGGTGGTGGTCAAGGTGGTCGTCGTCCGCAAGGGCAACGTGGCACTAATTTGCGTATAAAAGTGCGTTTAACCCTTGAAGAAATTGCTAATGGTGTCACCAAAAAGATAAAAGTTAAAAAACAAATCAATTGCACCGTCTGCCACGGCAGCGGTGCAAAAGATGCAAACGCTGTTTCGACGTGTCCAACTTGTAAAGGTTCTGGTTATGTGCGTCAAGTACGCCAAACGTTTTTAGGACAAATGGCAACGACTTCGGGCTGCCCGACATGTAAAGGTGCGGGTCGTGTGGTCACATCCAATTGTTCAAATTGTCGTGGTGAAGGTACTGTTTACGGCGAAGAAACCATTGACCTTCAAATCCCAAGCGGGGTTGCTGATGGCATGGAACTTCAATTGAGTAGTAAAGGAAATGCAGGTGCAAAAGGTGGTGCGCCTGGCGATTTATACATTGGTATTGAAGAAATTCCGCATGAAACTTTGCACCGTGACGGCATGAATTTGCATTGTGAAATGTTTATAAACTTTGCTGATGCCGCACTTGGCACACAACTTGAAGTACCTACCCTCGACGGGCGTGTGCGCATGAAAATACCTGCAGGCACAACAGCTGGAAAAGTATTTCGTTTTGAAGGAAAGGGCTTGCCTTCAATTCAAAGTTATGGCAAAAAGGGCGACCAACTCGTTCATGTGAACATTTGGACACCTAAAAAACTCACAGACGAAGAGCGTTTGCTTTTGGAAAAGTTGAGAAACATGCCTAACTTTCAGCCGAAACCTGAAAAAGAGGACAGAGGTTTTTTTGACCGTATAAAAGATATGTTCAAGTAAAAAAGCCTTTTTAAAGCCTGTTTTCAAGTAAAATGTCTTAATTTATCAACATAAAATTTTGAAAAACAGTGTAAAACATATTACAATCACTTTCCTCATCGCTATCGTTATGATTTCAACGATGGGCGTAAGTGCTAATTCAGTTTACTGTTTATGTACAGGTGAAACTAAAATTTCACTAATCGAAATTGAAGATAATTGCGATAAAAAGCCTTCTGAAAGCACCCCGCTTCCAGAAGGCTTTTCTGATTTACCACTATGTTGCCAAAAAGCCATAAAAAAAGGAAGTTATTCAAAAATGGGTCATAATGACCATGATTGTACAAAAAAAACTAAAAAGCTTTTCAAGGCAGACCTCAAATTTTTGGAAATAAAGAAAACGGAATTGCCGAATATCGAGTTACTCGCTGTTGTGCCTGCCGCTTCTTTTTCAACAACCTCCCCGCCTAAATTCGACCTTATAAACCTACAAACTGAAGCTCTTCCTCGTCCACCACCCCCTCAGTATTGGGGACGAAAACTCCTTAATTTTATTCAAGTTTATCGTTGTTAGTTTTCTTCGTTTTATTTTTTTTTTGTCATTCTGAACGAAGTGAAAGAATCTTAATGTTATGTTTACAGATTCTTTCACTTCGTTCAGAATGACAAAAAAGGCTTATGTCTATAAATTATTTTAATTTAAAAACAGGCTGTTCTATGCTATAATTGCTTGAAAATAGCCTGATAAATCATAAAAACGATGAAAAAATTAATGTCTTCTCTCGGCTTGATAGCCCTATTCATATTCCTTTCTATTGACTCTACAACCGCTCAATCTACTATTGTCACCGATACGCTTGTGGTCAATGGCGATTGCAATATGTGCAAAAAGCGCATCGAAACCACTTGTTTCGGTCTCAAAGGCATGAAAACAGCGAATTGGGACGACGAAGCCCTCAAACTGATTGTCAGTTACGATTCAAAAAAGACCAATGCCGATGCCATTTTGAAACGCGTTGCGCTCATTGGTTATGACAATCAAAACTACAAGGCAGATGACAAGGCTTATTACAAATTGGACGAATGTTGCCAATATGACCGTAGCCGTATCACAACAGCAGAGCCTAAAAAACAGTAATCCTTTTTTTAATCATTAAAATTTCTTTCGTTATGAAAAAACTCGTAATGGCTATCGCTTTGATGGCTTTGGGTACTACCGTTTCGTTTGCGCAAAGCGCACCAGCAACGGAAAAAACACACAAAGCAAAAACGTCTAAAAAAGCGAAAAAAGCAACGGCAAAAACCATGTACGAATGTCCAATGCACTGCGAACCTGCTACTGATCATGCAGGCACTTGCGGCAAATGCAAAATGGACTTAGTAGAGGTGAAGCCGAAAGCAAAAGCCAAAAAGCAGTAAAAGTGACCCCCTCAGTATTGTTTTTCAAAAATATACTGAGGGGACTTTTAGTCATTTTCACCGAAAGTGTTTTAAAGATTATTCACGTCATTTAATCTTGTAAAACAATGAAAATCAATATACTTATCGCTTTTATACTGCTCTCAATTTCGCTCAATGCGCAAATACTGAGGGGTGTCGTCAAGGACGAAAAAGGCGAATCTGTCATTGGCGCACACGTCTATTGGATGGATAAAAGTGCAGAAACTTTAACGGACAACGATGGCAAATTTGAGTTGCCACGCCGTACAAAAGAGTCTATGGTTCACGTCGAATTTGTCGGTTATGAGATGTTTATGTTGACACTCAAACCTGACCAAAACGACATTACAATTCAATTGAACGTACCCAAAACGCTTAAAACCGTTGAAATTCAAGGCAGACGAGGCGATAACAAGGTATCGTCTCTTGACCCACGCAATGTGGAACGCATCAATTCTAATGAGCTGAAAAAAGCACCTTGCTGCAATTTGTCCGAAAGTTTTGAGACAAACGGCTCGGTTGATATTCAATATTCTGATGCTGTGACAGGCGCGAAGGAAATCCAAATGCTCGGTTTGCGCGGCATTTATACACAGTTGATGGTGGAAAACCGCCCTGATTTTTATGGTTTGGCGCAGCCTTATGCCCTCGAATATTTGCCTGGGACTTGGATTAAAAACATTGACATCAACAAAGGGGCTGGTTCTGTGCGCAATGGTTATCAAAGCATTACAGGGCAAATCAACGTCGGTTTGGTGCAGCCCGGCGAGGACAAAGCTGTTTTTGTCAATCTTTTTACAGAAAGTACCGGACGTGTTGAAGCCAATGTGCATTTGAATAAAATCAACAGCGAAAAATTTGCTCAAAGTCTTTTGTTACATGGCAGTATGTTGCAAAATAAACTCGACCACGACGACAACAGTTTTGTAGATATGCCCTTGAAAAAACAACTCAACGGCATGTATCGAGCGTTTTATAGAGATGATAAAATTGAGGGTCAACTCTTTGTCCACGGTATAACAGAGGAACGTCGAAGCGGACAATTGATTGAAAATAAAGCGATTACAAATCCATTTTCCATTAATGTTCAAAATCAACGCATTTCTGTTCTCGGCAAATTAGGCTATCTGGGTTTTGCTAAACCTTACAATGCTTTGGGGTCGCAATGGTCGGCTACTTACCATGATTTGAATGCCAATTATGGTAGAAACCGCTACTATGGCACGCAGCGCAGCTTTTACGGCAATGTGCTTTATGCCACGATTCTCGGGACAACTGACCATAAATTCCAGTTCGGTGGCAGTGGTCAAATAGATGATTATCGAGAGTTTTTGAACGATAAAGACATTTCACGAACGGAAAAGACGGCAGGTGCTTTTGGTGAATATGTTTACAATCGTCCGACTTTGAAAGGTTATAACGACATCACTATTGTCGCGGGTTTGCGGGCAGATTATCACAATATTGCGGGCTTTTTTGTTACGCCACGTTTGAATTTGAAATATAATTTCAACGAAGGCGATGTCATTCGTTTTGTCGCAGGGCGTGGCGTGCGTATGGCAAGCCCGATTGCCGAAAACGTATCTTATTTGGCAACGAATAGAGAAATCGTCGTTTCACCAAATTTAAAGCCAGAAGATGCTTGGAATTTCGGTTTAAATTTCGTCAAAACGGTTAATATTTCTGACACACGAGAAGCCCGTTTGAGCCTTGATTTGTACCGAACAGAGTTTGTCAACCAAATTATTGTTGATGCCGAAACCAATTTTCAAAAAGTTCAATTCTATAATTTGACAGGAAAATCGTACGCTAATACGTTTTTGGCGATAGTAACGGCAGAGATTTTTAAAGGGTTTGATGTCAAAGTAGCTTATAAATTCAACGATGTGCGGACGACCTATAACGGCAAATTAGAAGAAACGCCTTTGGTGGCTAAACATCGTGGTTTGGTGGCATTGGACTACAAAACGGCTGATAAAAAATGGCTTTTTAACTACACTGTTTCGTTGATTGGACAACAACGTTTGGCTGACCGTAGTTATACCCCCCCTCAGTATTTGCACCTTTTTGAGCCGTATTCACCCAATTTTTACTTGATGAACGCCTCGATTAATCGTTTTTTCAAGACTTTTGAGGTGTATGGTGGTGTTGAAAATATAGCAAATTATACACAACACAATCCCATTATTGCGTATGACAACCCGACGAGTATTTACTTTGATGCGACTCAGGTTTATGCGCCGATGATGGGTAGAAGGGCTTATATGGGGCTGCGTTGGTGGTTGGATAGGAAGAAATAGATTATCAGTCAACAGTTAGCAGTCAACAATTAACTGCTAACTGTTGACTGTTAGTTGTTTATTGCCCATCGCTGACAATTTTTATCTCGACGCGGCGGTTTGCCTTATGTTCTAATTCCGTTTGAGGAGATTCATAAATCATATTAAAGTTCGAGTAACCTTTATAAGTCAAGCGGTTGGCATTAATACCTTTTTCGATAAGATACGCACAAACCATTTTAGCACGGGCAAGCGATAAATAATGTAATTGAGACCCTTCTGGATAAGGTGCCGACGAAAAAGCAGTGATGTGCCCGCCAACTTCAATAGTACACTTCTCATTCTCTTTCATAAATTGCAAAAGTTCATCCAAAGAAGGTATGGATTCCGCCATGACTTCTGCCGAACTTGTATAAAAATTGATGTCTTTCAAAGCCGTTTTTTTGCCAATTGCTATGGTTTGAAGTTTAAAATCCACTTTTTTTGTAGCAGAATCAACAATTATGCCTTGATAAAAAGGCAAATGACTGTTGGCTGATATACCCACACTTATATCTGAATACGTCAAATTGGAAATAGAATAATGCCCTTTGCTATCTGTAAAAACAGTGTCTTTACCATCTTTATTGCTGAAAATTAAACGGGCATGTTGTACCAGTTGCTCAGAATCGTTTGTCACCGTTCCTGAAATATTTACTTTAATAGGTGTTTTTTGGACTTTAACATCGATCGGTGGTTTTGTTGTAGCGACGACGGGTTGAGGCTTTGTTTGACATTTCAAGGAAATATTTTGAGTTGTTAACCATTTGTCAACCGTGAATATTTGCCCGTCATAAGTGTTACAGTTATTACTGGCGTCAGGGACAACGCGCATTTTAGCAGGTAAATTAAGTCGCGCGGTGAGACTGTACGCCCCATTTTCATCCGTAAAAGCAGAATCTCTTACAAATTTAGAGGCTAACATGACTTTAGCATGTGTGATTGGAGTTTTCCCATCGCCATCGGTTACAATGCCTGATATTTGTGCCAAACGTCGCATGACACTCACTGAAACACGGCGATTGCGCTGTTTGCCTTCTTCAGACTGATTTTCGG
>JAYSQG010000348.1:0-13635 GCA_043721685.1 Saprospiraceae bacterium | reverse complement strand
CGATACTCTAACCAACTGAGCTATACTTCGATTGTGCTTTTCTTAAAAAGCGATGCAAATATACAGGCTCTTTCCATTTTTCAAAGCACCCGCTCTCTATTTTTTTATTTTGAAGAACTTTGAATTGAAAAAAAAGTCAAAATATCTAAAAGGCTCGATATGTTTTAACTTAACTTTGCCCACAAAAAAAAATCTATTTATCATCTTTTAACTCGACTATTATGCAATATCGGATAGAAAAAGACACAATGGGCAAGGTGGAAGTGCCAGCCAATGTCTATTGGGGCGCGCAAACGCAACGCTCTGTTTTGAATTTCCCCATCGCTCAAGACATCAATAAGATGCCGAAGGAAATTATTAAAGCTTTTGCATACTTAAAACACGCAGCAGCTTTGACCAATTTTGACGCAGGTATTTTACCAAAAGACAAATGTGACCTCATCGGGCAAGTTTGCGACGAAATACTGAGGGGGGAGCTGGATGACCAATTTCCGCTCGTCGTGTGGCAAACAGGTTCGGGCACGCAATCGAATATGAACTGTAATGAAGTCATTGCTTACCGCGCTCATGTTTTGAATGGTGGCAGCCTTATGGACGAAAAAAAATATGTCAATCCAAATGATGATGTCAACAAATCGCAATCCTCGAATGATACTTTCCCGACAGCGATGCACATTGCTGCGTATAAAATTTTAATGGAATTAACGATTCCGGGCATCGAAAAACTCCGCAATACGCTACATGCGAAGGCTGTTGAGTTTAAAGATGTGGTTAAAATTGGTCGCACGCACTTGATGGATGCCACACCTTTGACCGTCGGGCAAGAGTTTTCAGGCTATGCTTCGCAATTGACACATGGTTTAAGGGCTATTAATAACACATTGGCACATCTGTCTGAATTGGCTTTGGGCGGAACGGCAGTTGGTACGGGCATAAATACCCCCCCTCAGTATTCTGAGAATGTTGCGTCACATATTGCTCATTTGACAGGCTTACCGTTTTTTACTGCTGAAAACAAGTTTGAAGCTTTGGCTGCACATGATGCTATTGTAGAAACACATGGTGCATTAAAAACTGTGGCTTGTTCGCTCATGAAAATTGCTAATGACATCCGTCTATTGGCTTCTGGTCCACGTGCAGGTATAGGCGAATTGTATATTCCTGATAATGAACCTGGCTCTTCTATTATGCCTGGCAAAGTCAATCCGACTCAATGCGAAGCCATGACGATGGTAGCGGCTCAAGTTTTAGGCAATGATGTAGCAATTAACATCGGTGGTGCTTCAGGACATTTTGAACTGAATGTATTTAAACCCATGATAATTTACAATTTCCTACATTCTGCACGCCTGATTGGGGATGTTTGCGTAGCGTTTAATGACAAATGTGCGGTAGGTATTGAGCCTTTGTATGACAATATCAATAAGCACGTTTCGAACTCATTGATGCTCGTTACGGCTTTAAATCCGCATATTGGTTACTACAAATCGGCTGAAATTGCTCAAAAAGCACATAAAGAAGGCACGACTTTGAAAGAAGCGGCTTTGGCTTTGGGGTATATCTCATCCGAAAAACTTGATGAAGTCTTACGTCCAGAAACGATGGTTGGCGAAATCAATATTTAAGTGAAAAGTGATAAGTGATAAGTGATAAGTTTTAAGTGAAAAGTGCCAAACGCGATTAATACTACGTTTGGCACTTTTCACTTAAAACTTTTCACTTATCACTTTTCACTTACAAGTTTTCACTTTCTTTTATAGCTCTCTTTTTTTCTACTCTTTTACTGACAACGATACCCACTTCGTAAAGCGTATAAAGCGGAATAAAGACCAAGAGTTGAGATACCATATCAGGTGAAGGCGTAATGATACCCGCAACAAGAAGCAGAATAACAATCATGTATTTGCGATATTCTGACAACATTTTAGAGCTAACAATACCCACTCGAGCTAAAAAATAGATGATAACAGGTAACTCAAAAACAACCCCAATTGGCAAGGTAAACATCGTCAGATAACTAATGTAAGAGTCGAGTGAAGACGTACCGCCTATCCCTGCCATCGTATAATTGGCTAAAAATGACACCGCAAAAGGGGTGATAATAAAATAACCAAATAAAACACCTGCAATAAATAATGACGAACAAACAGTCACAAAACCACGCGCCGCCTTCACTTCTGCTTCCATAAGCCCTGGTTTGATAAACAACCAAACTTGCCAAAAGATATAAGGAATGGCAACCAAAAGACCAATAATCATCGCAATTTGCATGTGTTTAAAAAACACTTCGCCTATTTCTATCGTAATCAACTTAAGATTGGGTGGTGTTAGGCACAAGTCCTTAGCACCCGTGGCTTCTGCAATATCGCACATTAACTTATAGGTCGGAAAAGACTTATCAATGGGGGCATAAATAATCATATTAAAAAACCATTCGCCCATTGCAAATACAGCTATTACACCTATGAAAATAGCTATTATAGCACGAATGAGTCGCCCACGTAACTCGTCGAGATGCTCCCAAAACGACATCTCATCTTTCTTTTTGACTTCATATTCTACTTCTTTGTCAACATCAACTTGATCCAATGCCATCTTTTAAATTTTTTTTAAATCAAAAATACAAAAAGGTTTATCCTTCTCCCTCTCTCCATAGGAGTCCTTTCGGACAGAATTTTGAAGTTATTGGAGACACTTAAAAATGCAAAACTACAAATTTCATCATTCTATAAATGTAAAAGAGTGAAAATTGACCAAAGAAGTACAATTTTCATTTATGAATAATATCATTACGTTATATGTTAACTTTTTTATCAAACACAAAAATTACTGAACCTCTTTACTACTTTTGTCCGTTATAGATAGCTGAAATAAGTTAATAGTCTGTTTTCTATTTCATAAATAAATGGTTTCCAAATACTTAGAGAGTAAATTTCAGTTATTCTGTATTTGACATCCTTATGATTCAATCACATAAAAAACGCAAAACAATGTTAAAGTCATTGAAAAAAATTAAATTAACTGTTATCGCTTTTGTCCTTTGCCTACCCCTCAGTAAAGCACAGTTTGAAGCAGGTCTATTCGTCGGTGCCTGCAACTATCAAGGAGACCTTGCAGATGGCACACTGAGGTGGCAAGAAACTAAACCCGCTTTTGGTGCTTTGGTGCGCTATACGCCCAATCGTTTTCTTACCATTCGAGGTAATTATATTCAAGGCAAACTAACAGGCTCTGATTTGCGCTCATCTAACCCTGCAACCCGCTATCGTGGATTTACTTTCAATTCAACCATTCGTGAATTTTCTGTCGTCAGTGAATTTAATTTCTTGGGAAAAAGTAATGAGAATAATTATCAAGGTTCTGGCGTATTGTTTAATCCTTTTATTTTCGCTGGTTTAGGCATTGCCTCAACGGACGGCACACCAGTTGCACCTCCCGATGTACGTCCCTATCCACTGCCTGAGGCGGGTGCAAAAAGTATCGTTCCAGCCTTCCCAATGGGTTTAGGTGTAAAAGTACAATTTGGTGAGTCTATTTCAGTTGGAATGGAATGGGGGACTCGCTTGACTTTTTCAGATTACCTCGACGGCGTAAGTAAAACTGGCAATCCGAAAAAGAATGATTGGTATATGTTTGGCGGTTTCACATTGACTTATTGCTTTGGTAACAGTGGTTATTGAGCTAAAACTTAATTTTTTCTTCTTTTTTGACCGTTTGACGATGATTCTTTCATGGTCAAACGGTTTTCTTTTGCTAACTTTGCGGCGCAAAAAATTCTAATAATTTTCCAATCTTGATATTTCATGCTTACTGTCAATAATGTTGCGTTGCAATTCGGCAAACGCGTTCTATTCGATGAGGTCAACCTCAAATTCACAAAAGGTAATTGTTATGGTGTCATCGGTGCGAATGGCGCAGGCAAATCTACTTTCATCAAAATTTTGTCAGGCGAAATTGAGCCTAATCGTGGCGAAGTCAGTATCGAACCTGGCAATCGTATGGCGATTTTGTCTCAAAACCACTTCGCTTTCGACGATGTAAAGGTCATTGACACCGTGATGATGGGGCATAAACGCCTTTATGACATCATGGTTGAAAAAAATGCCATTTACGACAATCCCGATGCAACGGAAGCAGAATCCATGCACGCCGCCGACCTCGAAGCCGAATTTGGCGAAATGAACGGCTGGATGGCAGAGTCTGATGCAGCTGAATTGCTCTCAAATTTGGGCATCAAGGAATCATTACACGACTCTCTTGTACGTGAATTGAGCGGTAAAGACAAAATCAAAGTCCTTTTGGCACAAGCACTGTTCGGTAATCCTGACTGTTTGTTGATGGACGAACCGACCAATGACTTGGATGCTGAAACCACAGAATGGCTTTGTGATTTCCTCGCTGATTACCAAAACTTAGTGATTGTTGTTTCCCACGACCGTCACTTCTTGGACATGGTGTGTACGCACGTTGTGGACGTTGACTTCGGTAAAATCCGTTTGTTCACAGGTAACTATACATTCTGGTACGAAACAAGTCAATTGTTGTCGCGCCAAATGGCTGATAAAAATAAGAAAGTAGAGCAAAAACGCGCTGAAATGATGGAATTTATCGCTCGTTTCTCTGCCAATGCCTCGAAATCGAAACAAGCAACCAGCCGTAAAAAGGCATTGGACAAATTGAATCTCGAAGATATGCGACCATCCAGTCGCCGCTACCCTTTCATCAATTTCAAACCTGAACGAGACCCGGGTGATGTTATTTTTGAATGTGAAAATCTGTCAAAAATTGCTGAAAACGGTGAGTTTTTGTTCCAAAACATCAGTTTTAGAATGAATAAAGGTGAAAAGATTGCGATTCTTTGTCGCAATGCAAACGTGCCAACAGCCTTTTTCAATATCATTTCAGGCGAAGACAAAAACTTTACTGGCAAATTCTCTTACGGTCAAACGATATCCCCTCAGTATTTGCCCAACGACAATACCAAATTCTTTACAGACACAAACGACATGAACCTCATTGATTGGCTGCGTCAGTTTTCAAAAGAAAAAGAGGAATCGTTTATTCGTGGTTTCTTAGGTCGAATGTTGTTCAGTGGTGAAGAGGTGTTCAAAAATGCGAGCGTTTTGTCAGGTGGTGAAAAGGTGCGTTGTATGATGTCAAAAGCGATGTTGGCAAACCCTAACTTCACTATTTTGGACGAACCAACCAATCACCTTGACCTTGAAAGTATCACTGCCCTCAACAACGGCATGAGAGACTTCCCTGGCAATATGATTTTCACAAGCCATGACTATCAAATCCTCGACACTGTCGGCAATCGCATCATCGAAATCACACCAAACGGCGTGATTGACCAATTGATGACTTATGGCGAGTATGTCCACAGCCCACGCATCAAAGCGTTGCGCGAAGAGTTGTATGGCGAGGCAGTTACAGTTTAAATTTATTAATTTCGGATATAAAAAAAGGGATAAAATGTCGCCATTTTATCCCTTTTTTATGGTTTTTACTGAGGGGTGGGTAATTACGAATACGCCAACGTAAAAGCATAAAACGCCGCAATCACGAATATAAGTAAAAAAAACCTAAAGTGGGCAGGCAATACTCGTATAGACTGGTTGCCCCGTATTGCTAACAGTCATTCGCCAACATTGTCCATTTGGGGATTTCATTATGACACCACTATTAACACTTTCAATATAAATATCGCCATTTTTTACTTGAAGTTTTGATTTTGGGGTACTTGTGCCAATACCGACATTTTCATTGTCATCCACACGAAATATTTCAGTTCCTCCTTGATGCGTAATCACAAAATGTTGGTCATTAGAATTGTTATTATTGTCAAAATCAATAACAATCGTTCCCAAACCTTTAATCGTTGTTGGGCAAGACTGTCCAAATCCCGAAAAGTTGATGTCTGAGTCACATGAATTAAAATTTAGTTGGTTTGACCCAACACTTGAACCTAATGACAACGGAGCATTTGGCACCTCACTTGAACCAATAGCCACCTTTGCATTCACGACCGTAGGCGAGAGGTTCTGCGCTGCAATCATTCGAGCGAATAAGAGCGCAAAAAGCGTCCATTTACATTTAATCATGTTTAAAACTATTTAATGGTAGAAAACCTACTACGAGTAGGTGTGATTTGACAATTTGTTATTTATTTCCCTGACTTTCAGTGAAGTTTGCGCTCCATGTTCGAAAACAATTACAATGTTTTTCTGGACAAGTCATCCAGCCTTCCGAGGTAATACCCGTTTTTTCATTAGGAAAATCTATCATTTGGTGTTTATCCGAGCTGTGTCCACATATATTACAAGTTTTGGGGTTAGAAAGACCCGATTCCTTTTTTAGGGTATTCAATTTTCCAATAGCACCTAAATAAATTTTATCAATCTGATTTTTCTCCTTGGGAAGCGTTCCTGCTTCAAAAAATATAACTTTATTTAAATTTTTAAAGTCAGCCACTTGGTTCAGATTGTTCCAAATATATTGGTGTATTTGGTAACACACCCCATTTTTGATTGCTTCATTCAGTTGCCCACTTTTAGGGAAAAAGATAAGAATAAGCCACTCATTTTCAGTACCCTCAAGGTTATTAAAAACAATGTATTCAGAGGGTTTCGGGCTTAACGCTTGAAAAGCAACCAACATCTGACTGATATTTGCATGCAATTTTTCACTAATCATTTTGTTATCTTTCTTTAGTCCCACCACTTCACTTTTTTTAAAAACTTCAGTCCATTCTTTGACAAAATCATCTTCAAGTTTCTTTTCTTTCAAGACGATAAAATTGATGTACAATGCCGTTTTCCCTAGTGTCACATACCATATTTGTGATTCTGGTTTTTTGTCGTCTTTAAATTCTGGATTCTCTATCTTAAAAATAATCCACGGAAATTCCGTATTTTCATCTGTTGCTGAAGTAACGCACATAGATTTGTAGGTTTTAAATGATGAAATATGGAAAATACTGATGGGGTGCTTTGCGCTCAAAACGAGCGCAAAGCACTAAACACCCAAACAATCACTTTTTCTTAGATTTGGTATCTTTTTTTACGGTTTTCACTATATTATCTGTCTTTTTCGAATTATCAGGTGTTTGTATTTGAACAAAGGCATCGTATAAATGCGCTTTTACAAGAGCATCTGTATCTTTACTTTTGAAAAAATCAAACTTCAATATTTGTCTGCGTCCTGTTTTAACGTCATAAAGTATAGCATAATGTAACATTTCATATTTTGGCTTAATTGCGGCATAAACAGTATAGGGCAAAATTAGAGGATAAAGAAGGCTTGCAATGACCAATAGCTGCCTGTTGTTCTTCTCTCGTAACGAAACAACGCCTGTCCATAAAAAATAGTCAGTACCATATTTTTTAGCAATCGAGTCTATAACAGCTTGTTGTGTACTGGGTGTTAAGGACATATTATACCTATCTATCTGTTCTGAAAACCATTCATTGAGGTATCGAATATTGTTGTACTGGTCAACTTGCTTATCTGTCAAGTGATTGATGTCCAAAATATCTACTTTTAGGCTTGTTTTAGGGGCAATTTCTTTGATAATATCGCCCAAATGCGTTTGACCTTCCTCTGTACCGATATAATCTAAGACGTGTTCTTTGCGTTGGTCTATTCGGGTGTATTGAGGATTGATAACTACTATTTTTTTGATACCTAATTTATAGCCCTTCTTTCTATGCTGTTTAAAATCAGCTTCCCAAGCGTCTTTACCTTTCGCTGTGGCGTAAAAGTCGTCTAATTTTTTACGCCTTTTATAGCTTTTTTCGCCTTCTTCTATTGTTCTTATAAAATCAGCTTGTTCTTTAAATTCCATAAACCCATAACGCCAATATTCCCCCCCCTCAGTATTTTGTCTGTTTTGACGCTTGATTTTTGCCAATTTTGTTTTTTCTGTCGAATCTTTAGTGGCTACTTGGTTTGTAGTTGCGTTGTTTTTGACATCTGTTATTGATTTAAAGTCGTTTAAACTTAAATCTTTAGCAGCTAAAAGGATGGCTAAATCGGCTGTAATACTTTTCATTTCAGCGTCATTGGGGTTAATAGCCAATACTTGCCACGCATAACGCATTGCCAAAATGGTGAGTTCGGGTGCTTTGATTTGTTCCATCAAATAATGAAGCCTTTGCGATTCGCCTTCAACTTCTTTGTAGTCACTTGTGTAGGTATAGGCGGTATCATTACTATATTTGGCTTGATAATAGAGCGATTTTGCCATACATTTTTTCAAATAAATGCTTTCAGGATATTTTTTCAGCAGTAAATAACTGGTATAAACCGCTTGTACAAATTGCTCTGATTTAAGATACAACAAAGGCAATTCAAAACGTGCCATTTGTTGAACAGTGTTAAATTGTTCTTTGGAAACCAGATACTCTGATTTACCTGTATCGTTCACATTTTCTAAGGCAGCTATTAAATTCTTTTTGCGATTGGCAATGTTCGGATGCGAACTTTTTGAATCGTCTTTATCTTCAGTCTCGCCGTTAATGGCTTTAACATTTGCTAAACGGTATGATTCGGGCAAAATATAGGCATCATTTTGAAAAATATTGTAATCAAATACCACATCATCGAATGGCAAATAAGAATATTTAAGCACATCAAAAACTTCGCGGATAGAAGCTATGCTGTATGATGTATTGAGAAACCGTTTCAGCCCTTTTTCATCTGCTTCAGACTCTAATTCTTTTTTATAATTGTGCTTTCCTAATAGTTTGTCGTTGAGTCGCCCATTTTTAAGCACATCTCTTTTAGATCCGTCCTTCTTGACATCATTGGTTTCGAGGAAAAGTTCGAGGGCGTGTTGTTCCTCAATATGCGTCAATTCGTGAGATAAGATAAAAGCCAACTGCGCTTCATTTTCCATTTGTGCCAATAGCCCGAAGGTGACAAAAATCTCTCCGCGACCTGTGGCAAACGCATTAACCGCAGACGACCGCAAGGCATAGATTTTGGTTTTGGCAAACTTCGTTTCCCCATTTTTAATCAAAATTTTCATGACTTGATTCAAATAATTGGTGATTTTATCATTGAAAAGCACCAAACCGCTTTGTAATATATCGTCTAATACAAAATTGGTTTCTAAGGCAAAACGTTTTCGGTTTTGTTTCTCTTTGCGTTTTGTCTTATCGTTGATTTTTTTTATGTCTGCTTTATATTTCGTCGCAGATGGCGTGATAAATTCCTTAGGAATAATGCCTTCTGCTTTGATGGGTTTGTAATTATTGAAGTCTTGGGCTTTGACAATAGTTGTCAAAACGAAGAATAGAGCGATTAAAGGATATTTTTTCATTGTTTTATGGAAATTAATACAACCAATCGGTTGTACAGTAAATGAATATGAGTTGTTTTCTTTTGGGTGAACTACCAATCTATAGAAGTTACTTTTGTTCCGTTTATACTTTTGCTAAATGAATTGCTGGCATTAACCCGTATCAAAGTAGCTGTCACAGAAACATAGTTCTCTCCATCGGGTGCGTATGCAGCAAATAGACTGCCGCTCAATATTTCTGTTTGGAAAGTACTGAATCTGTATCTATACATCTCGTTTCTTGCTGTACTTATACTGCCGTAATAGACATTTTCGCCCATTAAAGAACCCCGCAACCATGTAATAGTACCTGATATATAAGGAATAGAACCTGATTTGTCTGCCCCTGTTATATTGTCTAATACCATAGACCGCACCAACGGTCCTACTGTATAATACTCTTTTAGATATAATACAGAACCATCTTTCCTAAGGATAGCCCCGATTATTTGTTTATTAGTCGCATTACTTGGAAAACTTGAAGTTGTAAAATCTGTGATAGCCGCAGGTACACTGGGTCCATTCAATTTGAGCGTTAAGCCATCCACATAATAGAGCGTCTGGTTATTTTCGTGCCAATCGAAGGAAGTCACGCCCGATGTGCTTGGGATACTCGAAAGCTGTTGCCCTGTCGAATCAATAATGGTGATGTTGCCTGAAGCTGTTTTATAAGCTATCTTGTCATGGGCAGGATTGATGGAGACCAATGAGATATTGGTGGGCAATGTCGGAAAAGACTTAATGTATTTCAAAGTTGGGTCAATGATAAACAACTTGCCCGACTCGACATAAGCGATTTGGTATTCTACTTTGGGGCTTGCGCCTGTTGTATTTTGAGCATCGTTATATGCGCCTTCATATTGGACTTCATATTTGGCACAAGCAGCCATAAAACAAAGACCTATAATTGGCAGAAATAGTTTTTTCATTAAGCTAATGATTAATTTTTATGAAAAATAATTGAATTTAAGACCATAAAGTGCCGTTTTATACTGTCTTATACTGAGGGGGGAGATCAAGGTAGAATACCAACACCGAAACGAACTATGACAACCGAATGGTAACTTATTCTGTTGAGTGCCATGCGCTTGAATTGTGATTGATTATATGCTTGATAATTGTCTTGATTATTGGCACTGGCGTTTGCACCTTCGATAGCATCTCCCCATGCTTTTATTTCAATCGGTAAATTAAAGCGAAGTGCCATATCTAACAGGATTCGGTCTTTTATAATGGTGTGATTGCCCCATTCAATTCCCAAATTGAAGTGGAAATATTGAGGATTAATCCCTAATGGTGGATGTGTTGTTGAGGTAGTAATCTGATAAACTGTCCGTTTATCTAAAATCTCTCCTTTTATAAAAGACGTAGAAAAATGATAACCGACGTAGTTGCCCATTGGGGCTATTGCACCTTTCTCTGGTTTATAGACTTGATAGCCTATATCGGCTGTCACACCAATGAGGTTATAAAACAGGTAATGGTTATCATAATCGTATTGATGCGCAAAGTGGCTTGTTGACCGTGTGGCTGCAGTCATAGTCGCCCCAGTTTTGAGATAATCAACCCCAAAAGTGACAGCATTTTTACGCGAAATCGTATAACCGCCTGCCATACCGAAACGGGTATTGAAGGCAAGGCTTGTTTTACCATTCCCAAAAAGGTAGTTTTCGCCAAACACGGCATATCCTTTATTATTCGCAGAAGGATTAATCATCGTCGGCGTTGCCGAGAAATCTACTTTGACAAATAACTTTTTGCCAAGATAGCCCGGGACTTGAGCCATTAGGCTGTTGAGAAGCAGACATAAGCAAGGAATTGATAGAATTGATACTGTTTTCATTAAGACATTGTCATTTTTTGATGGAAAAAATTGAATGTAATTAATTGTGGGGCTTGCGCCATTACTGCGCATGAACATAACAAGTAAATAAGGCTTTTGAAACACTTTTTCATTTTGGTGGAGTTTTACTAATTTTGAAAGAATGAAGAAATTTATTGTTTTTGTCAAATAACGAAACGATGAATATTTCGCTATTCAGTTTGTGAACATCAAGTGTTGATTGAAATCTGCTTTGTAAAACAAGTCTGCCCAAAACGTGAATTGACGATTTGTTATTTATTCCCCTAACTTTCAGTGATTTCTAAGCTACATGTTCGAAAACAATTACAATTTTTTTCTGAACACGTCACCCATCCCTCTAAGGGAATACCTTTTTTTTCGTCAGGAAAACCAATCATAAAGTGTCCTCCAAAGCTGTGACAGCAAGACTACAAATCTTTGGATTTTTAAAATTTCGTTCATTTTTCATGATAGTAAATTTTTTTAGGACACCTAAATACAATTTATCAATCTGCTTTTCTTCTTTTGGAAAGATTCCTGCTTCAAAAAAAATAGTTTTCTTCAAATTTTCAAAGTCATCCATTTGGTTCAGATTGTTCCAAATATATTGGTGTATCTGATAGCAAACGCCATTTTTGATTGCTTCATTCAGTTGCATGGCATCAGGGAAAAATATCAGAATAAACCATTCATCTCGAGTGCCATCAGGGTGATAAAAAATAGCATATTCAGAGGGTTTAGGGCTAAACGTCTGACAAGCCATTAACATCTGGCTGATATAATCATGTAAGCTTTCACCGATATCTTTGTTTTCTTCCATCAGTTTTTCTTTTCTTCTATTGTTTCTTTCTTTAAATCTGTCACTTCACTTTTTTTAAAAACTTCAGTCCATTCTTTGACAAAATCATCTTCAAGCTTCTTTTCTTTCAAGGCTATGAAATTGATGTATAAGTCTGTTTTGCCTTGTCTCACATACCACAATTGCGATTCTGGTTTTTTGTCGTCTTTAAATTCTGGATTCTCTATCTTAAAAATAATCCACGGAAATTCCGTCTTTTCATCTTTTTCTAAAAACGTCAATACCGCATTGGGTGAAGTGGCTTTGGTCTGCTCAAACATCAAATCTTTAATATCATCCAAATTGGCATTCAAAGCGCCTTTCAAAGACATCATCTGACCTAACATTGTCCAGTTTTCTGCTGTCTCTTTCCCTGGGATTATATTAATCACTTGAACATTATCATT
Source organism: Saprospiraceae bacterium (assembly GCA_043721685.1). GTDB lineage: Bacteria > Bacteroidota > Bacteroidia > Chitinophagales > Saprospiraceae > JAAFJT01. The sequence goes on along the minus strand of JAYSQG010000348.1, from coordinate 1,204 downwards.
ATCCTGATTCGACAATAATTTCCATTCATATTTCTCAAGCCACACTATTTTCAGAATTTCTTGGCTAAACAGCATATTTGTTATTGTTAGAAGAAGTGATGCGATTAATAGTTTTTTCATTTTTTCATTTTTTTAATCGTTTTTGGATAGAATATTAAGACATATTCATTGAATTCCAAATTTATTTTATTCCCTGTTATCAGTGGATAAATCAGTGTCTATATTTTAAATACCATCAGGATCTATCCCTTTATTTTCGGGATTTTCATCACCATACTCTGGGTCTATATCTATATTTATACCTTTACCGATACCTTTACCGATACCTCTTCGATTTTCATATTGTTTTCTAAGATCATCTTTAAGTACATCATATTTTTCTACAGAAGAACACCCCTCAGTAATTTGTTCGAAATAAGACTCACAATGTTTAATTTCTTCTTCAAACTCTTTTTTAGATAAAACTCTGAAAAAAGTACCTTTCAGTAGGTTTTTTATACCCCCCTCAGTACCCATTGCTTTGACCGCATAAGTGCAAGCATCTTCATATCCTTTACCTGATTTCTCATACAATTTAAAATAATAGACAGGTTTTGAGTCATTTATCAAACGTGAAAACCAAGACCGCGTAGGGGGTTTTAAGTCAACTTTATAGTAGGCATCGGAGTCGTTTAAAATTTCGTATAACTCCTCAATCCACACCAACTGTTTAGGTGAAATATCCGCCCGATGATGACGGATATAATAGCCCGCAAGAATATTTGAGACCAATGGAAAAACTGGATGAACGTAGTCGTTAAACCCACCCATTTTCCCAAATGGTGTATTATGCGACCCCCTATACATCCCTTCCCCAACTACAAGTTGTGAAAAGATAAAATCTACTTTGGCACTCAACTCGTCCTCAATCGGGTCTTTAGTAGGCGGATTCGTTGGCTCAATAAAGAGTAAATGGGTTCTGTGGTTTGATTCCATTTTATTTTTTTGATTGTTATAGTTTTGCAAAAAGATGATACAACTACGACTGCTCCAAATAAGAGGAATAAAAATACTATATTTCTAAGCCTAAGGAACGTGAAATTAATAAAAGCGCATTTTAAAATCGTCTGATAATCCTGAAAGGATTGAATATGAATAACCGTAGATGCAATCTACGGGCAAAGTAGCGAGCCGTCTCCCAACCCTGAAAGGGTTGAATGTCAAT
>JAYSQG010000347.1:0-3256 GCA_043721685.1 Saprospiraceae bacterium | reverse complement strand
CCATATTTTCATGCGTTCAGCCATCGCACCTGAAACGATTGAAATGGCAGCGACCGCAAAACCCATCTGAATGAACCAAAACAAGGTGTTGGTAATGGTTAAACCCAAACCCAAATCACGATTAGGGATACCGACATCGAAGCCGCCCCAGCCATTTGACTCGCCGTAGGCAATGCCGAAACCGACAGCATAAAAAGCAATGCCGCCAAACATGATGTCAATAATGACTTTTGCAATGACACTCACAGAGTTTTTGGAACGGACAAAGCCCGCCTCTAAGAGTGCAAAGCCGCCTTCCATTTGAAAAATCAAAGCCGCACAGATGGCGACCCAAACAGTGTCAATAGAATGAACAAGTTCTGTATGCGCTTTAGTGAGCGCAGCCAATTCTTCCATAGATATTTGTCAATTAAGTTGGTTGATACGTTTTAATCAAAATTTAAAAGACGAAAGTAATAGGATGCGTCCTGTTTTTGAAGATTATGTTGTTTTGTTTTTTATAAAATCAAAAATCATGGGTTTAATTCTGAAAATAATTAAATTTTAAAATATAATTCTGAATCATGCGAATGTATTGATAGGAAATATTTAAATCGAGATGGATGAAATAGTGTTATACGAAACGGATACTTTTAAAGTATCCGTTTCGTAAGGTTGCCTAAAAATCATTTATTTCACTCAAAAGGTACTTTTTGTCCACAACAATTCGACCTGATTCATTCTTTTTGACTGTCGCACATTCGGTCAAAGGGTCGTGTTCAAAGATGAGATACCACCCCTCAGTATGGGCGCATTCCAGAATCGCTGCTTTTTCTTTCAGGGTCTCCAAAGGTTGCACATCATAAGCCATAACGTAAGGCATATTCACATGCCACGAGGAGGGAATCGTATCGGCACAATAAAACAACGTTTTATCACCCATTTGAATTTCTAAAGACATCATCGCCTCTGTATGACCATATTGAAAATGAACTTTTACACCTTCAAAAACTTCTTGCCCATTGTGTTCAACAAATTTCAAATGACCCCAATCTTTTAAAGGTTCAAAGTTTTCCTTCAAAAATGAAGCTTGTTCACGCGGATTGGGCGACATTGCCCAATCCCAATGTTTTTGGTTTGACCAATACGTCGCATTTGGAAAAGTGGGTTGAGATACCCCCTCCCGATCATCTCGGGATGTTCCATCAGTATTTCGCATAATGGCACCACCACAATGATCAAAATGAAGATGCGTTAAAAAGACATCGGTGATATCGGCTGCTTTAAGTCCTTGTTTCCCAAGGCTTTGCAAAAGACTGTCTTCACCAAAAGGTTCAAAATGCGACCGAAAACGAGCATCTTGTTTATCGCCTATGCCCGTATCAACCAATATTTTTCGGTTGTCTGTTTCTATCAAAAGGCAGCGCATCGACCATGTACAAAGATTGTTTTCGTCGGGGGGATTCAGTTTTTCCCACAATCGTTTTGGGACAATACCAAACATGGCGCCGCCGTCTAATTTGAAAAAACCTGTGTTAATAATGGATACTTTCATAAAAAACAATGAATTGAAATTGTGTACTAACGTCGGCGAGGTTTAAAACCTCGCCGACGTTTAGAAAGCTATTGAAAATGAAAGTTTTATATAGATTCTTTCAATGCGTTCAGAATGACAAAAAAAAGATGTTATTATTTACACGTTACTTATAGATAGGTCTAATACTGAGGGGGTCATTTACTTTTAAAATCCTCTGTCAAATCCCGCCACATGGTATGATAGTGATAAATGCCTTGGTCTCTATTCGTAAATTCAATAATAAAACTGTCGGTTTTGATAGAATAATAATGCAATTCGTTGACATTATTCGTTCCTTGCCAAGTGAAAAGGAGGTCGTTTTTATGTGCTAAAATCTTTTTCATTTTCTCTTGTGCCAAAGCAGGTGTTAAGTTTTCAACCCAAGCACGGATGATGTTTTCTACCAAAGTCTGTTGTTGTTGGGTCATTTCCGCAAAAGAAACGCCTTTCTTCTCTTTCATAAACGACTCTTTTCCTGTTTGAACCATCACATCCGCATCTTTTGGGTGTAAGCTTGTCGTTGCTTTTTTCTTCAACTTATCAGACAAAGAGCTAAACAATTGATTACCAAAATCATTTTCTTCAAACATGATGTTATATCCGGCATAAGGTCCTTTTGTGGTCAAAGCCGGATTGATGCCGACAAACATTGGCGTACACGTTACCCCCTTGGGCGAATAAGTGAAATTGAGTGAAATATGATGCCCTTCAAATTTCCAAGACCAAACCTTATCCACAGCGGGCGTGCCAAATATCTCGAACCAATAGTTTTGATTGCCATACCGTTGAGCAATCGGGCTGTTCGCTTTGGTCAATCGTTCGTAAATACCTTCGTCGTATTGCATGATGAACATGAATTTTTGATACCCTTGTTGACTCAAAACCATCCGCAAAAGGTTGTGAATGCTCATCCGTTGGGCATCTGTCAAATCTTTAAACTGAACACCATGATGTGTCACTTGTCCTTCGGGCAAATTTGACCATCTCATGCGCAAAGTATCATTAAATGATAGTTGACCAATGGTTTTTTGTGCTGGCGTAAGCGTTTCTAAAATAGCTTGTGCTGCTTTAACAGAAGCCTTTTGGTCAAAAGGCACTTGACCAAAGAGCGCACAGGCATTTAAAATCAAAAGCGTAGAGAGGATGCGTATTTTCATGTTTTTAATTAATGTATTAATTCACTTATGTATTTTTTATGGAAGCTTTCATTCTGAAACAATAGTAATTGTTTTTAGAGAAGCAAGTTACACCTTTTTTGATATTTTTACTGAGGGGGGTAATTTCTTTATTGACGTAAAAAAATATACTTAGTTTGTGATGAAAGAGAAAGTCATTTTATCAGAAAAATGCTATTTTGGGTCAAATTTATAACAACCAAACAGTAGCAATCTAAAAACGATATAATGACCATCTTTAAAACCCTCGAATGGCTAACAGATAAAGCCATTCTTGCTCCTGAACAGTCCGATGCACTCAAAAAAGAGCATCAAACACGCCCAATTTCTCTACATTGGGAAATAAACCTTTTGCTTTTAGCGGGCATTGCTTGCTTGACAACGGGGTTAGGTATTCTCATTTATAAAAACATTGATACCATTGGTCATCAAGCCATTATAGGTCTCATTGTATTGGCAACAATAGCGTGTGGCTGGTATGTTTATCGTCACAATCAACCTTTTTTGCTTGATAAAATGCAAAAAG
>JAYSQG010000346.1:0-9426 GCA_043721685.1 Saprospiraceae bacterium | reverse complement strand
CTCCCTCAGTAACATTTGCCACAAGCCCAACCGTTGGTTTGACAAATGGTGGTGCGTACCCAATTGGTACAACAACTGTGACCTATACAGCGACTGATGTGAAAAACAATACGGCAACGTGTAGTTTTAGTGTCACGGTCACGGAACAAAGTACAAGTGGAGATGTCTGTACTCAACCAACAACTCATATTCAGGGGGCAGTCAATGCCATTAACGTCACAGGTATTGCAACATCTGCCGCCCATATACAAGTTTTTAGTAGCTTTTGGTCGCCTGTTTATAGTCAACAAGTGAATACGACGTCGGCTACAGTGCCAAATTTAGCGGCTGGGGGCTATTATATCAAGGTGACTGTTTTAGGTGCGGGTGGGATTTGGCCATCTATTTGCGAGGTTTTGCAACCTGTTACCGTTACAAGTTCTACTAATCCTTGTATCACTGACGCAACGCCGCCAGTGCTTTCCGCCTGTCCTGTCAATATAAATTTGACAACAGCTACGACAACAGCCATTGCATCATGGGCAGCACCGACTGCTACGGATAATTGTACGACCCCAATTGTTTCTTTCACGACAAGCCCAACAACAGGTTTGACAAATGGCGGCGGGTTTCCAATTGGTACTACAACAATTAGATATACCGCAACAGATGCTAAAAACAATACAGCCACTTGCCGATTTACCGTCACCGTCACGCAATCCAGTAGTTGCGCAACAGACATTGTACCACCTGTATTGACCGCTTGCCCCGTCAATATGAATTTGACAACAGCAACGACAACAGCCATTGCATCATGGACAGCACCGACCGCGACTGATAATTGTACGACCCCCTCAGTAATTTTTACGACAAGCCCAACAACAGGTTTGACAAATGGCGGTGCGTTCCCAATTGGCACAACAACCGTTAGATATACCGCAACAGATGCTAAAAACAACACCGCAACATGCAGTTTTACGGTAACAGTCACGCAACAAAGTACGGGCGGCAATATTTGTACGCAACCTGCGGCTAATATTGTTGGTTCTGCCAACGCCATTACCATTACAGGTATAACAACATCTGCAGCCTATATTCAAATATTCACCAGCGCATGGTCATTTGTTTATAGCCAACAAACCAGTACCTCGACGGTGATTGTTCCGAATTTACCGACCGGGGGCTATATTGTCAAGGTATCTGTATTAGGAGCAGGTGGCAAATGGCCCGCTATCTGTAATATACAACAAAATGTCACGGTTGCGCCTTTGGTCGCTTCGCTAAGTCAAGCGGTGCTTGCTCTCGAAGCCCATGCAGAACCGACCCGCGCGGTCATTGAATGGGTAAACAATACGGGTTACATCAACGATTATTTTACAATTGAAAAGGCAGATAACAAAACAGGTATCTTTGAAACACTGGAAATTGTCAATAATAAATCGGTGGACAAGGATATGACGCACTACGTCACTTACGACAATGCACCAACCGAAGGCGATAACTCTTACCGTATCACGGTTGTACATAATGATGGTTCAACGAAAGTTTCGGACATAAAAACGGTTCAATTCAAGGGTTTGTATTCTGTTAGACTCTTTCCAAACCCTGCCAACGATGTTTTAACGCTCGATTTATCGAACTACAAAAACCAAAATGTGGAGGTGTTTATTTACAATTATTTTGGACATCTGCAATTGGTTAGAAAGATAGAGAAAGTGACCGATCCGCTTTTTGATATTTCTGTCTCCGACATACAAACAGGCAATTATAAGGTGCGTATTCAGTCAAAAAAGAGGCGTGCGGTTACGCAGTCTGTGATTATTGCTCATTAATATTTACAACGTTTAGGGAAGATACAAAAAATAAACTACCCGCTTCACGCTCATATTATCTCAATCCCGAAGGGATTTAACATGAATAACCCCGAATGAAATTCGGAGAAATAACCAGCAATATGCTTGAACGCCGAAGGCGTTGAACTTAATTATCGCTTCATACGGTTAAACTCCTTCGGAGTTAGAGACAAACGACCCCGCTTTTTCCCCGAATTTCATTCGGGGTTATTCATGTTGAATCCCTTCGGGATTGAATGGGTATGTTATAATTTACACAGTCCCTTATATAAACAGTACCCCCTCAGTAAAAGCGCATTTGAAGGACGATTTTTGAAGTTACCATAGTTTAAACGTTGATTTTTATATTTGAATGGCCGCCATCTTCTATTTTTTTTCCGCTATCTTCTATAAGATAGCCGCTATTGTAAGAAAAATAAAAAATTGCTCCCAAAACAACCTGTCAAATCCAATAAATTCCGATATTCACGAGACAATTTTGAAATTATAGTCTGATGACTAAACTAAATACGTCCTCCTCGTGAAAAGAATCTTTACATCTAAATACACTTATATCGGTCTCGTCGTGCTGGCGATGCTTTATGCTTTTTCTTTTACCTTTTCCAACAATAAAATTGACTTTAATACGCAAATAAAGCCTTTGTTGAACCAAAAGTGCATCGTGTGTCATGGTGGTGTGAAACGACAAGGCGATTTCAGTTTGTTGTTTCGACAAGATGCTTTGGCAAATAACAAAAGTGGCAAACCCGCCATCATTCCTTTCGACCCCGACGGCAGCGAAATGATGAAGCGACTCACGCACAACGACCCCGAAGAGCGTATGCCTTACAAACATCCCCCCCTCAGTAAAGAAGAGATAAATACGCTCCGTCAATGGATAAAAGAAGGCGCAGAATGGGGCGACCATTGGGCTTATACGGAACTGAAACCCGTTGAATTGCCGAAGATTAAAGGTACGTTTTGGGGATTGATGAAACCCGAGTGGGTAAAAAACGATATTGATTACTTCATTCTCGATAAAATAAAAGCGGCAGATTTGACCCCCTCAGTATCAGCCGATAAAGAGACGCTTGTACGCCGTGTTGCTCTCGATTTATCAGGTTTACCACCGTCTGAAAGTCTTCGGCAACAGTATTTGAATGACAATTCACCAAAGGCTTATGAAAATTTGGTGGATTCTCTTTTAGCACAAACGAGTTTTGGCGAACGTTGGGCAGCGATGTGGCTTGACATTGCTCGATATGCCGATACAAAAGGTTATGAACGTGACGACAGCCGTTCAATTTGGCGTTACAGAGATTGGTTGATAAAGGCATTTAACGATGATAAGCCCTACAATACCTTTATTACAGAACAAATTGCTGGTGATTTGCTGCCCAATGCCACTAATGAACAACTGTTAGCAACCGCTTTTCATCGAAATACGATGACAAACGATGAAGGTGGAACAGACAACGAGGAATTTAGAACAGCAGCCGTTATGGACAGAGTAGCCACGACTTGGCAAGGTATTATGGGGACAACTTTTGCGTGTGTGCAATGTCACAGCCACCCTTACGACCCATTTAGGCATGAAGATTACTACAAATTTTTGGCATTTTTCAACAATACAAGAGACGAAGACACGTATGGTGACTATCCGATTTTGCGCGAATACCGAAAACAGGACAGTGCAACGCATTTGGAACTCAACAACTGGCTCAAAACCAATGCACCACAACGTGCTGATGAAATAGATAAATTTGTCAAAACGTTACAACCGTCTTATAACTCCTTGACCGCAGACAAATTCGTTAACAGCGCCTTAGCAGATGAAAAATGGTTGACGATACGTCAAAATGGGTCGGCACGTATGAAAGCCGTTAAATTAGACGGCAAAGACCAATTCATTTTTACTTATAAAAGCAATGTTTTAGGCGGCACTTTGACGATTCACCTCGATTCATTGAATGGTCAAATCTATAAAATCATTTCGATTGATACATCAGGTGGTGGTTGGCGTGTTGCAAAAACGGATTTACCTTCACAAACAGGCGTACACGATTTGTATTTGCAATACAATAATCCCAATTTAAAGAAAGCGACCGATGGCGGAATGATGTTCGATTGGTTGTATTTCACTTCCTCTTTTCCAGGAAAAGGTCTGGTGGGTTTTGAGAAAGCTGAAAAGCAATTTTGGTCATTGCTCAACGCCAAAGACGTGGATAAAACGCCTGTTTTCGTAGAAAATCCCGAAGATATGCACCGCAAAACCTTTGTCTTTGAACGAGGCAATTGGTTAAGCCTTGGTGCAGAGGTTCAACCCGACGTACCACATTCGCTCAATCCGTTTCCAAGCGATGCGCCAAAAGACCGCCGTGGTTTGGCGATGTGGTTAACCGACAAAAAGAATCCTTTGACCGCCCGAACGTATGTCAATCGGATATGGGAACAACTTTTTGGCCTTGGTTTGGCAGAAACGCTTGAAGATTTAGGAACACAAGGCATTCAACCAACGCATCCAGAACTCTTGGATTACCTCGCCTACAACTTTATGAACGGTATGGATTGGCGTACAAAGACTTTGATTAAAACAATGGTCATGTCCGCCACTTATCAGCAATCTTCAAACATAACACCTGTTTTGCAAGCCAAAGACCCACAGAATAAATTGTACGCCCGTGCGCCCCGCGTCCGTTTGTCGGCGGAGCAAATTCGTGATCAAACGCTCGCGGTCAGTGGTTTGCTCTTGGATTCCCTTTATGGCAAAAGTGTTTATCCTTTTCAACCTGATGGCGTTTGGAGTTCACCTTATAATGGTGCTTCGTGGAAGTTGAGTGCAGGGAAACAGCAGTATCGCCGCGCCATTTACACGTATTGGAAGCGCAGCAGCCCGTTCCCGTCTATGCTTACTTTCGATGGTGTCAATCGAGAAGTCTGTGTATCTCGACGTATCAGAACGAATACGCCTTTACAAGCGTTGGTGACTTTAAATGATTCGACTTTTCTCGTTGCAGCGGTTGCGTTGGCTAAAAATATAAGCCCCAACGTCGGCGAGGTTTCAAACCTCGCCGACGTTTCGACGCGTATAGCCAATTGTTATGCGAAAGCTATGGGTCAAACCATAACGAAAGAGAAACGAATGGTCTTAGAAAAGCTGTACGCCACAGCTTTACAGCAATTTCAATCCAATAATAAAAAAGCAAAAGCAGAATTTCCCAGCGTTTTGACAGAACAAACGCCTGAAATAGCGGCTTTGGCAATAGTCGCAAACGCTATTTTGAATTTAGATGAATTTGTAAATAAATCTTAGTCATGTTTTTTTAACACACAACACAATGCAAAGTTATGAAAGGTAAAAATGAAAGGCTTTTCATCGAGGCACAGCAAGAAGCCTTAAACTATATCACCCGTCGCCATTTTTTGCAACAATGCGGCATGGGTTTAGGCGGTATGGCTTTGGGTAGCTTGGTCGGTGGCTGTTTTAATGGGAATAAAAACACCCCCCTCAGTATGGCGAGCAATGAATTGATGATTGACCCCATCAATCCCTTGTCGCCACGTCTCCCACACTTCGCAGGGCGTGCCAAATCAGTGATTTATATCCACATGGCAGGTGCGCCGTCTCAATTGGAATTGTTCGATTACAAACCTGAATTGTTGAAAATGGACGGTCAAGACTGTCCACAATCGTTGTTAGCAGGCAAACGTTTTGCTTTTATACGTGGCGTGCCTAAAATGCTCGCTCCACAAGCCGAATTTAAGCAACATGGTCAAAGTGGTGCTTGGATTTCCAACTATTTACCACATTTGCAGACTGTTGCCGACGAAATCAGCTTCCTAAAAGGCGTGCATACCGACCAATTCAATCACGCACCCGCCCAACTGTTGATACACACAGGCGGCGCACGATTGGGTCGTCCGAGTATGGGCGCATGGGTCACGTATGGCTTAGGTTCAGAGAATGCAAATTTGCCTGGCTTCGTCGTTTTGACGTCGGGCGGCAAAGACCCCGATGCGGGTAAGAGCGTTTGGGGCAGTGGTTTCCTCCCCTCAGTATTTCAAGGCGTTCAATGCCGTTCCGAAGGCGATCCTGTTTTGTTTTTGAACGACCCCGAAGGCATTGACCGCAACCTGCGCAGAGCGTCCATTGATGCCATAAACGATGTCAACCGTTTGCAATACGAACAAGTCAAAGACCCAGAGACCATTTCCCGCATCGCCCAATACGAAATGGCTTTCAAGATGCAAATGTCCGTTCCCGAAGTTATGGACATCAAGTCCGAACCGAAATATATTCACGATATGTACGGTACACAAGTCGGTAAATCGTGTTTTGCCAATAATGCGTTGTTGGCACGTAAATTAGTGGAGCAAGGCGTTCGTTTCGTACAGCTTTTTGATTGGGGTTGGGACACGCACGGCACATCCGAAGATGGCTCAATTGATGTTGGTTTGGTCAATAAATGTCGTCAAACGGATAAATCTGTCACCGCTTTGATATTAGATTTAAAACAACGGGGTTTGCTCGATGAAACGCTTGTTGTGTGGGGCGGTGAATTCGGCAGAACGCCTATGTTAGAGAATCGAGAGAATAAACCCAACGCTTTCAAAGGTCGTGACCACCATTCCGAGGCTTTTACGATGTGGGTGGCAGGCGGTGGCGTGAAAAAAGGTTATTCGCATGGTGAAACTGACGAGATTGGATATTCTGTCATCAACGGCAAAACGTCTGTTTACGATGTACAAGCGACGATATTGAATCAATTAGGCTTTGACCACGAGAAATTGACGTATCATTTTCAAGGAAGACCGTTTCGCTTGACGGATGTGGCGGGGAAAGTGATTAACGAGGTGGTGGCTTAAACAAATACAACCTTCGTAAGGTTATTTGGCGTGATGCAAAAATAGCTTACCCACAATTCCGAAGGAATTGAATACGAATAACCGTAGATGCAATCTACGGATGTGCAGAAAGCTGTCTTCCAACTCCGAAGGAGTTGAATATAATGCCACAGGACACATTCAACGCTTTCAGCGTTGTGAGACTGTCCGCTATTTATTCCGTAGATTTCATCTACGGTTATTCGTATTTAATTCCTTCGGAATTGTGGGTAGGCTGTTTTTCATACAGTTCCTTTACTATTTAACCAAAACGCTCTTTTTTAATGAACAGACGAAAATTCCTACAATCAACAATGGCAACAACGATCTTAACAACGCTTGAAAGTTATGCAAAACCTATTTTTACTGAGGGGGTGTCTAACTTAAAAATCTTAGGAACCAGTTGGGGTTTCGATGGCAGCGTGGACAGTTTCTGTGCCAAAGCCAAAGAAGTCGGTTACGACGGCATCGAAATGTGGTGGCCTACCGATGCAAAGAAGCGCGACGAATTGTTCGCTGCTTTAAACAAACATGGTTTAGATATTGGCTTTCTCTGTGGGTCGGGCAGTGCTGATTTTAAGACAAATTTAGATGCTTTTGCACAACAAGTGGAAGCAGCCGCTATTCAAACCATTCAAAAACCGCTGTATATCAATTGTCATTCAGGCAAAGACTATTTCACTGCGGAGCAATGTCAAGCCTTTTTTGATGTGACTAAAAAGATGTCAGTAGCAACAGGTTTGGGCATCTATCACGAGACACATCGCTCACGTATTATGTACAGTGCGCCGATTGCGAGAGGTTATTTAGAGAAAAATGCAGATTTACAACTCACTTGCGACCTCTCACATTGGTGTTGCGTCCACGAATCGCTGTTGGAAGACCAAGCAGAAACGCTCGATTTGGCTTGTGCAAGAGCCGGACACATTCATGCCCGTATTGGACACGCCGAAGGACCACAAGTCAACGACCCTCGTGCACCCGAATGGGATAAAGCCGTAAAAGCACACTTCGGTTGGTGGGATAAAATCGTTCAGAGACGTAAACAAGAAGGCAAACCGATAACCATTTTGACCGAATTTGGACCACCTGACTATATGCCGACGCTGCCTTATACCCGACAAGCCCTTGCAAATCAATGGGATATCAATGTGTATATGATGAAGGTGTTGCGGGAGCGATATAAATAAAGTCAAGGCTAAAAACCTATACACATTACTTAATTCATCAAAAGTGGGAAAATTCCATCCATTAATTGTCCATTTGCCCATTGGCATTTTGTTGCTCAATATTGTTTTTGTCCTTTTGTCAAAAACAAAACGATATAAAGACTTGTCAGCGGCGATACCGGTGACTTTATTACTCGGTTCATTGAGTGCTGTGGCGGCTTGCGTTACAGGTTGGTTGCTGTCAGAGAATGGCGACTATGCTTCTGATACTTTAGATTACCATAAATGGCTCGGCATTGCCGTTGCTACCGCTTCGGTGTTCTTGTATTTTTCAAAAAAACACGACAATATCTGGTTTTGGTTGGTTTTAGTCGCTGGTTTATCAATAACAGGTCATTTTGGTGGGACTTTGACGCATGGTGAAAACTATCTTTTTTCTAATGAAAAGAGTAAAAATACTGAGGGGGTCGTTTTAGCTAAAAAATTGCCTGAAAACATTCAAGAAGCCTTCGTTTACAGCGACATCATTGAGCCCATTTTGAAAGAAAAATGTATGAGTTGCCACAACAACACAAAGCAAAAAGGCAAATTGAGGATGGACGACAAAGACGCTTTCTTGAAAGGAGGTGAAAATGGCGTAATCGCCATCGCAGGACAAGTTGATAATTCTGAAATGGTCAAACGTCTTGTGTTGGACATGGATGCGAAACACCACATGCCGCCCAAAGGCAAAACGCAACCGACGGAACAGGACATTCTGCTGCTGCGTTGGTGGATTGATAAAGGTTTGACTTTTGATAAAAAGGTTAAAGACCTTGAACAACCCGATGCGGTCAAAGCTATTTTTGCAAACTACAATACACCTGTTGCTAAAAAAGAAAATCCTTTCATACCTACTCAAACTGTTGAGGCAGCCGACGAAAAGTTGATAGATTCTGTAAGAAAAAAAGGCATTTTGCTCATCGCTGTTGCGCCAAATAGTAATTATTTACAAGCCAATTTTGTCTCTATTCCAAAGGCAGGGGATAGGGAAGTAGCTTTGCTTTTACCTTTTGCAAAACAACTCGTTTGGTTGAAGTTGGGCAATACTAAAATAACGGATTCAGCAATGACAACGGTTTCTAAATTGACCAACTTGACCCGTTTAAACCTTGACAATACAGCTATTACCAATCAAGGTTTAGATGGATTAACGTCCTTGAGCCATTTGCAATACTTAAATGTAGTTGGTACAAACATTAAAAGCGATGGTTTGCACCCCCTCAGTAATTTGAGCGCATTGAAGCAAGTTTTTCTTTACAAAACAACGGTTTCTCCTAATGATTTAAGTGTTTTACAACAAAAAATGCCACAAACGGTCTTTGATACAGGTGGTTATATTGTACCAAGTTGGGTTTCGGATACAGCCGTCTTTAAGAAAGCAAGGTGAAAGGATTTGGGGCGCACACGTATCGGATACCTTTGAGGCTGTCCATACATCACAAGTTTCGACCCGATTATTAATATGTTTTTAAAAATTGTATTCTATATTGAATATCAACTATTTACATTTATAAGGTGTA
>JAYSQG010000345.1:0-15412 GCA_043721685.1 Saprospiraceae bacterium | reverse complement strand
TAATACACGTCTTCCAAATACTGCCGTTTTTTCTTCAAATCTTTGATAAATTCCAATGCTTTTTCTTCTGAAAATCCACCTTCTTTTACCGCAATTTGTATCAAAGCACGTTCAACATCTCCTGCCATTTTGTTTTTATCGCCACAAACGTAGAAGTAAGAACCATTTTGCAAACGCTCAAAAATGAGTTTTGATTTTTGCAAAAGGCGATGTTGGACATAGATTTTATCCTTTTGGTCACGACTAAACGCTAAATCCAATCGGTCTAAATTGCCTTTTTTCAAATATTGCTGCCATTCTGTTTGATACAAAAAGTCAGTTGTAAAGTTTGGATTTCCGAAGAACAACCAGTTTTTACCTTCCGCACCTGTCTCTGCACGTTCCTCTACGAAAGCGCGGAAAGGCGCAATGCCTGTACCCGGTCCGACCATAATAATGTCCGCATTCGGGTCATTTGGCAATTTGAAATATTCATTTTTTTCAACAAAAACCTTCACTTTTTCGCCCACTGAAACACGGTCAGCAAGGAAAGAAGAAGCCACGCCCTCCTTTTTACGACCTCTAAAATTATAGCGCACAGCACCGACTGTCAGATGCACTTCGTCCTCATGAGCCGCCAAACTTGAAGCGATTGAGTAGGCACGAGCCGGCATTTTTCTCAAAAAATCGGCAAAATACTGAGGGGGTACTTCTGATGGAAAATCAACAAACAAGTCCGCAACATCACGACCATATATATATGCCTGCAAAGCTTTCGGGTCGTCGAGAATCGCTTTTAGTTTGTCATTTTTTGTAAAACCATAATATTTCTGCAACACATCACGAGTCAAAACAGACAACTCTGCTTTTTCCAACAATATATCACCTAGTTTCTGTTTTTGACCATCAAAATCAACCAATACTGAGGGGTCTAATTTTGATGTTTTCAAAACATCCGCCACCAAACGTTCTGAATTTGTAGCAAATACATTCAAAGCATCGCCTGGCTCATAAGTCAAATCTGAACCTTCGAGACTTAACTCAACGTGCCATGTTTCTTTGACTGAACCACGTCCATTGAGTTGTATTTTTTCTAAAACCTCTGCTTCAAACGGATTTTTTCTATCGTATTTCGAAGCGGGTGTTTCTTGTTTTGTAGCCGTTAAATAGGCATGACCATTGCCATTTGATGCTGCGCCATTTGTCGGTTTAGGCAATTTTTCAACAACTACTTTCACCCATTTATCTGCATCATCGTGATAATCCACATCGCAATCAATGCGGTCAGCGATGCGTTTTGCACCCAATTTCTCTAATTGCTGGTCAAAATCCTTACCTGTTTGGCAATATTGCAAATACGATTTATCACCCAAAGCTAAGACAGCAAACTGCGTATCGGCTGTCAATTTTGGCGCACGGTTGCTGAAAATGAACTTGTGCAATTCCTCTGCGGCTGCGGGCGGTTCGCCTTCGCCATAAGTCGCCGCAACAATTAACAACAGTTTTTCATTCTTCAATTGAGCCGGTTTGTACTCCGCCATATCCGTTACAACAACCTCCGTACCAGCCGCTTTCAAAGCATCTGCCACTTGATTTGCCACCTTTTTGCAATTGCCAGATTGACTACCAAAAAGGATTGTCACCTTCGACGGTTTTGCAGCAACAGCAACATTGCCATTTGTACCCGTCGTTACTGAGGGGGCAACAGGCGAGCGATAAACGACATCAGAAGGCACTCGATTATCCGATTTTGCATTAGCCAAACCATAAAGATAACCGCTCAACCAAAGCAATTGTCTATCATCATAACCCGAAATCAATTGGTCAAACTTATTGTCTGCTGATTCTATGGGTAAAGTCGAATTTTGTAATACAGCCATTTTAAATATTATATTTTGAGCTACGAATTACACTTAATTTACGAATTTTACGAATCGAGACGTATATGTCGTAATTAGAAAAATTCGTAAAAATAAGTGTAATTCGTAGCTCGATAAATAGTTATCAAATTTCAAAATCATCAACCAAATACTTACCTGTAATCATGCCCGCCGCAACGGTATTACATGTATTTTCATTGACCAAAATAAACGAACCTGTTTGGCGATTTTGACCATATTTATCAAAAACAATAGGCTTTGCTGTTTTCAACAATATTTTCACAATATCATTTAATTTGCCAACTGCACCCATATCGCCCACAACCGATACTTTTTCAAGCGTCGAAATATCATATTTATATTCAATTTCACGGACAATGGCTTTCACTGTATTTGCGCCATTTTGAAGTATCAACTTCGTTCCTTCATGCAACGGTTGACGCTCATCGAACCAGCAAATATGCGCTTCAATTTCGTTTGAAACCGTCGCTGCTGCTGTTTCAGATGTTACAACAATTGAATCACCACGTGAAATATCAATATCATCTGCCAAATGTAAAACCACCGATTGACCGACATGCGCCTCTTTGACATCTTGTAAATTGGTTTCAATACGTGAAATCGTGCTTTCAATACCTGACGGCAAAACAGCAACTTTATCCCCAACCCTGTAAACACCGCTTTGAATCCGACCCGCATATCCGCGATAATCGTGGTGTTCTTCGTCACGTGGGCGAATCACATATTGCACTTGGAAACGGGCATCTGTCGCATTTGTATCAACCGTAACTTCTACATTTTCAAGATATTCAAGCAATGTACCGCCTTCGAACCATGCCAAATTCTTAGATTTATCCACCACATTGTCACCATTTAAAGCAGAAAGTGGAATGAATTTCACGTCTTTTAAGCCCAATTGTGCTGCCAAAACCTTGTAATCCTCGACAATTTGCTCAAATACTGAGAGGTCAAAACCGACCAAATCCATTTTATTAATCGCCACAACTATACGTGGAATACCCAAAAGCGATGTAATTAATGAGTGCCGGCGCGTCTGTTCAATCACCCCTTGACGGGCATCAATCAACACAATCGCCAAATCTGCATTCGAAGCACCTGTGACCATATTACGTGTATATTGCACATGACCAGGCGCATCAGCGATGATGAATTTGCGTTTTTTTGTCGTAAAATATTTATACGCCACGTCAATCGTAATGCCTTGTTCACGTTCAGCCCGCAGACCGTCCGTCAACAACGACAAGTCAATCGTACCATTCGCTTTGTTCTTCGTTTGACGCTCTATAGCATTCAAAATATCAAGAGAAACGGCGTGTGAATCGAACAATAAACGTCCGATGAGGGTTGATTTACCATCATCTACACTGCCGCATGTTATAAATCTTAGAATATCCATTTTTATAGATTGATTATTGTCTATTTATAATTGATTATTATTTAAACCTTTCCGAAAGTTTAAAACTTTCGGAAAGGTGTTCGATTAGAAATAACCGTTTTTCTTTCTATCCTCCATACCCGCTTCCGAAATCCTATCATCTAAACGAGTTGCACCACGTTCCGACACTTTCGCAGCAATAATATCTATGATAATATCGTCAAGCGTAGCAGCATCGCTTTCAACAGCAGCCGTACATGTCGAATCACCAACAGTACGAAAACGGACGTTGCGAACAACAATTTCGTCTTGATGGTCTAAACTGATATGCTCCGTAACAGCCAATAATTGCCCGCCTTCGGTTACCACACAAGTACGTTTATGTGCAAAATAAATAGAAGGCAATTCGATGTTTTCCCGTTTGATATAGTTCCAAATGTCCAATTCAGTCCAGTTTGAAATCGGGAAACAACGCATGTTTTCACCTTTTTGCAACTTACCATTATATATTGACCACAATTCAGGACGTTGTTTTTTCGGGTCCCATTGACCAAACTCGTCACGATGACTGAAAATACGCTCTTTTGCACGGGCTTTTTCTTCGTCACGACGTGCGCCGCCGATACACGCATCAAACTCAAATTCCTCAATCACATCGAGCAATGCATAAGTTTGCAAGGCGTTTCTGCTTGGAAATTTGCCTTTTGCATCTTGCAAACGGTGTTTTTTAATAGAATCCGACACTTGACGAACGATGAGTTTTTCGCCAAACTCAAACGACAATTTGTCGCGAAAATCGAGGACTTCTTGAAAATTATGCCCAGTATCAATGTGAACCAACGGAAAAGGGAACTTCCCTGGACGGAAGGCTTTCAGTGCCAAATGTGCCAACACTATCGAGTCTTTGCCGCCTGAAAACAACAAAGCTGGACGCTCAAATTGACCCGCTACTTCGCGTAAAATATGGATAGATTCTGACTCCAATTGGTCAAGATAATCCCAACGGGTATCGGGCTTTGAGGGCTTTGTTTTGATGCTCGTAACAGGTAGCTCAGGCATAAGTAGTGTTGACATAAAATAAAATTTAGTTTGATAATTAATTGATTTTTAGTTACTTGCATTTTCTTCGAGCTGCATACTTTCGACTAATTCGTTTGTCGTAATATGCAAGCCACATTCTTTTTTGGAGGCATCTTCCCACCACCAACGACCTGCGCGGAAATCTTCGCCTGGTGCAATGGCACGCGTACAAGGGGCGCAACCGATGGACACAAAACCTTTGTCATGCAATGGATTATAAGGTATGCCATTCGAAGCAATAAATTCACGAACCTCATCATAAGTCCAATCGAAAATCGGGTGAAATTTCACAAGTTCATGCGCTTCGTCCCATTCAAGGTTGGTCATATCTTGGCGATTAGGCGATTGCTCTGCCCGTATGCCTGTAATCCAAATTTGTTGCCCTTTCAATGCTCTGTTAAGTGGCTCAACTTTGCGGATATAGCAACATTCTTTGCGGTTTTCGACGGAATCGTAAAAACTATTCGGTCCTTTTTGGCGAACCAATTTTTCGACCCCCTCAGTATTGGGATAAAAAACATCAATGGTCTGTCCGTATTTCAGTAAAGTCTTATTCCAAGTAGAATAGGTTTCTTGAAAATTACGACCTGTATCGAGTGTAAAAACACGGATGGGAAGGTTATTGGAAAAAATAAAGTGTGTAATCGCTTGATCTTCAATACCAAAACTTGTTGAAAAAGAGGCTTGATTCGGATAGGCTGCTGCCAGAAAAGTCAATTGCTCTTTTATACTTTTTCCTGCTAATGTATCGGCGATTTCATTCAAAATAGTCATTAACAATATCGTTTAATTTGTACTTTCAAAAAGTTGACCAATTTTAGTAAAAAATCCTAATTCTACCTATTTTATGGAATTAATAGCACAAAGATAAACGTACAATGTTCACATTATCAAGTATTTTATAGGTTTTTTTTTCATTCCATTTTTTTATTTTAATACTCATGATTTTTAAATATACAATTCTGAATAATTAAAATATACAGACAATACTCTATCATAAAGTATAATTCTTATATGTTAATTACACCACAAAGAAAAGGTACCTCTCATTCATTATGAGAAGTACCTTTTTAATTTTTGAATAAAATATTACTCAGTCATTACCATCACTGATTTTTTTAAGCTTTGATAAATATTGGTCTTGCTCGTCAAAAATTTTGCTAAACTCTGTAGCGGCAAAAGACATAAGTTTCTGCGCTTTAGCTGACTCCCCAGCATTTTTCTTGATACCTGAAATATGATTTCGACCATCTAAAATCGCATCTTCAATTCGGGGAATAACTAATTTAATGTAACTATTTATTTCTAAATCACTCCATTCTCCTTTCAAACTTGTAAAGCAGTAAAAAAGCAAACCGGCACTTATGCCGCCAGATTCAATATATTCCTTGGTGTAAAATGCGATTTTCTTTTTTTCATTCACATCTGCTAAAAGAGCATGATTACGCAGAATATGGATAGATACTACTTGACGATAGAGCATCAAATGTGAATTTTGCTTATTCATAGAAATAAAGGTTTGATACTTTTCATCCCACTTTCGCCAATTAGGGTCGGTTGGAAAAGCTAAATCTATTGCTGGTGGTAAACCTTGAGACCAAAGAAAATCTTTATTTTCTTTTTGTTCTGCTTTGCTCTTACCCAAAATATAAGTTACTCTTATATTTTGAAATTCATAATTACCCTTTTGAATCGGAGCTTGTAAAAATGCCTCTCTGTTTTCTTCAGAAATAGAAGACAATTTGTTTTGCTCTACCTGACAACCAATCAGAAATAGAGTCACGAATGCTACATAAACGATTTTCTGTTTCATTTTTATTAATTTTTATCTTAGTGAAATAGAATTAAAAAAGGGAACTAAAGACAGCTTGGGTTTACCGATATTGCAAAACTAATATCAACATAAGTCGCTAAATACTGCCCCTAAGAAGTATAAGTTTCCATCAGAGCCGACCCAGCAGTTGTATTACAACAATTACCTTCAGTAGCATAAGAAACATTAACTGTACCCGTGCTAAACTCGCAAATTGCTACCCTTGCATCTACGAAAAGGATTGAGAACATGAACACAAAAGCCGTAAGCAGCAATTTTTTAATTCTAAATTTTGTAATTTTCATAATTAATAATTATTTAAACTGATGAACCAATAAAATTATATTCTAAAATATTGTCAGAAAATAAAACAAAAAAAATTACATTACCAAATTTTTTTTAATATTTAATATATTGAAACAGAATTATTTGATTTCCGACTTATTTAAAATCATGTAACACCCAAACAAATTGGCTTTATTTGAAATAGCCGATTGCACGCGATACTGGGGTACTACGTTTTTGTTAAAAGTAAAACATTTTTACTGCAAAATGTTTTTACGCTTTCACTGCAAAGCGTAGTTTTTTACAATTGTATCTACCAAAACAGGCAATTCAGGCTTTGCCGCAATGAGTACATTTTGGGCTTTAATTTTCTTTTTTAGGTAAGTCGCCGTTGTTTTTCCAAGCGTAAAAAACGGCATTTCGGGATTGAGTTTATTATTGATTAGAAAAGAATCCACCGCACTTGTGCTAAAAAAAACTATCGCATCATAAGGCGTGCGGATACTGAGGGGTGTCCATTCAGTGCGATAAACAACTAATTCTTGAACTTCAACCTTGTTTTTTGTCAAAATATTAGGCAAATCAGGTAGCCGTAAATTGCCACAAACAAAAGTGACATCATTCGGATTTACTTTCTTCAAGATAACACGTGCCAGTAATTTTGCTGAATCCGCTGTCAAAGTTGGTGCATGATTAAATTTTTGAAGCATCGTTTTTGTCGAACCTGAAATGGCATAACACTGAGTGGTATGTGGCAACTTTAGCCGTTGATTATCAAGTGTTTGAAAAAATATACGCACAGCATTTTGGCTCGTAAAAACAAGATGTTGTGACAATCCTGCACGAATTGCCCTCAAAATATCGTCAGATACTGAGGGGGTATATCGGAGAAAACTGGTCTCTGTAAAATCCAGTTTTGCTTCGATTAAAGCCTCGCGCGAAGCTTCGTCAATAGGTCTTGTGAATAGTATTTTGGTCATGTTTTGTATTGTTGTATTGCTACATTGTTGTATTGTTAGCTCAAGAGCAATACAACCTTATTTTTTCTTCAAAACTGAAGTAATCTCATTGAGCTTGCGTACTTTTTCGGTAAAATCACCCGTCAAAGTCTGCCTTATCTCTCTTAAATTGTCAAAAACCTGTTCTAATTCATCTGGAAAAGCGTCTTCAAGAACTTCACGGATACGTTTTGCTAATGTTGGCGATTTACCATTTGTAGAAATAGCTAACTTCAAACTGCCTTTTTTGACAACAGAACCGAGATAGAAATCGCAAAAATCGGGGGTATCTGCGACGTTTGTAATGATGCGTCGTTCCCTCGCCCACCCTTTTATTTGTTGGTTCAGAGGCTTGTCATTTGTCGCTACAATGACTAAGTCTTTTTCATTCAAATCCCCCATTTCAAACCGTTTATAAACCAATTTTAGGTTTGGATACAACTTTGAAAATTCGACAATTTCATCTCTAATTTCAGGTGAAACAAGTGTTATATCAGCATGAGGGCTGTTCTCCAAGACGGCTGTTACTTTCTCCAAACCCACATAACCACCGCCAATGATGAGCAATTGAAGTTGATGCATTTTGATAAAAATGGGGAATAATTGGTTCTTAGGTTCAAGAAAACGATTTGTTATTTTCGAATCACTCTCCTCCCCTATCCTATCCAATTTTTGTTCTTCGACTTTAATTTGAGTTTTCAAATCATTATTTTCTAAAAATTCAGCCGCTACTTTCCCAATGACAATGATGGCAGGTGCTTTAATATCGTTTTCTTGAACAATCGTTTCAATGGTTTCGATTGTTCCAAAAACCGCCTTTTCATTCGGTAAAGTACCGTTTTGAATGACAGCAACAGGCAAAGTTGATTTTCCTTCTACTTTATAACACGTCACGATATTGTGCAAGTTGTTTATGCCCATCAAAATAACAATCGTCGCATCCGTTTTTACTGCAAACCGTAAATCCTGCGAAATGTCTCCGTCCGAAGTCGTTCCAGTCAAAACCCAAAAACTATCACTAAAACCACGTCTTGTGACTGGAATCCCTACAGAGGAAGGCACTGCAATTGCTGAACTAATGCCTGGAACAACAATGACTTCGACGCCTTTTTGCTGTGCATACTGAACTTCCTCATGCCCACGACCAAATACAAAAGGATCGCCGCCTTTCAACCTGACGACATGACCGAATTGCAGCGCATATTGAACACATAAGTCATTGATTTCCAATTGAGTATAAGCGTGCTTATCTGCTCTTTTTCCAACAAAAATCTTTTGACAATTTTCAGGCGTATATGCCAACAAGTCTTCATTAGCAAGCGCATCATACAACACAACATCTGCCGACTGTAAGGCTTTCATACCTTTAATCGTTATTAAATCGGGATCTCCGGGACCCGCGCCAACCAATGTTATTTTCGGACTTTTCATTTCTATCTACTTTGAGTGCTTTGAAGGGTTTTGTTGCTGCAAAGTTAGGTTTTTTGTAGGTGCGTACAATGTCCTCTCTGTCAGTGAGCAACAGACAGAACTATGTTCTGAAAACATGTTCTTATACTTTTAAATATTCCTCTATTATTAAAATATTAGAATATTATTTGGCAAGCCCAAATTTACTGAGGGGTCTCAAATCTCTACCCCATAATCCTTCAAAGCCGACCTTAGCTGATCCGCTGATTGAAAATGAATACTACGTATACCCACTGCTTCTGCTCCTTTTACGTTTGCAAGCGAATCGTCTATAAAAATAGCTTCTGATGGCGACACTTCGTAACGATGTAGTAAAGTATCATAAATCTGCCGAAACGGTTTTCGCGTTCTTTCATCGCCACTCACGACGATGCCTTCAAACCAATGCAAGAAATCGAATATGCCTAAAGCAATTGGAAAAGTTTCTGCCGACCAGTTAGTCAGTGCCAAAACACGGTAATTGGGGTGGTCAATCAGTTCTTTCAAAAGCGCAACAGTGTCATTTAAGGCACCACCTAGCATTTCCGTCCAACGTCCATAATAAGCGCGAATTTCAGTTTCCCACTCTGGAAACTCCGCGATTTTGAGCGCCGTTCCTTCGGCAATCGGTCTACCTGCATCGTGTTCTACGTTCCATTCATGAGTACAAACATTTTGGAAAAAGAACTGCCGTTTTTGTTCATCAGGAATCAATTCGTTAAAAACGTACTTGGGATCCCAATCAATCAGCACACCACCGAGGTCGAAAATAATGGTTTTAATAGTCATTTTATGCGTTTAAAGTTTTAGAATATCATAATTTAAAAATACTGAGGGGTGGATTTTCATTAAAAAACACGTCCAGTTGTTGAACGTATTTTTTAGTGAAAAGGTCAATAAAAACATTTTTACTGCAAAATGTTTTTATTGATTGCCGTAAAAATGTATGCTATTTAGGCTTGAAGACCCGAGCTGCTTTGACTGCCAATTGCCACCCTTTATAGAGTTTAATGGCTTCAACTCGCTTCATTTTAGGCTTAAAAGCAGCATCCAATTGCCAATTTGTTGAAATATCGGCATAATCTTTCCAAAAACCGACCGCTAAACCTGCCAAATAAGCTGCACCCAAAGCCGTCGTTTCCTGTACCACAGGTCTCTCAACCCTTGTAGCCAAAAGATCCGCCTGAAATTGCATCAAAAAGCCATTTTTGACAGCGCCACCATCAACCCGTAAGGCTTTAAGTTTGATACCTGAATCTTTTTCCATGATGCTCAAAACGTCTTTAGTTTGGTAAGCAATACTTTCCAAAGTCGCTCTGATGAGTTGTGCTTTCCCTGAACCATGGGTTAGGCCAAAAATGGCACCACGTACCTCAGAATCCCAATAGGGTGTACCCAAACCGACAAAAGCAGGCACGACATAAACGCCATCGCTGCTTAAAATACTTTTGGCATACCCCTCAGTATCGGCAGCATCTTTGACCAATTCGACTTCATCACGCAGCCATTTGACCGCTGAACCAGCGACAAAAATGGAGCCTTCGAGCGCATATTCTACTTTTCCACCTATGCCCCATGCAATGGTAGTTAATAAGCCATTTTTAGAAGTCACTGCTTTTTCACCTGTATTCATGAGCATGAAACAACCTGTACCATAAGTATTTTTTGCCATGCCCCCGGTAAAACAAGCTTGTCCAAACAAAGCGGCTTGTTGGTCGCCTGCAATGCCTGAGACGGGAATACCTGCGATGCCTACAACGCCAGTATCCGCGATGCCATAGACAGCGGAGGAATCCATAACCTTTGGCAACATAGATTTAGGTACAGTTAACGCAGTGAGTAATTCATCGTCCCAATTGAGGTCGTGAATATTATAAAGCATTGTGCGTGAAGCATTTGTGTAGTCTGTGGCGTGTACTTTTTCAGTCGTCAAGTTCCATAAAATCCATGTATCAATTGTGCCAAAAAGTAAATGACCCGCTTCGGCATCTGCTCTTGCACCTGCCACATTGTCGAGCATCCATTTGACTTTTGTGCCTGAAAAATAGGCATCAATCAATAAGCCAGTTTTGGCACGTACTGTGGGGTCAAGTCCTTGTGCTTTGAGTGCATCACAAACGCCCATTGTTTGTCGGCTTTGCCAAACAATGGCGTTATAAATGGGTTTTCCAGTCCTTTTATCCCACACAACAGTTGTTTCACGCTGATTTGTAATACCAATAGCGGCAATATCGGAGGGATTGACTTCACGCAACACATCACGGACGACGTTTTGAATAGATTGCCAAATTTCATCGGCATCGTGCTCAACCCAACCTGGTTTGGGGAAATATTGTGTAAACTCTTGCTGCGAAACAGCAATAATGTTCCCTTTTTTATCGAAAACAATGGCTCGGCTGCTTGTTGTGCCTTGATCTATGGCGAGAATGTATTTTTTCATCCTTGTTGTTGGTTATAAATGAATTTATTTAGACTTTTGGGTGAAGATAAATACCCCCTCAGTATTTTCGCATCCTTTTTGATAAATTTCTAATTTTTTATTCTGAAAAAGAAAGTAGAACTTGCAGCGACTTCACGGATTTAAAAATAAAATGCCTTATGTCACAAGACAATAAATCGACACCCATCAAAGACCGCATTCAGAAAACGGCTTTGGACTTAATCATCCATCCAGCAACGATTAAAGAAGCTATTTTTCAACATTCGGTTTTGTGCCAGACCTTTCTACCCTATCGCAATCCAGGTGACGATGTGCGTGTTTGGCAGCAACAACAGGGTCATGTGAGCCTTGCCGTTCAAGCAAATGATGCCTTGAACCCCGAAACAGGGAAATTTGAGTTTGTCGGTTTGCCTTATGGCACA
Source organism: Saprospiraceae bacterium (assembly GCA_043721685.1). Classification (GTDB taxonomy): domain Bacteria; phylum Bacteroidota; class Bacteroidia; order Chitinophagales; family Saprospiraceae; genus JAAFJT01. The sequence goes on along the minus strand of JAYSQG010000345.1, from coordinate 3,670 downwards.
AAAGCACGCCTTATTTTGGCACATATAAACTCGCAAGCGATAAAAACGCAGGACAAAACGCTACATATTGAGGATACCATGTCTGCTTTTATCAAATCTCTTGGTTTGAATACCGATGGTCGAACGATAAATGAAGTGAAAGAACAGTTGCGCCGGTTGACGACTTCGTTGATTAGTTTGGGTTATTCTGATGGCGAACGTGGGATGCAAGTGAATTTGCAAATTGTAAAGGCTTTTGACTCTTGGTTTCCAAAAGACGACAATAAGCGGATTATTTGGAACTCAAATGTGCAATTAACCGACGATTATTTCAATAGTTTGATGAATCATGCCATTCCGCTCGACGAAAGAGCTTTGGGTGCCTTGTCTCATAATGCGATGGCGCTTGATATTTATGCTTGGTTGGCGCAACGATTGCACCGTATTGACCGCGATAAGCCGCAATTTGTGTCTTGGCAGAACCTCAAAGACCAATTTGGCAGTGGTTATGGTGAGATGAAGAAATTTAAGCAAGTTTTCCGCAAAACCCTGATTATGGTACGCCTTCAATACATTCAGGCTCGTTTTGAGGAAGATGCGAACAAGGGGCTTTACTTATACAACTCACCGACCCCGATTCCACAAAAAATCCATGCCTTCCCCGATTTTGGCTTTAAACTTACGTGAAGTTTGGTACTTAATGCCACGCCATACTTGTCTTTAAGCTAGCGCACAGCTTTACACCTATATATATACGTGTAGTTTGGTACCTTCAATAAGAGAAAGTGCGCTCAGTTTGGTACCAAATAGTTATCGAACCGTTCAATTTGGTACTTTTCCTGCTTATCCACGTTCAATTTGGTGCAAAAATTACCAAAATGAAAGATTAGAAATAACTATCCAAGTTTTCCACGCTCAGTTTGGTGCAAAAAAGACCTCTTTTTCACGTTCAGTTTGGTACTTAATGTACGCTCAGTTTGGTACCCAAACCTATAATAGTATTCCTATAGTTTTTTCATTCCTATAACAACAAAATTGTTGTTTTAACTTTTTAAAAATACAAAAAAGAAGGCAAAAGGAATGAAAACTAGGACATAAAGACATGCTAAAAGGATAAACCTCTATTTTAAAAAGTACGTGCAGTTTGGTACTCCTATAATATAAAGCCCTTCTCGCATAATAAAAGCGCATATACTTTTCTATAATAGCCTGATATAGAACGACTTATGAAAATACCTGATGCTGATTATTGTTCAAGGGAATTCTTTTGAGACCAAAATCGGCTTATACACTTTGGTACCGTTTCCTATTTAGGGGTTCAAATCATGATTGACCAATTCCAGAATATATTTTTTTAGTGTCACGCCATCGTCGAATACACGTCGTTTCATTTGCTTGTAAAGGTCAAGTGGCACATCAAGCGTAATACGCCGACTTTCGTTGACGGGCTGTACTTCTTCGATTATCGGTTGCGGGACAGCGGCAACCACAACAGGTTCTATAATTTCCTCGGCGTGCAGTTTCTGAACCATTCGGTCAGTTGCCTCCACATTCGGTTCTTTTTTAGGTAAAGCGATTTTAGGCGCAAGCCGCAATGTATCTTTTAAACCCAATTTTTTATCTGACATGTTTTTCTGATTTTTTAATTGAAAAAATACTGAGGGGCTGCAAAATTGTAAAAACTATATTTGCTGCAAAACATTTTTACTGCAAAATGTTTTCATGCTTTTGTTATTATCCCCAGAATTTCGTTATAAAGTGCGATAAACTCGCTTTTGGCTTTCTCATCCTTAAATTCATACACGCCAAGCCCTTTAATGACGGCTTCACGATAGGCGACACGAGGGCGTAGCATACTTTCAAGCACAGGAATATCAGTTTCGTTCAGCACCTCTTTAAATTCTTTGTTCAAGTTAAAGTTTGACTGGAACTGATTCAGAATGAAGTAAGCAGGTATCTCACCCGATTCTTTTTGTGCTCGTGCATCAGCCAATCGTTCTAAAAATTGCTCTGTCGCCCAAATGTCCAAACCACTCGGTAAAATAGGGACGAGCACTATATCAGCCAGCAAAATAATGCGGCTTGTGACGCGATCGAGTGATGGCGTACCGTCTATTAGCACAATTTCGTAATCCGAATTGAGCTGTTTGATATTGCTCGATAAAGTTTTTTCGGGCGTACCGAAAGCTGGAACTGGAGGTAAATCTGCATCTCGCAGACTCGACCAGCGCAGCGCACTTTGATTGGTATCTGCATCTGCAATACAGACCTTGTAGCCTGATTGAGCAAAACACACAGCTAAATTTTGTGTGATGGTAGATTTACCTACGCCACCTTTGAGCGAAGTAATGGATATTATCATGCGTTTTTAAGGTTTTGCGGCGAAACATTTTGCAGTAAAAATGTTTTTACGTTTATGCTGCAAAATGTTTTTCATGCCTTTTTTGTTTTTATTTATTTTAAGCCACATTTGTTTTATTTCACTGACCCTGCGGCATTTGTTCTGTTTTATAGTCTTATATTTTAGAAAACACACCTTGTTGTCGGTAGGGTGGGGCTGAATGCGTAGGAATAAATAAGAAATTCCAAGTAGTCACCATTTTCTTACGGCAAAGCTACAGCAAAACATTTTTACTGCAAAGCGTTTGTCTGTTTAAATGTTTTGCTGTAAAAACATTTTTACTGCAAAACTGCATTTATTCTGTAATTTTGAATAAACGTCCACGGATAACAAATAGGATGGAGTTATATTCATAATGGTTGAGTTGAAAAATAACCCTGAATCGGGACAAAACAAGAAGGGTATATATAATTAGGTGTCGTGAAAAACGAATTTGTAACAGGGACACACTAAAAAGATAGTCTGCAAAATCGCCTACCATAAAAGGGCTATTAATTGTTTGTATAACGAAAATGATATTTTTTCAACAAATAAAACATGTTTTCCATTTGTTTTTTACCTTTGCCGCCAATTCCACAGTTATTGACGATTTAAACTTACACATGAATCATAATAGACCGACTCTTTTAAACGATACAATATTATTACCCATGACAATTCCATATGCAATTTATGTGTTGCCTCTGGCTTTCCAAAATTGTCTTTTTCAAAGAAAAATTGAAGACTAAACCATTTTATTTGACCAGGTCTGTATGGATTGGGTTGGCAACATGGCTTGTATTTTTTAATAATATTTTGTGTAAGTATGTGAATAATCGAGATATTGTGTAATTTTGCTACTCAATTTCGTGACTGATTTTAGAAGTATTTTTGTTTCGCATTTTAGAGTGATATTGTTTGGCTTTTTTGTAAAATCAAAGAATATCATTTTATGTCTGCTGTTTTTGAGTGTGAGATGCCTTTATTCAATTTTTAAAGGAACCAGTGTACCAGGACACATGAAAGGCGAAGCCATGTCTTTAATCCAAATAAACCTTATGTAAATGAATAAAATAAAACTTACCATTTTGAATTCTAAAGCATAGTAAATCAAGGCTTAAAAAATTCATCATTTATAATTCATCATTCACTGGCTTTGTTCAATTTTTTTTTCAAAAATAAAGATTCAGCTGCCCTCGATTTTTCTGAAATTGGTGTGGATATTCATTCGCATTTGATTCCAGGGATTGACGATGGCGCAAAAACTTTGGACGATTCTTTAGTTTTGATTCGCGGTTTGCAAGATTTAGG
>JAYSQG010000344.1:0-6435 GCA_043721685.1 Saprospiraceae bacterium | reverse complement strand
TTTGATGCTTTTGCATCAAAAAATGGCTTCGCTCCATAAAAATCCTTTCTTTGTACGCCTTTGGCGCGAAGCGACAAACAGTGAGTCATTTGTCCTACCACAAAAAGTGTCACAGAACGAATATTTTTTAGAGTTTGAGCTGGCTCATAAACTATAAGAAAAAATAACCAATGTTAAGAGGAATGTAGATAGTCGTATTTTACTATCAGATTAGAATTGAAAAATTTAGTTTAGTAACGAGTAAATAATAAGTTGGTCAAATTTGAATTTTCTATTGACTGAAAATCAATCAGTTGCGAACACTTACTTAACCATGTTATTATTTACTCGTTACTTATTATTCAAAAACTAAATTAAGTATATTTTTTTTATTTTTAAATAAATATTTAATTTTACCTCAATGACACAAAATTATTTGATTCAGAAAAATAGATTACAATGATACCAATATTAATAACTTTATTAAGCTGTACTTTGCTATATTTTTTGCTTAAGTTTATAGGGCATTTTCCAGAACCTCCTGAAGGGATCTCAATCGAAAACAAAGAATATAGTGCACAACAAGATAAAGAAAAATATCTAAAACTTAGAAGTCGCATTGAAAAAGGTAGAGAACAGCTGCTTATATCTGAGATTGGCACGTGGAATAGCAATAAAAGTGGAGCTTATACATTGATTAGCAGTATCAGGGATGGTAAAAATCTATTCCTAACATATAAACGAGCAAATTACAATTTTGGAATTTCTATTTATGATGCTACGGAATTAAGCATACTTTACTTTAAACCTACTAAAGAAGGATATTATAGTTGTATAGAGGATGATAAAATATTTACTACTTTTTGGTTTAAGAATAGAGGCAGTAAGGATAAGGAAATTATAGGAGATAATGAAAAATTAGTATTTGTTCGATACGATGATGAAGCAAGATTAAATAAATAGTTCTTGACAATTTTTGTAGTTAAAATACTGAGGGTTAAAAAGAAAACGCCTATTTGAAAACTCAAACAGGCGTTTTTTTTTACCAAGTGCAACTGGGTGTTACTAACTTTCTTCAAATTCAGCCGTCAAAATACGGATGATTTCATGCACCGTTTCCTCTTCAAGGTCTGAACGACGAATGATTTCTTCGGCTTTCAGATTCAAGACATCACGTGCCGTATCGCAACCGATGCGTTTGAGGACATCCACAACCCAATCTTCGAGTTCGTCTCTGAATTCGTCGAGGTCAACGTCATCTACTTCGACTTCTTCATCTTCGCGGAATACGTCAATTTCGTAACCTGTCAGTTTTGAAGCCAATTTGATATTTGTACCTGACTTACCAATCGCCAACGATACTTGTTCCGATTTCAAAGTAACGGCAGCACGCATCGTGTTAGAGTCAATTTCAACGCTACTCACCTTCGCAGGTGTCAAAGCACGTTGAATATAGAGTTGCATATTGGTTGTGAAGTTAATCACGTCAATATTTTCATTGCGCAATTCACGGACGATGCCATGAATACGCGAACCTTTCATACCGACACACGCCCCAACTGGGTCAATGCGGTCGTCATAAGATTCGACAGCAATTTTAGCTCTTTCACCTGGCAAACGAACGATTTTCTTAATCGTGATAACACCGTCTTCGATTTCAGGTACTTCTTGTTCAAGCAATTTTTCAAGGAATTTCTCATCTGTCCGACTCATAACGATGACAGGTGTAGAGTTTTTCATTTCTACTTTGCTGATGATACCTTTCACAGCATCGCCTTTGCGGTAGAAATCGCCGCGAATCATTTCTGTACGTGGCAAAACAACTTCGTTGCCTGTGTTGTCGTCCAAAACAAGGATTTCTTTTTTCAAGACTTGGCTGACTTCGCCAACGACCAAATCGCCGACACGCTCGGAGTATTTCTTGAAAATATCGTCTTTTTCCAAGTCCATAATCCTTGAAATCAAGGTTTGACGGGCAGCTTGAATGGCACGACGACCAAATTCTTCGAGCGTCAATTGCTCATAACATTCGTCACCGATGCCGTAATCCGCATCAATTGACTTGGCTTCCGAAGCGGACACTTGCGCCCGTTCGTCAGTTACCTCACCGTCGGGAACAACTTCGCGGACACGCCACAGTTCCAAGTCACCACGTTGCGCGTTGACAATGACATCGAAGTTTTCGTCCGTACCATATTTTTTCTTAATCAAAGTACGGAATACGTCTTCCAAAACCCGCAGCAGTGCCGCACGGTCTATATTTTTTCCTTCTTTAAATTCGCCGAAGCTATCTACGAGATTCATCATAGCTTTTTATGATTTTATTGTTAAATTTATAAAAGTCAATTATTTAAAACTTAGTTGTACCAAAGCCGATTTGATTTTTTCAAACGGTATTTCCCGTGTTAGGGTTTCTTTTATCTTCTTTTTTCCTTCTTTACGCACCTCTTCGTATTCGATTGTAATCTTTTCTGCAACAACAGTCGTCAAAACGCCTGTTGTTGTCACCCCCTCAGTATCTATGATTTCCAAGGTACGTCCGACATTGCGCGGGTATTGACGTGCCAATTTCAAAGGGCGACTGATGCCAGGCGAACCAACTTCAAGTGTATATTCTTCACCAAGTAACCCCTCAGTATCAATGAGGTTTTCGATGTGTCGGCTGATGCGGTGGCATTGTTCAAACTTAACACCTGCATCGGCATCAATGATGATATCTACCAATTTTGTAGGCGAAATGCTCAATTCAATGAGAAAGCAATCGTTGTATTCAGGCTCTTCAAACTTTGTAAGCAGCCATTCTTTTATTTGTTCTTCTATCATCGTATTGGTTATTAGTTATCGGTTATTAGGGATTGGTTATTAGTTATCGGTTTATTTGGCTAACCAATAACCAGTCAACCAGAAAAACGAAAGAGGGAACGGTGTCAACACGTTCCCTCTTCCCCGAGCGATTTAATACCACAAAAGTAGTATGAATTTTTGAGATTTCAAAATTTTTGGGTTATTTAGTTATTAGGGATTGGTCAACCAATAACCAATCCCTAATAACCAATAACCAACAACCAATAACCAACAACCAATTAATGCTTTATCTTTTTATTTACAGATTTCGGAAATAAAGAGGTCTTACCTCGTTTTTTAGTCCTTTCCATGCTGTTCGTATAGTTTTTTTGGCTTGATGCGCAGCCTGATTTCACTCTACAAGAAGGTAAAACCGTTGCTAAAAGGAAAAAAAAGAGCAAAGCGAGTAAGCGATACTGTCCGAATGGACTCCTTTGGAGAGGGGGGGGATTGAATGGAAAATAGTTATGAACAATTGATTTAATACTTTTCATTGATGTTTTTTTATGCAAAATAGACATTTTTGTAAGTAACTGATGTGATGCAGAGATAACTAAAACGCAATTTTACCTTTTGTGTTATGCGTAAAATAAAAAATCCCCCCATTTCGATTTCTGAAATGGCGGGATTCAAATTTAACCTTCATCTAAAATTAGTTCTCAGGAAATGAGAATATCTTTTTGTCTAACGTTGGATTGATTTCTACTTTTTCCATTTTGATGGTCACAACTGTTTGTCCACCCATTTTAGTTTCTATTGTGTGTGGCATCATCAAACCGCCCTCTTCTTTGTATTCACTTAAATACGTTTCAACGGCTTGTCCTTTAGCTGGTCCCGTTTGCGCAAAACTGCGCACACAAACTGGGATATAATTTTCACCATCTATGAAATAGACTTTTTCATCGCCTTGTTTGCGTTTCATCGTGATTTTGAAGCATTTTACACCATCCATTTCCTCTTGTTTGGCATCCAGTTCGAGTGTATGCCCTTTCGTATTATAATCAATCAAGTCGTCTTCAAACGGCTCTTTAGCAACTATTGCCGTTTCTTCTGCGTCTTTTTTAGTCGGTTTGGCGGCACCTGCAAACGGGTTTTGCATCCAAGCCACGGTACCGTCGAAAGCTTCGATAAATTTGTTGCCTTGGAATTCTCCGGCGCTGTACACCAGATTAGGTCTTGCTTGTATAGCAGTATAGGGAATATTCATGCCTTGCACAACGACATACCCTGTCATACTTTGTGATTCGAGTTTTTTCCATTTTTCGGCACCTCCGATAGCGGTGAGATATTTTCCGACAATTTCGTCAGCTGTTTGTGCTTTTGAAGCAAGGGCGAAAGAAGCGAAAACAAAAAGGAGTGCTAATTTTTTCATTTTTTGAAATATTTTTTTTGAAATAATGTCTTTTAAATATATTGATAAAAGTGTTGTAATTGAACGAGTTACATAAAATACCTTTTGATAGAACAAATGAAGTCCGTCTAAAGGAGGGAATGAAATATTTTTTACAAACAACGGAAATTAAACGACAAAAGCAAAGAATGCGCGACATTTAAAAACGCCTCGCATCTTTTGGTTTGTGTAATGATCTTTAAAATATGTCTTATTTTTTTTGTTGAACATAACGTTGCAAAGCTTCTCTGTTTTTCTGAAAAGCCATAGCATCGCTCACAACAAGGTAGTTTTCACGGTCGTAGGTATAGTCAAAAGCAAATTTGGCGTATTCGAGACGATTGTTGTCAAAAGTAAACAATCGGGTTATTTCAGCGACTTGGATAGCTGTTAGGACGTTCTCATGTGTCATCTCTTTTGCTGTTTCCAGTTTGCCATTTTCGAGTGTATTTTGTTTAATTCTCTCTTTCATGTTGCCAAACTCCTGATATGTCATCAAACCTCGATAACCAGAATTTATACCTTTTGAATTAATGTCTGGATAGGCATTGTTATTACCTGTATAGCCGTTGTTATTTTGAGTGAAATTGTTGTTGTTTGAAGCGTAGTCGTTATCATTTCGGGTGTAACCACTGCCATACTGAGGGGTCTGATTATTATTCTGATTATTATTCTGATTATTATATCGAGGGTCGGGATAGTTGTTGTAGGAATTGTCGTAAGCTGTATTCGGACGCGGTTGTACATAAACGGGTGGCGGAACATTGTATCCATTATAACCATTGTAGGCATTATACTCGTTGTAATAATCACCCGCAGGAATACCTTCTTTGACCAAAAAACGGTAAAAACCTTCGCGGGCGTTCCGATTGGCTAAAACAGAACCCGTCATGGCGAAGTTTTCAATGTCATAAACATAGTTAAAGGCATAAACAAGAAAATCGTATTTGTCGCGGTCGGTTGGCAATAAAACTGACAAACGACGCAGTTGCTCTGAAGTTAAACACTTATACTTAATATAAGATTGTAATTCATTGGCAATATGATACATATTCGAGTTGCCCAAACCAGCATAGTCGCGGTTGAACAGTTTGTTTGAATAAGCTACAGTGCAGTGACGGTGTGGGCGGCTTTGGCTATTGCTATGCTTGTCGTTACGGTAAGTTTCACCATAAGGATTGCTTTGTGCAAAAGCCCCTGTTGCTGTTAAAGCCACGACTATAAGAGTAGTAATTATGTTGCGTATCAGTCTCATCTTCTAAACGTTTTTTAAGTAAAAAGGGATAGTTTTTCATTGAAAAGTGTTTACCATAAACTATTTAGCGAATTTACGAAGACTATTTAACGTATGCAAATGGATTATAATTGCCTTAACAGAGTTTAACCTTTCCTTAAATCGTTATTCGTTTTTGGGTATTCGTTATTGGTTGCTCATTAACATTCGCAGTAATATTTTTTAAGGAAAAAGATACAAAAAAGACTTGTTTTTTATCCCCCCTCAGTATCTTGCGGGGTAATCCTGGCGTAATCCTTCGGTAAGACAATTCACAATCAATTTTATTCTTGCAAAATCTCCTTTTTGGCTTTTACTTTTAAATTTTTGAATATTGAACAAAGAAAAACATAGAATACTCGGCATTGACCCCGGAACAAATTTCTTAGGCTATGCCGTTTTAGAAGTAGAAGGCAAAAAACTTAGCCTCGTCACGATGAGTATCCTCACCATGACCCATGTTGACGAACCAACAGAAAAACTCAAACGGATTTTTGAAAAAGTCGAATGGATTATCAAAACTTTCGACCCGCACGAACTCGCTATTGAAGAGCCTTTTTATGCCAAAAACGTCCAATCTATGCTCAAATTGGGTCGCGCACAAGGCGTAGCAATGGCTGCCGCAATGGTTCACGGCTTACCCGTTTCGCAATATTTACCCAAAACAGTCAAAAAAAGTGTGGCAGGAAACGGCAATGCGTCCAAAGAACAAGTCGCTGCGATGCTCGGACATATCCTCAATCGTCCGATTGACCCGTCGTATCTTGATGCGTCCGATGCGCTTGGCGTAGCGGTTTGCCATCATTATTTGTCAAAAGGTGCGATAGGTGGCGGCAAAAAGCACAATTCTTGGAAGAGTTTTATTGTTGAGAATAAAGATAGAGTAGCGAAATAACCTGTACATCCGCGTTGTTACGGCATCTATCATCTTGTAACCCCTCGTTTCAAC
>JAYSQG010000343.1:0-1766 GCA_043721685.1 Saprospiraceae bacterium | reverse complement strand
AGGACCAGCAGTTCCAGCACCCATCGGTTTTGATAGCCCGCAAGTCATTCGGGTTGACGAATCCACTACATTTTCATTTAATTGGACAACTTCAGGTATTTTGATACCTTGGTTTAACCCCAGTCAAGTGAAATTCGATGTTTTTTATGAATTGATGGGTCCAGGTGAAGCGATTATCGCTGTACCGACCACAACGACAACGACTTTGGGTGCACTCACGACAACATTAACGATTGCACCAAACTCGATTTCAGCAGGCGTCTATCGATTAGTTGCTCGTATGATGTTGATACCTCCTGCTCCTGCCACCACGCCTACAAAAATTTGTGGTTTCGTTGAGTTGGACTTGGTTGAATATTACGATATTTAATCGAGTAGTCAAGGTGAACTCAAAAAGCAGCTCGCTGGCTCGTTCCTGTCGGGCTGCTTTTTCTCTATTCTAAAAAAACTAAATGTTGCACTTTAAAAAAAAGGATAAAAAATGAATCAAATACATAAAACCAATGATTACAATCTGTTGCAACCGTCGCGCACAGGTCGTGCAGGTTTTGAATCATTCAAAAATGACGAAGACGGGCGTTATTATTTTCATTTCAACGATGCCAAAGGCGTTGCTTTCTTTTTCAGTCATGCCTTTCAAGTGGAAACAGCAAGGGACAAGGGGATTCAATCCGTTGTCAAAAATGCGGCTGTTGAAGCGCAATTTGAGCATCAAAATACTGAGGGGGGCTTCTTTTTCATTTTGCGTGCGGGCAATCGGCAAGAAATAGCGCGAAGCCGAGACTTTAGCTCTCTTAAGGAATTGGAAGAAAAACAAACATTCTTGCGCCAAAACCTTTCGCTTTCGGCACATAAGGAAAAAGGTAAAGCGACCATTGAACCTATTGAAAACCAAGCGGCTAAAAAGCCGACGATTAAACCCACTCTGGTGCTTTCTCCACCTGTATCGGTGCTTGAAAAGACGAATAATCTGGAAGAAATTCCGTTGGTACAAGCGGGAATTAAAGACGCTGAGACCAAAGACCCGTCTGACGACACTTTGCGGCATATTTTCCGCATTGAAATCTACAAAAGTAATACGACTGAGCGGCTGTATGGTAAGATTATTCACCCATTTTCTGACCAAACGCAGACCTTTACGGGCTTTGATAGCTCCGCCATTTTAGCATTTATGACGACCAAACTACAAGGGGATTTGCCGAAAATCCCTATTACAATGAAAGGCAACCAACCAAACGCCGCAACAACAATGCCCAAGCCCACTCTCCAACTATCACCCGTAAAAGCCTTAAATTTAATCAATAATTCGACTATTATTCTTCAGAATCAGCCTTTTGCATTGGTTCTAACAGCTCTGCCAAACGAACGCATTGGTATTCAAGCGGGACAACCCTGTATCGTTGAGGTACATGTATTCAATCTTGATACATACGAACGGTATAAACTGTTGGAAAAACGGATGGCTATTTTATCTGATACCAACAAAAATGAGTTGTATGTTCGTATCGAGCCATTGGTTCTTGGTGCAAATAGTTACCGGTTAAGTGTTGATGTCCGTATTTTGTCGAGTGACAAAACGGTCTTAGAAGAGGTGCAAAGATGGCAGGGTAGTATCATTTTGCAAGTCAATTGACAAAATGGGTAGGGCGATTGAAGCCACTCCCTACCCATTGTTTTAAAAAATCACAGCTACTGTTGAGAAACGAAATCCCGAAGCAGTCGGGAAGGGGTCAATTTGGATTGTACAACTCTGGTTGAATCCCTAC
>JAYSQG010000342.1:0-2091 GCA_043721685.1 Saprospiraceae bacterium | reverse complement strand
CACTCATTTTCATCTTAAAAATCGAAAACAATGAAAAGCATCACAATCATTCAAATTTTCCTATTCTTTTTTACGGCAAACCTATTCGCACAGGATAAGCAAGTAGATTATAGGATGCCGAATTGGTACAACCCTTTGAATTTCATAGTCAGTGAAGACAATGGCTTCTTTTTGAGAAGCGAACATGTTGTCATTGCAAGTCACCGTGGTATCAGCCTTCTAAAGTTTGATAAAAATTTGAAACCTGTTTGGAAAGAGCCTATCGTCTTCGAAGGCTTAATTGAGTATATCCACGAATATGCAACTTCTTACACAAATCCGAATACTCAAGCCACCACGGATTATATTGTTGAAAAAGCCATTCATCAAGTATTGCCCAATGGAAGTGTCAATATGAATAATCAAATACCCAAAAAAGAAATGAGTCATAAGGGTGCTATTTTTACAAATGCCGAAGGTCTTCATATACTCACTGTTGTTGGCGATGAAAGATTTCCAACAGGTACTTTAAATTGGTACACATTTTCACATGAAAACATGACGCAAACAAAACGGGTAATTAAGCTGCCCTTGCCTCCCAATATTGATAATGACAATGAATCGGGTTGGCGTTTAAATGAAGTGACCGCATCGGGCTTGTATTTTTACTACATTTCGTATAAAAACGACCTCAAAGACAAATCCAGACCGATAGTTTCCAATTACGTTGTTCATGTTGACTTCACAGGGAAAGCGGGTACTATGGTGAATATGAATCCTGGCATAGAAAAATACAATATTTTATACACCGAATTTCAACAAGACATTTATCCTAATATGACAGCCATAGAACCGTTGCTTTATGATAGAGGTTTCAAAGTATCTACGACAACGAGTTCTAATTATTATGCTTATCCTGCAAACTATACGGGTATCAGACGAGATAAAATAAATGTAACTAAAAGGGCTTATGCTATCCCAAGTGACAATGCCTATATGGGTATCAAAATAAATGACAATGCTAAGCGGATTTATACTGCAATTGCTTTGTATGATACAGTTGCAGCTAAAAAAAAGGGGAGAATCACCACTGATAAGGCGGACCCGATACTTGAAACTTTGGTGTTTAGTATCTGTGACTTAGAAGGCAAACAGATTGCTCAATCCAATTTAAAGATTGTCTTTCCGAAATTGGAGCGTACAGATGATTTCTCCAGACATGCTCATCATATAGAAATTCAACCACTGCTCAATAATGAAGGCGTTATTTGTCAACTTACCAGCAATGGGAATGGCTTTTTTTGGGTATTCGATAATCAAGGGCAACTCATTCAAGAAGAAAAAATAAAGCTGCCTATTGCCAAAAAGGAAAGCCCTTATGTGTCCGCCTATCATCATTTTCCAGCAACTTATACCTCTTTGAAAGATTTTAAGGCTTCTCCTTATTTGCTGCAAAAAAAATCTTCAGCCTATCAGTTTTTACAAAGCTTAGGGGATAAGAGTAAATGGACGAAGATTAGTTACCTATCTCTAAAAGACCAAGAATTGATAGTTGTTTGGGAGCCATCGAAACTTAAAATTACCTTCAATTCTTTCACCAAAAATTAAAACAAGGGTTATGAAAACATTAATTGTCCTTTTGCTTTTTATTGCCCATTTTTCTTTTGGGCAAACCATTCGTGTATTTAATTATCACCCGACGGGAGACTTCGGCGTGGTTATGAAACCTTTAAATTCGATTGAGCTCGGGTCACAAACGCGATTCAGTAAACGCGCTACGAAAAATAGACGGTGGGGTTTTTCTTTTTTATACCTCAATATGAAGCCACGTGCAGATAGTTTTCCAACAACCAAATTAGCCTATGATGTAAATGGGCGAAAATATACGCCCACAATTCATTATTTTCACAAGTATGCAATTTTTCAAGCGACAATAGGTGGTGATTATGCTTTTATCCACAAAGAACGCGTCAATGTTTATGCGGGCTTAGATGTGGTTGCTGGCATAGCCCGTGTTGCGCTCACAGAGCGATACGACAATGGGAAATATGAGGCTTATAGCGGAGACGGTGTTGTCCTCGGTTATCGGTTGAGATTGGGTCTGGATTATAC
>JAYSQG010000341.1:0-18831 GCA_043721685.1 Saprospiraceae bacterium | reverse complement strand
TTTATGAAAATAAAGAATGACCCACGCATCACACGTGTGGGACGCTTCATCCGCAAAACGAGTATTGACGAGCTACCTCAATTGTTCAATGTCCTTTTAGGTGATATGTCTCTCGTCGGCAATCGTCCATTACCGCTTTACGAGGCAGAACTTTTGACAAAAGACGATTGGGCTTTTCGTTTTATAGCGCCAGCAGGAATGACGGGTTTGTGGCAAATAAGCAAACGTGGTTGTGGCGAAATGTCCGCCGAGGAACGCATTCAACTTGATGTGACTTATGCAAAAAATCATTCGTTCTGGTATGATTTAAAAATTATGTTGAAAACACCTTTTGCAATCATTCAAAAAGAAGATGTATAACATTTGAGTTATCAATGATTTACGAAGTTAAAAATTCAGATAAACGACCTGTTTTAACAAAACAGCCGCTTATTTCCCTCATAACAGTTAACTATAACGGATTGGATTTAACAGTCGAACTGCTAAATTCAATCCGAAAGTTAAACCTCTCGAATCTCGAAATTTTTGTCGTTGACAATGCCTCCCACGAGAACCCTCAAACTTTTTTAACACTGCACTACCCCGAAGTGCATTTTATTCGGTCAGAACAAAACTTAGGTTTTGCAGGTGGCAATAATTTAGCAGTAAAGCAAGCCCAAGGTGAGTATTTGTTTTTTATCAATAATGATACAGAAATTACTGAGGGGTGTCTCGAACGTTTAATTTCCATATTTGACAATCACCCAAAAGTGGGTATGGTATCGCCGATGATTTGCTATTTCAATGAATTCAAGTCCACCGAATTGGACTTGATACAATATACTGGCATGACACAAGTGAGTCCGTGGACAGCTCGAAATACAACAATTGGTGAAAAAGAATTAGATAAAGGGCAGTTTCCCAAACCACAAAAAACAGCTTATGGACATGGCGCTGCCATGATGATTCGGCGAGAAGTGATTGAAAAAGTTGGTATTATGTTTGAAGGTTTTTTTCTATACTACGAAGAATTGGATTGGTGCGAACGCATAAGACGAGAGGGTTTTGAGATTTGGGTAGAACCCCGTACTAAGATTTATCATAAAGAATCGGCAACCGTTGGAACAATGTCAACCATGAAAACCTATTACCTTAATCGCAACCGCATCTATTTTATGCGACGCAATTTTAAAGGTTTTTCTTTCGTCGGATTTTTACTGTTTCTAACATTTGTAACGATACCAAAGAATATTTTACTATTTTTACTGAGGGGTCAGTTTGACCACGTCCAAGCATTTTTGAAAGCCATTTTTTGGAATATAAAAACCAAATCGAAAATTTAAAGAACTTAAGATACTAACGAACACAAATTTAAGAACACACACTTAACAAACAAGCTATGACAACTATGATTATGTATGCCTTTTACGGCAGTGCAGGCATCCTTGCCTTCTTTTTAGTCCTTCCATTTTTGACAACGGTAGCAGGATTGTTTACTAAAGACAATTTACCGTCTATACTGAGGGGTCGAATATTGCAACATTACGACTATGCCAATATCATTACCGCTTATGGTAATGTTAATATGGCAAAATCTTTGGTGCAGTCACTCATTGCTCAAACCCACACAAACCACCACATTTACTTAGTTGCAGACAAGGCAGATGTATCAAAATGGCAGATAAAACATGAGAAATTGACTCTTTTGACGCCTGAAACCGCTTTGAACTTGAAGGTAAAATCCATCATTTATGCAACCGAGCGTTTCATTCGCCAACATGACTATACAGTTATTTGGGATGCCGACAATTTAGCGAACCCTTTCTTTCTAGAGCATATCAACGAACGTGCAAATGAAGGCTATAAAGCCATTCAAGGACAACGAACTGCCAAAAATTTGGATAACAGAATGGCGGCAGCAGACTCATTGGGCGAATTTTACAAAAACTATATCGAGCGTTTTTTGCCGCCACGTTTGGGCAGTTCAACCGTCATTTCAGGTAGCGGTATGGCTGTCGAGCAGTCTTTATATAACAGTTATTTGAATAGTAAAGAAATTCAAGAAGGTCAACACCTTTGGAAAAAAATGATGCAGGAGGATAAAATCCTGCAAAATCATATCATCAGAGCCCAAAAACAAATTATTTACGAAAAAGAAGCGATTTGTTACGACGAGAAAGTAACAAGTGCATCCCAAGTTGAGACACAACGCAGTCGTTGGTTGTTCTCTTATTTTCAAAATTTACCGAACTCAACGGGTTTTGTAGCCAAAGGTTTTTTAACAGCCAACTGGAATATGTTTTTCTTCGGACTCATCACGGTCGCACCGCCTTTGTTTATCATGGTCGGTTTATCAGGCGTTATTTTTCTTTTAGGACTCCTCATCAGTTGGAAAATATCGGCTTTGATGGCAGTCTGCGGATTGGTTTTTGTTGCCAATATTTTTTGGACATTATCTTTATCGAATGCTCCAAGAGCCGTTTGCAGTTCTCTTTTAGCCATTCCAACCTTTGTTTTCAAGCAATTTACAGCTTTATTCAAGATGGCGAATCCGAATAAAAACTTTAAACATTCAGAGCATAAAGTGATTGTTTCGATAGAAGAAGTTATGAAAGGATGAAAAATCTATTGCGTATTTCGTTGTTTTTCAATGCCTTTTGCGTGGGCTGCTTATTGTTTGCTTTGGTTAAAATAGGCAGCCCACATTATCTCTTTCAATTGGTGAAGAATCGTGGCAACGGCATTGTGAATTTAAAAAATAGTAGGACAAGTCATTTGCAAACACTACCGGTTACAGAAGGAAAAATCATTATGCTCGGCAATTCCATTACCGCTGAATGTGAATGGGCTGAATTGATGCAAAATTCTGACATCATCAATCGAGGTGTCATCGCAGACGGCACAGGCGATATATTAAAACGCCTCGACCCAATCATCACTGCAAAGCCGCGAAAAATCTTCCTACTCATTGGTGTCAATGATTTGATGTTTCTCACCCTCCCTCAAATTCAAAATCTTTATGCGCAAATAGTGTTACGTCTCGTCAAAGAAACGCCAGTAACACAACTCTATTTGGAAAGCATTCTGCCGATTTACAACGATTTACGGCGGAATGGCATGAAAAATGAAGATATTGATACGCTCAATAAAGCGATTGAGCTGATTGCTAAAAAGCATCATGCAACTTTTATTGACCTCAATTCAAAGTTCAAAAATACTGAGGGGTCATTGCGTACTGAATTTTCACTCGATGGCATTCATTTAAACGGTGAAGGCTATTTGCTTTTTAAGGACATTTTACAACCTTATTTCCAGTAAAATAAGTGCTTCAATTGACGGGGTGATTTAAAATCACCCCGTCAATAAGGCTTGATAATCAATAAGTTGTATCAAAAACAATCAACCAGCAATAATCATTAATCAATCATACTATGGTTTTCAATAGCATTGTATTTACCATTTTTATATTCCTGTTTTTTCCAACCTATTGGATGCTCAAAGGTCGTGCGCGTATGTGGGTCTGCCTCATTGCTTCTTATATTTTTTATGGTTGGTGGGATTGGCGTTTCTTAGGCATCGTGGCATTTACGACAGTTTTGGACTTCACTTTAGGCATTTTGATTGAAAATGCGGAAAATGAAATTGCGAAAAAGAAGCGACTTGTCTTCATTTCGGTTTTGGCAAATTTGAGCTTTTTGGGCTTTTTCAAATACTTCAACTTCTTCGCAGATTCGTTTGTCAAAGTATTGACTTCAGTTGGTATGCAACCCAATTGGCATACGCTGCACATCATTTTGCCGATAGGTATTTCGTTCTATACATTCCAATCTATGAGTTATACGATAGACGTGTTTAGAAAAGAGATCAGAGCTGAACGTGATTTTTTCCGTTATGCGACCTTTGTTTCGTTTTTTCCACAACTTGTAGCAGGTCCGATAGTCAGAGCGAAGCAGTTTTTACCCCAATTTCAAAGCGGTGACAAGCGATTCCGTTCTGCGCGCTTTACTGAGGGGTTGGCACAGGTGTTGTGGGGCTTTTTCAAAAAAGTAGCAATTGCAGACTCTGTTGCGCCTTTTGTTGACCAAATCTTTTCATTGCCAGGCAATTTTAGCTCATTGTCGTGCTTGATTGGTGTTATTTTATACTCTTTTCAAATATATTGCGATTTTTCAGGCTACTCAAATATCGCTTGTGGCATAGCTCAAATGCTGGGTTTTGACTTCCCTTGGAACTTTAGAACGCCTTATTTTTCAAAAAACTTTTCAGAATTTTGGACGCGTTGGCATATTTCCCTGTCTTCATGGTTACGTGATTATCTCTATATTACGCTCGGCGGCAACCGCGGCGGCACGTTTATGACTTATCGCAATCTGATGCTCACGATGGTCATTGGCGGCTTGTGGCATGGTGCGAGTTGGGCTTTTATATTTTGGGGTTTCCTCCATGGGTCGTATTTGGTGGTTCAAAGGCTCATCACAGCCCCCCTCAGTAAAATTGAGCAAAAATTGCATTTGCCGAAGTGGTTTGTCTCTGCTTATAGCATAGCTATCGTCTATTTTTTCACATGTTTTGCTTGGATATTTTTTCGCGCAAAGGATTTTGCAACAGCCAAACAAGTCATTTCAAAAATAACTAGCCTTGAAGGTTTTAGCTGGCATACAGTTTTAGACAAATTCCTTGTCATCAAAGCCGTTCTTTTGATTACCATATTGCTGATTGCTGAAATATTGAACAACAATGTCAAAAACTTGCAAACCCTTGCCGTCGAAAACTCCGTTTTCCGTGTAGCAGCTTTTGCAACATTGGTACTGTTGGTGGCGTTTTTTGGAACATTTTCAGCAAGCGCTTTTATTTACTTTCAGTTTTAACTATTTGATTATCAATCCTATAGATTGAAAACAATTTACAAGTTCAATATTTAGATAGCTAAAATCCTCCCAATGGCTAAATTTCAAAAGAAAAAAGAAACTGATTCAGTAGAACTGAATAACCCACATGATAAGTGGTTCAAAGTCAGTTTTGGCATGAGGACAGTCGTACATGGCTATTTGACTGATGTATTTCCGTCAAATTATAGAGATAAACTGAATTTAGAGACACTAGAACGAGACTCTACTTCTTATATTACAAAGAATTTGAAAGAGACCTATTCCGATTTGGTTTGGCGTTGTCAGCTAAAAACAGATCGAATGATTTTAATTTCATTCCTTTTTGAGCATAAAAGTTATAAGCCGAAACGTCCACATTTACAATTGGGCGAATATCAATTTAGCTCATATCGTCTTCAAGATCAAGCAAATCCGAATGAACCATTGATTCAAGTGATACCGATTATGGTCTATCATGGCCAAGAAGGTTGGGAATTTATTGAACCATTTGAGAGCTATTTTAATCATATTGATGATGATTTTATGTGTTTTTTTGCCAAATTTCGAGTTCATCTTAACCAATATTCACAGCTATTCTGATAGTATCATACAAACATTTCAAACACGATTTCTTATAAAAATATTTACTGTATTTAAGCACTATTGGGACATAGCTTATCTCAAAAAACATTTTGCTGAATTGTGGTTATTGAATTATAAAAATTATGAGAATGACGAAACTGATTTTTTTATTCACCCATTTGGTGTATATTTGTCAGCAATAACTGGCGGTGTTTCTAACGAAGAAATTCGGCAACAATTAATTGAAATTAAAAATAAAACATCAAATTCAGAAGACATGGTTGCTACAGAACGTTTTCTCGCGGAACTAAAAAAAGAAGGTCATCTAATCGGTCGGCAAGAAGGTAGACAAGAAGGTCGGCAAGAGGCTGAAGAAATCTTAGTTTTAAATATTTATAAAAAAACAGGATGGACGGCTGATCAAATCTCCGATATTACAGACCTTACACCTGACTATATTCAATCTGTTATTGATAAGTTTGAAGAAAAGAATATGTAACAATTCTTGAAATCACATCAAAATACTGAGGGGGTATGTTGCACAAATTTTGTGCAGCATACCCCCTCAGTATTTTGATGAAAGAACCCCGTCATAGAGATTAAACGAATAGAAAGAATTTAATAATCTATATGTGTTGTTTTTTAAATCAAAAGTTATACTTTCGTATTAGCAAGTCAAAATTGTTTTTTTTACTTGCTTTACTTGTAAAAAAGCCATTAATACGGACATGTGTAGAAACCTATATCTATATTTCACACTTAGAAATCTATATGTGTCATTATATCAAACTAATTTATGAAGACACATTTCAATATTAATTTTCTTGAAACAAGTACAGAAACACTTCGTGCTATAGCGCATCCTATCCGCATAGCTATCATTGATATGTTGCATAAAAAGAAACAGATGACCGTGACTGAAATATTTGAGCAACTTGATATTGAACAAGCTATTGCTTCTCACCACTTGCGCATTTTAAAAAATCAAGACATTGTGGACGTTAAACGCGACGGAAAAAACAGCATTTACTCGCTGTCTGATGATGAATATTATACCATTGTTGAAGTGCTGACTAAAGTCGTTTAAGAAATGGTGAATTTTCAAAACATTGATTTTCAAGGGCTTTGTAACGCAATTTATTTTTCACTATTCCTTAATTGAACAAATTAAAGACTATCCAACTGCCAATATACGCCATAGCACCCATAAACAAAAACTGTACGATGGGCCATTTCCAAGTTTTCGTTTCCCTTTTCACTACGGCGAGTGTACTCATACATTGCAAGGCAAACACATAGAATATGAGAAGCGATAACGCCGTTGCCATCGAATAAAGTGGCGTACCGTCGGGTCTCATTTCCTCTTTCATGTGCGCTCGAATACCCATTGTGTCTTCTTCTCCCGCTGAACCGATGCTGTATATTGTTGCCATGGTTCCAACAAAAACTTCGCGGGCAGCAAAGGAGGAAATCAATGCAATGCCGATTTTCCAATCAAAACCCAAGGGAGCAATCATTGGTTCGATGGCTTTTCCAAGATAACCCGCATAAGAGGTTTCTAATTTTCGGGCGGAGAAATGGTCGTTTTTTTCTTGTTCCGTCCAATTTTTAGCCGTCGCCATGGTTGTCGCTTCGGTTTCGAGGGTTTGTTCTATGTTTTTAATGGGTGAAAATGACGCTAAAAACCAAAGAACAATGGACACAATCATGATGATTTTACCCGCTTCAAGGACAAAAGATTTTACTTTTTCATAAACCGTGAAGCCGACATTGCGCCAATGAGGTAAGCGATATTCTGGTAATTCGATGGCGAGGAAAGTGCTTTCAGTCGTTTTTAGGATTTTTTTAAAAACAAAAGCAGATGCCAAAGCGGAAACGATGCTCAAAAGATAAAGACCCGTGAAAACCAAGCCTTGTTTATTGAAAATGTACCAATTTTCGTTTGGCACGACAAAACCGACAAGCAGGGCATAAACAGGAAGCCGCGCCGAACAACTGATGAGCGGCGTGACAAGTATGGTGATGAGGCGCTCTTTCCAATTTGAAATGGTACGGGTGGACATAATAGCAGGAATCGCACACGCCCCGCCTGAAACGAGGGAGACGATGCTGCGCCCGTTTAAGCCGACTTTTTGCATGATGCGGTCAAATATATAAACCGTTCGCGCCATGTATCCGACTTCTTCTAACAGGGATATTAGAAAAAACAAGATGGCTATTTGTGGAATAAACACCAAAACACCACTTAAACCTGCCAGAATACCATCTGTTAATAAATCGGTCAATAAACTTTGTGGTAAAACGGCTTTCAGAAAGTTATTTGTTTCCAAAAACAGTTTCTCAATGCCGTCCATCGGTAGGCTGGCTAAGACAAATATGGATTGAAAAATGATGAATAAAACGGCGAAAAAGATGATGGGACCTGCGACAGCATGGGTGAGCACACGGTCAATTCGATCTGTTAGGCTGACTTTATCACTTACTGGTTTCACAAAAACATGGCGCAAAAGGGGTTGAAGGCGGTCAAAACGTTGCAGGGTTTCGACGATTTGAAGGCGTAAATCTTCAAATTTATACGTTTCAACGACTTGTTGAACCGTTACTTTTTCAAACGTGGACAAAAAAGGTAAACGCTCGTAGTGGTGCGCCCAAAGGATGGCTTGGTAGATATTCTCGACTTTCGGTAAGTAAAGCCGAATCTGTTCAGCCGTTTTTAATTCTATTTGATTGGGCTGAAAAAACATTTTATACTGAGGGGGTGGCGGTTTGGTTTTGAGGCGCATAACTTCCTCTTTCAACGCTTTTATACCTTCGCCTGTGCGTCCGTTGACGCTAATTACAGCGACATTGAGTGACTCCGCTAAGGTTTCGCGGTCAATAAAGACGTTTTGTTCGGCAGCAATATCAATCATGCCGATGCACAAAATGAGGGGAATATTGAGGTCTTTAAGCTGTGTAAAAAGAAGCAGATGTCGCTCGAGATTGGTCAAATCAGCCACATAAATAATGGCATCTGGATAGTCTTTATCGCTGGGATTTGATAAAATATTGAGCACAATGCGCTCATCTTGTGAATTTGGATAGAGACTATAGGTACCTGGTAAATCAACAATTGTTATTTCAGAGCCGTCAGATAGAGCTGAAATCCCAATTTTTTTATCTACCGTAACTCCTGGGAAATTACCCACCTTTTGCCTTAAACCTGTCAACTGATTGAAAACAGAAGATTTGCCAGCGTTGGGGTTGCCGACAAGGGCTAACGTGAAAGTTTTAGTGTCATTCATAGAATTTCAATCAAAATATTCTGTGCTTCAATATCGCGTACAGCAATATTATTGTCTCCAACTTTAATATATAAACCACCGCCAAAGGGTGCGCGGCGGACAAGTTTCAGAATCTTTCCGGGCAAAATACCCATTGAAAGCATTTTACTTGCCATTTGATCGTTGGTGAATTGGCGGATTGTGCCACAAGCTCCAACTTTTAATTTAGACAGTGTTTCGAGGTGACTCATTGTTTGCCATTCCATATTATATCGCTGTTTAATTGAACACGAGAGGAAATCTGTTATTTAGATTTATTCGTCATAAGCAAAGGTAAATGCTAAACCTGAAATTAAGTACATTTGTTCAAAAAGATTTTTAATACCATCAAGTTTAAAAATTACAACAGAATACTGAGGGGGTGTTTTTAGAAATAAATACCTTTGCGAAAATTTAAAAATATGCAAGCAGACGCTCAAAAATACGCGCTTCGGGGCGTTTCAGCCAATAAAACGGACGTTCATAACGCCATTCAAAACTTGGATAAAGGGTTGTACCCAACCGCTTTTTGTAAAATCCTTCCCGATTTTGCTGCGGGAGACCCTGAATATTGCAATATCATGCATGCTGATACAGCGGGCACTAAAACGAGCCTTGCTTATATGTATTGGCGCGAGACGGGCGACTTGTCGGTCTGGAAAGGCATTGTTCAGGACTCAATTGTGATGAATTTGGACGATATGGCTTGTGTAGGCTGTGTCAATGACATCATTTTGTCCTCTACGATTGGTCGAAACAAAAGCCTTATTTCGGGTGATGTGGTTAAAACATTGATAGAAGCCACTGTTGAATTTACGGACAAAATGCGCGAATTCGGTATTCCGATTCACCTAGCAGGTGGCGAAACGGCAGATGTGGGTGACATTGTCCGGACGATAGATGTGGGTTATACGGCATTTGCACGTATGAAACGCAGTAAGTTAATCGTCAATGATGTTAAAGCGGGCGATGTGATTGTTGGTTTTTCATCTTCTGGACAGGCGACTTATGAAGATGCTTACAATGGCGGCATGGGCAGCAATGGTTTGACTTCGGCACGACATGATGTTTTAAGCGCGGTTTATAGGTCAAAATATCCAGAATCTTATGCGCCTGAAACGCCTATATCGGTGGTTTATACAGGAAATAAAAAATTAACGGACACGTTAGAGGTTAATAATCAATCTATTACGGTTGGGAAACTACTTTTATCACCTACACGTACTTATATGCCTTTGCTCAAAGAAATATTGGAAAATACTGAGGGGGGTAACATTCATGGCATCATTCACAACACAGGCGGCGGTCAAACGAAGGTGTTAAAATTTGTGAAAAACAAACATATTGTCAAAAACAACCTTTTCGATGTACCACCTTTGTTCAAAATGATACAGTCTGAATCGGCAACTGAATGGCGTGAAATGTATCAAGTTTTCAATATGGGTCATCGCTTAGAAATATATTGCGATGAAAAAATAGCTGAAAATTTGGTTGCCGCAGGTAAAATGTTTAATATTGATGCCCAAATTATTGGCTATGTTAAAGATAATACTGAGGGGAAAGAGAGCCTAACGATTGATTCAAAACAAGGAACGTTTGAATATTAACTTAGGAGATACGAATTTCACAAATTACACGAATTGAGATTATGTATAGTGGAATTATTTTAATTCGTGTAATTAGTGAAATTAGTGTCCGCGAGCAATAACAAAAAACAGCCTTTTGCAACAAAAACTTATTACAAGAAAAAACGCACTTACAGTTTTTTTTTCTAAATACTGAACCATGTCCGTGTTATTGAGAAAACACTTTACAACTCTATTATTGACAATAACATGTTGTTGTTTCGTTACTTCGAGCAATGCTCAAAGTGATGCGATTATCGTTGGAAAGGTTGACTCGCCGCTGTCTCGTGTTGTCCGTTTTGAATACAAACGCAATCATTTTTCGCTTGAAGAAGGTAGTTTTGAAGCTATATTGGACACAAACAACGTTTTTGCGATAAAAGTCAAACTCGATGAACCTCGTGCGATATTTTGTACTTATCGTGAAAATGCTGTCAAATTGTATGTGGCACCGGGCGATACGCTCAAAATGCGATTTTCGGGTGATAACCTTTTAAACACGGTTTCTTTTGATGGTAATGCGGCTGCCCACAACACCTATTTAGTTGAAAATCAAATAACTTTCTCCGATTGGCTCAACGAAAGTCCTTTAGAAAAAGCCCGGATGGAAAAAGGTTCGAGGGCTTATTTGGCTTATATTGACAGTATTTTCCTTGAAAAACGCAGCTTTTATGACACTTATCCCTTTGCACAGAAAGCAAATTTCACAAATGATTTCCTTGAATTTGCGACCAATGACATCAATTATTGGCGGGCTTATGAACTGATGCTGTATGTCAAAACCTATGGTTTGAACAATAAGGATTCGATTCGACTGGTTGACGATAGCTATTTCAATTTTACTTTAGAGACCGACAATATCTATTATAAAGCATTGAACAATGAATATTATCTTCAGTATCTTGATTTATATCTGAGCTATTTGGCGCATAAAAATGGTTTAGGAGATAACGAGTCCTTGAAGGTTGTTGAAGAAAAAAACGTTTTTGTTAAAGTTGTGAAGCCCAAAAATCAAAATTTACGCGTGCTTGAAGAGCCTTATTTGTCCAGAGATGTTGTGGCATGGTTATCCCCCAATGAAGAAGCGATTTATCAGAACCTTTTGACAAGCGAAAGATTTAATTACGTTGGCAAAGATTCTACTTTTGAAGACATTTTCTTGAAAATAAAAACGAATACGGGTAAATCGGGTTGGATACCGCAATCAGCTGTTAATATATATGAAAAAACCGTTGTCGAGCGTATTGTTCACAATCGGTTATGTTTTCATCCAGATGAACCTCTATGTGGTTATGATAAATATTTGAGTGGAAAAGTCTTGTTTTTTACGGTTGCAAAAGATATTATCTACAGCAGTGTGTTTGAAAATTTAGAAATTATTGATATTCGCATTAAAAAGTATATTGAACAAAATCTGGATCACAACAACTACAATGATATACTACGTAAAACTCAAGATTTGGCTTTTGAAGACCGTACAAAAGGAATGCATCGTTTGAATATACCACCGAGTTGCGATATTGTGGAGTATTGGAAAGATCGTATTTATTATGCACGAAATTTAGGGAAACTGCTGCGTCCTCAGAATGCAAGTTTGGATTTCCCTGATGTGGTCGTTGACTATAACGCACCTATTGCAAAAGAGCAGAAAAGCGTCGAAAAGCATACCGGAAATACGCCCCCGCCTATTGTAATCACGGAAACAAAACCCGTTGAGACGAAAGTTGAACCTAAAAATACTGAGGGGGGGCAACCACAAATCAAATTTACACCTGGGGATGACAAACGCAAATTGGAATTTAATACGGCAGCTGGCTATATTCCTTTAGAAGATTATGACCCAACAGGTAAACCGTTGATATTCAAAGGGATGGTTATCAATGAATACATTACGCCTTTTGAATTTACGGATATTGACAAAAATCCAATTCGGCAACAGGATTTTGTCGGTAAAGTTATTGTGCTCAACTTTTGGGCAACTTGGTGTAGTCCTTGCAAACCGACGATGGAATACACCCAACGTTTAGCCAATAAATACAGCGATAAAGATGTTGTTTTTATGTATGTATCTGCCGATTCTGATGCACCCACGTGGAAAGAATACCTCAAAGAACACCCGATGAAAGGCATACAAGGTATGGACGATAACCGATTGCTGCGCATCAATTTGCGCATTCAAGGTGTGCCCAATTACTTTATCGTGGATAAAACTGGGCGTGTGGCTTATAACTCGATCATACAATCGAAATTCAGTGCAGAGGAAATGATTGATATTTTGCTCAAATCGCCTTAATTAATGGTGAATAACAAATTCACAAAGCATTGATTTTCAATAATTTACGAATAGGTTTGACATTTTTTTTCACAATTCCTAATACTGTTTTTTCTAAAAAGCAATCCCAAAATTGACATAAGTAAGCACCTTCTGGGCTTGGTCGCTGTATGCCAAACTAAATTCTAATGGTCCAATAGGCGTATTGTATGCAAAAGTCAAGGCGTGACCCGTTAACCAATTATCGAATTTAAGTTTTCTATCCTTGCTGATAAAATTGTTGACCAAAGCATTCGTTTTTAAAATGACATAGATGTTTTTTGCAATCCTATAATTCAATCCCAACATAAAAGCTGCAACACTGGGCGTACTAAGGGTCGTTTCTTCTAAACCTGCAAAAACGATTTGATTCCTGACGGTTTTAACCAATCCACCCACCTGAAAGTTATTGACCAAGTTTTGTTTGTAATTCAAGTTGATACCCGCTTGAAATACCGTAAAGAGTGTCAAGCGATTGGCAACAGGCGCATAATTCTCTAAATGAACCATTAAACGCTGATAATTGTCATAATTTATGTCTAAGGAGTCTGTGTTTGTTATAGGAATGCCGTTGGAAAAAAAGGTTATATTCGGTTTTTGGTTATATACCAGCCCAAACTCTGCATTGAATTTAACACCTCTTTGTGGATAAACGCTCCTGTCCAATCTATTAACCCCGATGAACCCAAAAGTGGTCAGAAAGCTATTATTGCCTTTTGCCTCAAAACTGGAAAGGATTAAGGGTTTGAAATTGACGAGTTCGTATCGTGTTCCAAAACCTGCTGTTACGCTTCGAAAACCCGACTGTTGTATTTTCAACTCGCCCAATGTATAATTCTGTTGGTACTGTCCACTTTTCTCAAAACGGGTATATGTATTTATCTTAAAGTTCTCAAATTGAAATTTCGGGATAATTGCAAAGTTTTTGCGATGTCCAAAATATTGCAAATGCTCGCCTTTAAAACGAAAGTTTTCGCCGAGATTAAAAGTCACTAAGCTTTTAGAATAAGGTATAAAAAAGTCACGAGTCGTCAAGTTGGCTATAAAACTGATACCTGAAAAAGGATTGTAATGAAGCCCGAGTTTGGCATAAGTTGAAGGGTTTTCTTTGACATCAAATACGATTTTAGCAGAATCCCCTTTTAGTGGCTCTAAAAAATAGTTAATGCTGCTGTATGAGCGTGTGCTATAAACACGACGGATGCCTTTGGAAAGCCCTCTTTCTGCATAGAACTTTTCGGCATGGAAATCCATGGTATTCAGAAAAAAGTCTTTTGTCGTTTTTTTAAGACCCTGAATTTCACAGCTATTGATAAAAAATGAGTCCTTTTTTGACAATTTATTTGACTGAACAGGTTGCACACCATATATATTGTTCAACGAATCGGCAAGGTGTTTTAAGGCGGGGTACAAGTTTTTTCCTTCATTTATGCCAATTTCTATCAACTTTTCGGCATCACCAAAACTGCCCATAGAATAATCTTCAATAGGTAACGGGACAAAAATATCACACAACGGAATTTCATTTTTATAGTCTTCTGCCTCTCTAAAAAAAGCCAATTGCATTAAAATATCAAAGGCAGAATTCAGTTTTTCTTTTGGTGTTAAACCCGATGAAACGCTTACGCCAATCACCATATCTGCGCCCATTTCTTTGACATCCCTCACAGGGAAATTCCGTATCAAGCCGCCATCCACCAACTTACGTCCATCATAATCAACTGTTGTAAATACTGAGGGGATAGCCATACTCGCCCGCACTGCCGAAGCAATATCACCTTTGTCTATCACCACCGCTTGACCATTTGAGATGTCGGTTGCAATGCATTTAAAAGGAATGGGGAAATCGTTAAAATCTTTAATACACAGAACGCCATAGTAAAGTTCCGAGAGCTTATACCACAACTCTTGCCCTTCAATAAAGCCGCTTGGCAATTTCAGTTTGTTATTAATAAGAGGCAGTTCAATGGCATATTTGCCATATTCTTCTTTTTCTGCCATTGACAAAGAGCGGAAAGAGAGTTGATTGCTCAACATTAAATCCCAGTCAATTTTTCTGGCAATTTCTTCAATCTCCTTACCCGAATAACCGACAGCGTAAAGCGACCCTACAACTGCCCCCATACTCGTACCCGTGATGTAGTCAATTTTCAATCCAGCAGAATCTAAGGCTTTCAGAATACCTATATGTGCAAGCCCTTTTGCACCGCCGCCGCTTAATGTCAGACCGATTTTAGGACGGTGATTTTGTTGCTGTGCACTTAGTGATAGTATGTTCAAGAAGCAGATGAATAGCGTCGTTGTGTATCTCATTTTTAAAGTGATATATTTTTTTGAAAAACGCAATTTACTGCTTTTAATTATGAAATTCGTTTAATCCGAGCGTAAGAGGGCGTATAAATATGTCAAAACATATTTGTTTTATAGTTCGGTTTTTCTATGTAATTTTGCATTATTGTCAAAAAAATAATAAAAATGTCGAAAGAATTTAATGTAACAGGCACTTGTTTTAAAGATGAACATTATATGGCTGATGTTTCTAAAAAAATGAAACAAGCTATTGATTTGATAGAAAAAGGTAAATATTTCATCATCAACCGCCCTCGTCAATATGGAAAAACCACGATGTTGCACAATTTGGAGGAGATGTTGAATGACAAAGGCGGATACCTCGTCTTGGATATGAGTTTTGAAGGTATTGGCGATGCGATATTTGAAGATGAAAAATTGTTTTGCGTAGGGTTTGTTGAACTCTTATCAGAACGTGCGAAATACAATGCCCCTGAATTGGTAGAACCTTTTTTGGCAGAGGCGGCTGCGACAGATACGATGAAAAAATTAGCTCATACGATTACCGTTTTGTTGAATAAAACGCCTCAAAAAGTTGTTTTATTTATTGATGAAGTTGATAAAAGTAGTAATAACCAATTGTTTGTGAGCTTTTTAGCGATGTTGCGGAATAAATATTTGGATAAACGAAAAGAGAAAACATTTCATTCGATTGTACTGGCTGGTCTGCATGATGTGAAGACTTTAAAACTCAAATTGCGCCCAAATGAAGAACATAAATACAATTCGCCATGGAATATTGCAGCCGATTTTTTGGTGAATATGAACCTTTTCCCCAATGAAATAAAACCGATGTTAGAAGATTATATGGGTGAAAAAGGTGTGAAAATGGACACCCAATTGATTGCAGATGATTTGTTCTTTTACACTTCGGGTTATCCGTATTTGGTCAGTAAAATGTGTAAAATCATTGATGAACAGATATTGCCAACAAAAACGGTTCAAGAATGGACGAAAGACGATGTTTTCAAGGCTTTTCAAATGCTTTTACAAGAACCCAATAATACGAATTTTGATAACCTATTTAAAACCCTTAGAAATGATACCGCTTTGTATGAAGTGGTTTATTCTATGCTTATGATGGGAGAGACGCTTCCTTTTAGTTTCGATGATTATACGGTTAGCTTAGGTGTATTGCATGGCATTTTAGCGCAATCAGAGAAAGGTACAGTGATGATTCACAATCGGATATACAGAGAACGTATTGCCAATATGATGATTTCAGAATGGGCGATAAGGGAAGCCACTCGCCCTGGGAAGCGGTTAGAATTGCATAGTTTTAGAGACCCTTACATGCTGCCCAATAATCAATTAAATCTTGAAAAGGCTCTTTTGCGTTTTCAAGCATTTATGCGGGAACAATATAGTCGGCATGACCGCGATTTTTTGGAGCGTCATGGTCGTTTGGTTTTTCTGTCTTTTCTAAAACCCATAATCAACGGTTCGGGTTATGATTTTAAAGAATCACAAATTTCAGAAGAACGGCGTTTAGATGTGACAATTACTTTTTATGAGCATAAATACGTTGTAGAACTCAAAATTTGGTGTGGAAAAGCCGCCCACGAAGAAGGTCTGAATCAATTGGCTGATTATTTAGACCGCCTTGACTTGGAAGAAGGTTATCTTCTTGTTTTTGACCACGCAGAAGTAAAAAAATGGGATTCTGGTTGGCTTGTGCATAAGGGGAAAAAGATATTCGTTGTCTGGGTTTAAATGCCTAAATGAAGAAATAATATCTAAAAAACCCGCTTCCCAAGCAAAGCCAACACAACACCCATAATAATCAAAGCACCCGCGCCAACCAGCCGAATAGAGATATTTTCAGAAAGAAAAACCACGCCACCTAATGCCGCCAGAATCGGTACAAGTAATTGTAACAGAGCCGCTTGTGTCGTCGTCAAGCCGCGCAACGCTGTGTACCAAATCGCATAGCCCACGCCCGAAGTCACCGCACCCGACAAACAAGCATAAACCACCCCCTCAGTAGAAAAGTGCATTTTGGACATCATAAACACAAGAACGGCTAAAACCATCGGTACGGTGCAGATAAAATTCAATGCCGTCGTTTCCAATGGGTCTTTTACACCCCGACCACGCAAGGTATAAAATGCCCAAGCGATGCCCGCAACGACCATCAAAACAGCACCCAAAGGGTCAGGAGCAGACAAACCTGGGAAAACGAGATAAACCAAACCGCTTAAAGCCACGACCAAACCCATCCATTCAGATATATGCGGACGCTCTCCTTTCAAAACTGCCATGGACAGCATCGTCGTTTGCACAGTTCCAAACAAAATGAAAGCACCCATGCCCGAATTGAGACTGCGATAAGCAAAGGAAAAGGCGATGCCATAAGCAAAAAGATAAAAAGCAGGGAGAAAACGAGGTGTCAAATCATTGAGATATGGTCTTTGGATAATCCCGAAATGGCGTTTTGACAAACTGTTCAACAACCACAAAGCCGCTGCACCCGACAGCAACCGAATACCGACATAGCTGCTCGCATCTATGGCATTACTGCCCAAAGCCAAACGGTTGAACACCGAATTGGCGGCAAAAGCCATGAGCGCGAAGGCGGTGAGAAGAATGGTGCGCCCTGCGGTGATGGGTTGGAAGTTGGTCATACGTTTTGATATATTTTATGATAAATATTGCGTAAAAATTGCTATTTTTAGCATTTCTAACTTACTTTGCCTAATACTTAATTTAAAATCACAATTTATGAAACTCAATTCACAACAACTGGATGCCATTCGACAACTCTGTCCAAAATTCTACGTCAAAGACCTTTATGCCTTTGGATCTGTCGTTGGCGAAAGCTTCAATGAACGCAGTGATGTGGATTTATTGGTCTCTTTTTCAGGTGTTCCGATGCTTGATTTTGCGGACAATTATTTCAATTTTCAAGAAGCATTGCAGCAGATTGTGGCACGTAAAGTAGATTTAGTCATTGAAAAAAGTTTGACCAACCCCGTTTTAATCCGTTCTATTCACAAGTCAAAACAACCTATTTATGCAGCCGCGTGAACGCATTAGAAAATGGTTGATTGATATGCAAACATCCATTCAACGTATTGATTCTTACTTGGGCATTAACCGTGATTTGAGCGAATACGAAAAAAATTGGATGCTCAAACGTGCCGTCGAACGTGAGCTTGAAATCTTCGGTGAAGCAGCCAATCGCATCTTAGCAGCCGAACCCAATATTGCCATAACTGATGCTCGAAAGATTGTCAATTTGAGAAACCTCATTATCCACTCGATGCTGTTGCTGATGAAATCATTTGGGCTATCGTCCACAAAAACCTACCTGAATTAGCCATTGAAATCCAATCTCTTTTAGAAAATGATTATCCAGAAGAAGTTGCTAATTGAAAAACGCAAAAAAACCTAAAAAAGCCGATGTTTCCCTGTGAAACATCGGCTTTTTACTTGTCACTTTTCGCTTATCTCTTAATGCCGCACCACTAACTTCTTTGTCTTCACCTCCTTACCATATTGCAGCGTCACGAAGTACGTGCCATTCGGATAATCAACCGTCGGTATCTCTACATTGCCGACGGTGGCACCCCTCAGTAAACGAGAGAAAATCACTTGTCCAGAAGCGGTTTTAGCTTCTATGGTTACGTCGGTGGGGTTTTGGAATTGATACCTCACATTCGCTTGGTTGCGGGTCGGGTTGGGGGATATAGAGAAACCTTGTTTACCGAAGCTTATGCTGTTGGACAAATCTGTCTCCAATGCCGCATCGGCATCTGTTATTTTATCTTTTGTTTGGGCGGCTGTTGTTGTAGGCGGATTATTCGCCACGACGG
>JAYSQG010000340.1:0-5490 GCA_043721685.1 Saprospiraceae bacterium | reverse complement strand
ACAAATGTGACGATTGACGGTGTGCCACTTAATGATTCTGAAAGTCAAGGCGTTTATTGGGTTGACCTCCCCGACTTGTCTGCTTCGACTTCCATGATTCAAATTCAGCGCGGCGTGGGTACTTCGACAAATGGCGCAGGTGCTTTTGGTGCAACGATTAATGTCGTGACAAATCCATTGAATAGTGAAAAATTCATCAGCTATTCAGATGCAGGCGGTTCGTTTGGCACTTTGAAAAACACGATTTCCTTTGGTTCGGGCTTGATGCGCAACGGTTTATCGGTTGATGGTCGTTTGTCACGTATCGTGAGTGATGGTTATGTTGACCGTGCGTCATCAAAGTTGGGTTCAGCGTATTTGTCTGCCAATTATTTGATGAAAAACACGTCTTTACGCCTTAAAATTATGACAGGTAATGAGCGTACCTATCAATCATGGTATGGCATTCCAGAATCATACATGAACGATGCGAAGTTGCGGACTTACAATCCAGCAGGCACAGACCGTGCATCGTCACCTTATGAAAATCAAGTAGATGATTATGGTCAAACGCATGTTCAATTGATGCTAAATCATTCATTTTCAAGGTTTTGGAAAGTCAATGCATCCTTGCACTACACAAAAGGAAAGGGTTTTTATGAAGAATACAAAGCGGCACAAAGACTGAAAAAATATATTCCAGGACGTAAGGACACGACGGATTTGGTACGTCGTTTATGGCTTGACAATGATTTTTATGGCGGTATTTGGTCAGCAACTTTTGAAAAAAATGGGTGGGAATCTATAACAGGCGGTGGTATAAATCGTTACGATGGTCATCATTTTGGCCAAATCATTTGGGCTGCAAAAGATGCTAATTTTGCAAAAACGCCTACTGAATTTTACCGCAGCCTTTCTCGTAAAACAGATTTTAATATTTATGAAAAAGTCAATTATGCGGTCAATGACATTTTTTCGCTTTTCCTCGACTTGCAATATCGTCGCGTTGCCTATACTACGGAGGGGATTGATAAAAAATTACGCAATATTGGGCGTGACCTAAAATGGGACTTTTTCAATCCAAAATTAGGATTTGTCGTTGAAAACAAAACAGGTACACGTTTCTATGCAAGTATTGCCAACGCGCATCGTGAGCCAAACAGAAATGACTTGATTGACCCTGAAAAAACGTATATGCCAAAAGCAGAATCTATGATTGACGTTGAAATGGGTTTGCAACATCGTTGGCAAAAAGCAAGCATCAGTGGCAATTTATTTTTAATGCAATACGACAATCAGCTTGTTGTAACGGGCAATATCAATGATGTAGGCGAACAAATCCGTGTCAATGTGCCTAAAAGTTATCGTCGGGGTATCGAATTAGAAGGCGTTTGGGCTCTGACAAATTGGTTAACGTTCAATGGAAATGCCAGTTTTTCAGAAAATAAAATAAAAGATTTTACTGAATTTATTGATGATTGGGACACAGGCGGACAAAAAGAAGTGAAACACGGCAAAACAGATTTGGCTTTTTCACCCAATGTTATTGCCAACTCTTCTTTTGTTTTCACGCTGTTGAAAAAAGGAAAAAATGAGTTAAGTTTGACCCCCTCAGTAAAATACGTCAGTCAGCAGTTTATTGACAATAGTTCAAATGCAAACACCGCTTTGCCCGCTTTCAGCTATACAAATTGTCAATTGAATTATAGAACGAGTTTCAATAAAGTTAAAAACCTAACACTTAAACTGTTGGTTAACAACATCTTCGACAAAAAATATGCAAACAACGCCTGGACTTACCGTTTTAGCTCACCGAGCTATGACCCACGTCCTGACGACCCTTACGCACGTTCAGAAGGTAATAAGATTTACAATTTAACAGGCTATTTCCCACAAGCGGGAAGGCATTGGATTTTGGGTTTATCGGCAGACTTCTAAATGAATAGTATTGTTGAATTGTTGGATAGATGTATTGTTGAATTGTTGTAGGGCTTTATTTTTAAGTCGCAATAACCATTTAACTATACAACAATACAGCCATCTAACAATTCAACAATACAACCATTTAATAATATTTAAAAAAAAAAATCGAAGAAGCAAGTATAGTAGGTCTGAAATTTGTCTTAACTTCGCAAAATATTTATAAAACAGCGTTTTTGTAAATAGTAGAAAATCAATTTTTCTAAATAATTATTATTTCTTAACAAAAAAAGAATCTATTGGCTAAGTCATACAGACCCTACGTTCCGCGTAAAGAACCAGAAGCAGAACATCGCATTAACAAACTCATCCGCGTACCTGAAATCCGTCTCGTTGGCGACTCACTCGAAGCTTTGAGTGAATTTCTAGACGAAAAAATTGAAGTAGGCGTTTATAAAACGCAAAATGTCCTCGATTGGGCAGAAAAAGCGGGTCTCGACCTCGTCGAAATCACCCCAAATGCTGCTCCGCCTGTTTGCCGCATCGTTGATTACAGCAAGTTTTTGTATCAAAAAAAGAAGCGCGAAAAGGAAATTAAAGCAAATACGACCAAAACGGTCATCAAAGAGATACGTTTCACGCCTGAAACGGGCGATCACGATATTGACTTCAAAGTCCGTCATGCTACGGAATTTTTGAAAGAAGGCTCAAAAGTCCGTGCTTATGTACAGTTTAAAGGACGTGGCATCACGTTCACGGCTCGTGGCGAATTATTGCTCCTCCGTTTTATTCAAGCCTTAGACGATTACGGCACGCCCGAAGGCTTACCGAAAATGGAAGGCAAGCGTATGTTTGTCTTTATCGCACCTAAGAAAAAAGCTAAATAGTTTTTGAGGAATTGGTTATTGGAAATTGGTTCAAACGAGCCACGAACAATGCCAAAAAACAGAAGGCAAAGGTATTTTTGAAAAAAAATCGCCTTTGCCTTTTGTCATTCACTCAATAATATTACTTTTGCACCTCAATTTTTAAAAGCAATTGAATCATGCCAAAAATTAAATCAAATTCGAGCGCGAAGAAGCGTTTTAAGGTGACTGGATCAGGTAAAATCAAGCGCGCAGGCGCATACCACCGTCACTTGATGCGTAAGAAATCCGCGAAAGCGAGGAGCCGTACAGAAGGTACGACACTTGTTAGTGTTGTTGACACACCGCGAATCAAAACGCTGTTGGGTTTAGGTAGCAACCACTAATTCAATGATGAAAGATGAATGATAAATGATGAATTTGTATTACAAAACCGTTATTATCTTCTTATTTTGTCAGATGTAAAATCTTTTTTTTAACGAGAAAACAGAACAAAAGTGTTTTTACAAGTAAAAACCTCTGTTTTGTACTAAAAATCTTAAAATATGCCTCGTTCAGTGAACTCGGTTGCGGCTCGTCAGAGACGCAAGAAAGTATTGAAGGCAGCTCGTGGTTACTTCGGCGCACGCTCGAAGGTTTTCACAGTTGCGAAAAACGCGGTTGACAAAGCTAATGGTTATGCTTATGTCGGTCGTAAATTGAAAAAACGTGCTTACCGCAGATTGTGGATTGCGCGTATCAACGCAGCGACTCGCCAATTGGGTTTGAGTTACTCTGTTTTTATGCACAAAGTCAGCAAAGCCGGTATCGAACTGAATCGCAAAGTTTTAGCGGATTTGGCCCTTAACAGCCCTGAAGCGTTCAAAACTCTTGTTGAAAAAGTAAAGTAAGACCATATCTGGTTTAACAAAAAAGAGGGAAATGGCGAAAGCTGTTTCCCTTTTTGATTTTTGATATATCGTTTCAATGATTTAAGTACCATCATTCATTAATTTTTATCAACAAATTTCTTCATTTTTTGACCTAACTTTGCCTCTTCAAAAATTAGTATTTGTTTTGAAAAGGATACTTTCAAATAAACACTATTTTAAAATTTTATAAATAATTGATAATGAATGACTTGTAAAATTCATCATTCATCATTTATAATTCATCATTACCTACATGATTTCAACAGATATTCTCATCATAGGCGCAGGACCCGTTGGCTTATTCGCCGTTTTTGAAGCGGGTTTGCTAAAACTGCGTTGCCATTTGGTTGATGCCTTGCCACAAGTCGGTGGTCAATTGTCAGAAATTTACCCCAAAAAACCCATTTACGATATTCCAGGATACCCCTCAGTATTGGCGGGAGAATTGGTCAAAAATTTGATGAAACAAATCGAGCCATTCAAACCTTCTTTTACCTTAGGAGAACGCGCAGAAAGTTTCGAAAAATTAGAAAACGGTCATTTTAAACTCACAACTTCACGTGGTACACAAATCACCGCACCTGTCATTTTTATTGCAGGTGGCTTAGGTTCGTTTGAACCGCGCAAACCGCCGATTACCAATATTGCTCAATTTGAAGATAAAGGCGTTGAATACATTGTGCGTGACCCTGAATTGTATCGTGGTAAAAAAGTTGTCATTGCTGGCGGCGGTGATTCTGCCTTAGATTGGTCAATTTTCCTTTCTGACCTAACTGATGAATTAACTTTGATTCACAGACGTAGCGAATTTAGAGGCGCGTTGGACAGCGTCGAAAAAGTCATGCACTTGCGTGATGCGGGTAAAATAAAAGTCGTGACACAATCCGAAGTCATCGGTCTAAACGGCAACGGCGTACTCGATGAAGTCGTTATCAAGCACGATACTGAGGGGTTGATTCATAAAAAAACGGACCACTTTGTACCGCTTTTTGGGCTATCACCAAAACTCGGTCCAATTGGCGATTGGGGTTTAGCGATTGATAAAAATGCCATTGAGGTCAATACCTTCGATTATGCGACAAGCGAAAAAGGTATTTTTGCCGTAGGTGATATTAATACGTATCCCGGTAAATTGAAATTGATATTGTGTGGCTTCCACGAAGCAACATTAGCCGTTCAATCGGCTTTCAAAATCATTCATCCAGATAAAAAACTGTCGTTTAAATACACCACTGTTACGGGTATTGATGGGCTTTAATGCTCAGTAGCTTAATCGTTGGTGATTGAATGGTGAATAAAACAGACCCCAATAGCGGTGTAGCCGACAAACCTTCCATTTTTCTCCTAAAACGCAGTTTTTTACGCAGCGTAAGCGCGTGTCCACGCAGCACAAGTGCCTTTTTGCTGAATGGAACTGGCTTTTTAGGGAGTGGAACTGGCTTTTTGCTGAATGGAACAGCCTTTTTAGGGAGTGGAACAGCCTTTTTAGGGGGTGGAACTGCCTTTTTACTGAGTGGAATTCGCTTTTTACTGAGTGGAATTCGCTTTTTACTGAGTGGAGTGTAAAGAGTGTGTAAAGAATTTAGGTAAATTACTATAATTCAAAGAAACACTACTCTTTGTAACGTGAAATTAATAAAAGCGCATTTTAAAATCGTCTGATAATCCTGAAAGGATTGAATATGAATAACCGTAGAGGTAATCTACGGTAGGGGTAAAAACGGCTTCCCAACCCTGAAAGGGTTGAATATTTAAGCCCAAACCATTGACATTCAACCCTTTCAGGGTTGGGAGACGGCTCGCTACTTTGCCCG
>JAYSQG010000339.1:0-3355 GCA_043721685.1 Saprospiraceae bacterium | reverse complement strand
TCATGGTTTAAGAGCGAAAGACAATACTTTTAATGCTGATTATGAATTGATTGTGCATGAAAACTTGCCTAAGATTGAAGTGATTCCACAAGATATTGGAAGGGTTTTATTGAATTTGATTAATAACGCGTTTTATGCCGTGAACCAACGCGCTCAACTTTCGGAAGGTTTCAAACCTTCCGAAGGTTATACCCCCTCAGTATTCGTGAGTACAAAACAAGTGGGGAACACGATTGAAATACATGTCAAAGACAATGGTATTGGCATGTCAGAAGCCGTAAGAGCCAAAGTTTTTCAACCCTTTTTCACCACCAAACCGACAGGGCAAGGGACAGGCTTAGGGCTTTCATTGGCGTATGATATTGTGACGAAAGGGCATGGCGGCACTTTGGAAGTGGTGAGTACTGAGGGGGTTGGGGCGGAGTTTGTGATTAAATTACCAAATTAATTGAGTGCTGTCTATTTTTAAAAATCGAAAGTCTATTCACTAAATAAACATATATTTGGTGAACGTATTCACCAAATTTAGTTAAATTGCCCCATTGAAAAATAAAATCATGATTTTAAGAGAGCTTTCAAATCTTGTTAAAGAAAAAATCGGACGTGGAAAAGCCATTATTATTTTGGGCGCGCGTCAAACAGGTAAAACAACTTTGGTCAAATCTTTTTTGCCTGATATTCCAAATGAAGGGCTGTTTTTAGATGCCGATAATATAGAAGTTCAAACACTTTTATCGAGTCCGAACTTGGAGCGATTAAAAACGATTATTGGCAAAGCCAATTTAGTCATTATTGACGAAGCGCAACGCATTCCAAATATCGGTTTAACGCTTAAATTGATCATTGATAATTTGCCGACGGTTCAACTGCTCGTCACCGGTTCATCTTCTTTAGAATTAGCTGATATGACAAACGAACCGTTGACTGGTAGGAAATGGGAATATTATATGTTCCCAATCAGTTGGAAAGAATTGAACGATTGGGTGGGTTATACCACGGCTTTGTTGCAATTAGAAAACAGGCTCATTTACGGTATGTACCCGGAAGTGGTCATCCATATAGGCGAAGAGCGCGAGCGTTTGAGTGTTTTATCTCAAAGTTATTTGTATAAAGACATTTTAAGTCTTGGCATTATCAGGAAGCCGGAAGTACTGACAAAACTCCTCAAAGCATTGGCGTTTCAAATAGGCAATGAAGTGTCGCTGAATGAATTAGGTCAATTGGTGGGTGCTGATAAAGTAACCGTTGCGACTTATTTAAATTTATTGGAAAAATCATTTGTGATTTTCCGCTTACAACCCTTGAGTAGAAATTTGAGAAATGAAATTTCAACGAGTCGGAAAATATATTTTTACGATAACGGCATTCGCAATGCGCTCATCAATAATTTCGCACCCTTAGATTTACGGCAAGATGTCGGCGCACTCTGGGAAAACTTTATGATTTCGGAAAGACTAAAAGCCAATCATTATAGAAAACGGTGGGTGACTACCTATTTTTGGAGAACGCAAGCCCAACAAGAAATTGATTATATCGAAGAGATTGACGGTCAATTTGAAGCATTTGAGTTTAAATGGAGAAAACAAAACCCTGTAAAAATCCCCGCACAATTTTCAGAAGCCTATAAACCCATCGATTATCATGTTATTACTAAAGATAATTTTGATGCGTTTTTGTTAGAATAATGCCGTTTTTGCTTTTTTTTTATTGAAATACTGAGGGGGTCGGTTCGGAGTTTATTATTGCTTCACCTTCAGTAATGCAGGCTTAAAAGTAAAAATGAAAACATTTAATTTGGACAAATACGGAATTTAATTCTATATTTGTCTAAAAATATATTTTGATATGATAAAAAGAATGGCAATAGAAAAACTGATAAGTTTATCAAAAACATTTCGCAGTGTAGCCGTTGTGGGACCAAGACAAAGTGGCAAAACAACGCTTTGTAAGACGGTTTTTCCAGAAAAAACTTACATTTCTTTAGAAAATCCAGATATTTTAGAGTATGCCACCAGCGACCCAAGAGGTTTTTTATCGCAATACAATACAGAAAATGGAGCTATTCTTGATGAAATTCAGAAAGCACCGCACTTGTTTTCTTATCTGCAACAGATATTGGACGAAACAAAAAAGAAAGGCTTATATATCCTTTCAGGTTCAAATAATTTTTTGTTGCAAGAAAATATTAGTCAAAGCCTTTCGGGGCGGATTGCCTATTTGCAACTTTTGCCTTTGTCTTTAGAAGAACTTAAAACAAGCCCCTATCTCAACAATAATTACGCAGAGCATATATTGTCAGGGGGCTATCCCGAAGTCATTGCTGATGCCATAAACCCTACCGATTGGTATCCAAACTATATTAGCACCTATATCGAAAGAGATGTTAGGCAACTGAAAAACATCAATAACCTGTTGTTATTTACCAAGCTATTGAGGATGTGCGCGGGTCGTACAGGGCAAATACTCAATATGGCATCATTGGCAAATGATTGTGATATTGATCAAAAAACGGTAGCGGCTTGGTTGGGTGTTTTGCAAAGTAGCTATATTATTTATCTACTAAAACCATATTACAATAATTTTAATAAACGAATAACAAAAGCACCTAAACTCTATTTTTATGATACAGGTGTAGCGTGTTCGTTGTTAGGCATTAAAAGTGCTGAGCAAATTGCCATGCATACTGCCAAAGGTGCATTATTTGAAAATCTAATTGTCACTGAGTTGCTCAAAAATAGATTTAATGCAGGCGAAAGCGATAATCTTTTTTATTGGAGAGATAAAACAGGCAACGAAGTGGATATTATTACTGAAAACGCTGGACAATTGACAGCCATTGAACTAAAAGCAGGAGAAACTATCAACGCTGATTTTTTTAAAGGACTTAACTATTTCTCAACAGTAAGTACGCAAAACGTAGAAAACCTGTTGGTTTATGGTGGCAATCAAACCCAAATAAGAAGCAATGGTATATCTGTAAAACCATGGAGTAATTTTATTGAAAAGCATCTTTAAAAATAATAAAAATCCGTAACCATGAGACTCTTAACCCTGATTTTACTGATTTTCTCTTTCCCTTCATTCGCTCAAAAGAGTGAAATTTTCCATATTGACAGCCTGCCTACTGAGGGGGTGCTGCTGAATAAAAACTGGAAATGGCATGAAGGCGATAATCCCGATTGGGCGAAACCTGACTTTGATGATTCGGCATGGACACCGATTGACCCCACAAAGGACATTGCGGCGTTGCCTGAAATATTCAATGCCCAAATAAAATGGTTAAGATTGGATTTTGAGGTCAAAAACAAACTGCCCAATCCGCTTGGCATCGCTATCAATCAAGCGGGTGCATCTG
>JAYSQG010000338.1:0-12075 GCA_043721685.1 Saprospiraceae bacterium | reverse complement strand
GCATACCTAACAGCCAGATGGTATCGTCCAACAGAATCGGCAGGAAAGTAAATCGGATATTCAAGCGGGTCATAAGCTTTAACTTTTGTAGAATCCGTATCAAAATGACCAAATTGATGAATTAACTGTCCATTTAAGTAAATTTCAGATGCGCCCGCTTGATTGATAGCGATGCCAAGCGGATTGGGCAGTTTGTTTTTTACCTCAAAATCCAATCTTAACCATTTTATTTGGGCATTGAATATTTCGGGCAACGCCGCAATGTCCTTTGTTGGGTCAATGGGTTTCCATGTAGAATCATCAAAATCAGGCTTCGCCCAATCAAGGTTATCGCCTGTTTGATATTTCCAACCTTTATTCAAAAGCACCCCCTCAGTAGGAAGGCTGTCAATTTGGAATATTTCGCTGTTTTGAGCAAAAGTATAGTTAGAAAAAAAGAGTAGAAAAAGGACTAACTGTTTCATTGTTTGTTGGTTTTAAAAGGTAAAGTAATGATAAACTCTGAACCCCCCTCAGTATAAACAAGCAATATATTTGATGACGGTCTGTTCTTTTTGATAAAAAGCGGCTTTCTGTCTTTGGTTAGGTTGTTTTGTGGTCATATTTTACACTTTGGTCTTTCTATTTTTTGCTACCCTGTTAATATTTTTTGCTACCCTGCCAATATTTTTTGCTACCCTACTAACTCTTATTGGCTTCGGCACTTATATTTTTTACTTCGGCACTTATATTTTTTGCTTCGGCACTTATATTTTTTGCTTCGGTAGCATTGGTTTTTTTGTGTTTAGTGTGTAGATAGACATTGATTATCAATACGTTCTATACACTAAACACACAAAACCAAATATCCGCCTTATTTTATCCGCCCTATTTTTGCCCATCAGCCATCAATGCGAGTGTGCCTTCGTTTTCAAAATCCCCCCCGTTGCTTCTTTGATGCTCTGTACATACATAAAGGCTTTAGGGTCAATAGTCATCACAGCATCTTCAATTTGCTTAATTTCAAGGCGGGTGACGATGGTGAAAATGATTTGACAATCCGTTCTGATGTCAAAACTATTGGGCAAATAACCTCTTTCACCTTTAAAAACGGTGATGCCTTTGCCCAATTCATTGACCAAATAGTTTTTGATTTCTTCTTGTTCTGTCGAAATGATGTTGAGAGCGGTGAATTCTTCGATACCATCCACAACATAATTAGTCGCACGTGTCGCAGCAAAGTATGTGATGATAGAATACATGGATATTTCGATACCAAATTTTATAGCGGCAATTGAAAAGATAATGGTATTGAAAAACATAATGATTTCGCTGTTCGAAAAGCCTGAACGCCGTTTCGTAAACACAGCAATCACTTCAGCACCATCAATAACGCCACCGCCACGAATGACTAAGCCGACACCTGTGCCAATTAAAAGTCCACCAAACACGGCAATCAATAAATTGTCATGGGTAACGGGTTGGATATCAATGAAAAGCAAACCCAAAGAAAGGAAAATGACGGCAATGGTGGTTTGAACAGCAAACGTTTTACCAATGCGTTTGTAGCCGAGATAGACAAAGGAAGCATTTAAAATAATGACCAAAAAGCTGATATTGATGTGGAAAATCTCGTGGATCAAAATGGAAATGCCTGTGATGCCCCCATCCATGAACTTGTTGGGAATCATAAAACCCTTCATCGCCAAGACTGCCAAGCCTGTTCCTAAGATGAGATGGAGTTGGTTTTTAACATTAAAGACACTTTTCCAGTCAACAGAATCACTTTTATATTTCGACATAATGTGTTCTCAATTTATTTTCTGTGAATTGAATAAAGTTGGTTATATTTTTTTCGTACTTACTTATATTTTAAACCGTCTTCTTACCATTTTGATAAACCACTTAGCGTGTTTTTGACGTTCTGGATTTCCTATCCAATTATAACGTTTGGCGAAGTCAGTGAGGTAGCCCTTGGCAGAATCGAAACTGCTGGCATTGTTCAAATCTTTGAGAATTTCATCAAAAACAGCTTTGTTATTAGCAAAAAGCTCATTTTGCATCAATAATCGGTCATTCAAACCGAAAGCCTTTGTGAGGTCATTGATAGCTGTATTAGACAAACGGTCGGACAATTCTTTGTTTGAAGGCTCTTCAAAAAGCTCCTCTATTTCTGCTGAATGTGTATTCGATTCAGCGCGTGGGGGTGGTGCAATGGCTGTCGGTGGCGTTTGATATTGCACAGGTTCTGGTGCGGGCACTACTGGCTTAGGTTGTTCAACTGGACGTGGCGGTGGCGGCGGCTCGACTTTGGGACGCTCGACAACAGGCGGCGGCGGCGTTTCTATAACAACCTGTTTGGGTTCAGGTGCAGGTGGTGGCGGAGGTTTATAAGCTGCTGTTGAACGCGTATCATTGCTTGGAGATACTGAGGGGGTCGCATCGAGAAAGTTTTCGTAGAGAGAGCGAATATAACCGAGCATCAAATCGCGTTCAATGGCAGAAATATTTTTTTCGTCGGCACTCATACTCTTGTAAAGCGCAATGATTTTTTCAAGTTGGGTTTTAGCTTGCGAAAGATTCATAATGAATATTGAATTATAAAGGATGAATTATACCTGTTAGACATAGTGAAAGTCTCTTTAGTTAATTTTGGGAATTTCAAGATTTTAGATTTGAAATTTTTCCATAAAATGTACTTTTGTTAAAAAACGTCCCAATTTAATCTTTACTTTACTTTTTCAAGCTAATTTTTTGAAAATATCTCAATCTTCTTGTTTTTACTTGAATAATCAATAATCATTAACCATTAGTCAATCATATTTATGTTTCTCGAACCACATTTTAAAGGACAGCGCAATGGCTGGATTGAAGTCGTCTGCGGCTCTATGTTTTCAGGTAAAACCGAAGAGTTGATTCGCCGTTTGCGCCGCGCCAAATTTGCCAATCAACGTGTTGAAGTCTTTAAACCCAAAATAGATACCCGCTATG
Source organism: Saprospiraceae bacterium (assembly GCA_043721685.1). GTDB lineage: Bacteria > Bacteroidota > Bacteroidia > Chitinophagales > Saprospiraceae > JAAFJT01. Next base: position 9,105 of record JAYSQG010000338.1, on the reverse strand, counting down.
ACGAAACAAATGTCGTTTCGCACGATGCCACAACGATATTGGCAAGACCTGTCGAAAATGCTGCAAAATTATTGGAACTGACGGAAGGAGAAGACATCAATGTCATCGGCATTGACGAAGCCCAATTTTTTGATATGGCTTTGACAGAGGTGTGCGAAAAACTCGCTATGCGTGGCATTCGCGTCATCGTTGCAGGTCTCGATATGGACTATCGCGGGATACCATTTGGACCCGTACCCAATCTTTTAGCTGTCGCCGAGTACATCACAAAGGTTCATGCTATCTGTCTGCATTGTGGCAATTTAGCGACACATTCTTATCGTAAAATCGCTAATAATGAACGTGTTATGCTTGGTGAAAAAGATAGCTATGAACCACGCTGCCGCACTTGTTATGAGATGGGTAATATTCTTGACTTACATTAATTCAAAGATTTTGTCATGCAAACCATGATTTGGAAAGATACGGGGTAATAATATTTACGTTGAAAACGCGAGATTTCATTTTTCAATTATTATGGATAGGTATTCCAAGCATATTCGTGAACAAAAGCCATTTTTTCATATTGCACATGGTTCGCATAAAGTTGTTCTAATTTCTGATTTTTAACTATTCTAAAACGGCGAAGGTCATTTTTAATCAAAATATTCGCGAGATTCCTTACTTTGTCTCGTATCACTCTTCTGTCGTCAACGATATAAGGGTCATCATTCAACCCTAATGTTTTGACAACATCTTTGACCTCTTCTCCATAGACGATACCATCAAATCCGAATTTGAATTTGCCCTGACAATCTGCTTGAGTCGGTTTTATAGAAATAGGTGTAGCTTTTTTCTTAACATCACAATGGTCAAAAACAACTTGAACGTTAATTTCCAGCTCTGCAGTACCCAATTTCACCTCTATCGAGTCATTTTCTTGTAAATCATTTATATCTAAATGAGGATTTAATCGTTGAATAACAGCTACATTGGTAGTATACTGTTCTGCAATTCCCCCTAAAGTTTCCCCTTTCAATACAGTATGAACTCTATATTGTCCACCCGAACAAACTGCAACGATATTAAAATAGTCAAAAGCCTCTTCAATTATATCTGATTTCGAATCAATATGTTCGAGCCTTGTATGATGATTATTTAAAATAATGCTACCACAATAAGCACAAATCCCTCCTTGTTCATCAATGAGGTGCTTGCGTAAATCAGATTTAGAGAATTCGTTATCCTCTGAATTGTTTCGTAGTAAACTCCAAACTTGCTCCGATTTAGTGATTTCAGTATCATTTTTATCTTTGTACTTTGCACAAAGCAGCTTTATGATGGCATCATTACTGACTTTCCATTCTAAGAAATTGGCAGGTTCTTCTTTTTTCTCAATATATCTCATACTTCTTGAAGGAGTTTTTTAGCTTCAATCGTTGCTGAACCTTGTAAAATATCTGGGTCATTTGGGTCAATGAGTGTTTTTAGTTGAGTTTCTATGAATTCAGCCTCATCTAAATTGTTTTCATCAATCGCTTGTTCGTATTTATTAAATAATTCCTCTACATCTTTGGGTCTATCATTTGTTTTCATAAGCAATCGTAAAATCCTTGAAGTTAACGAACCATAAGGATTAAACTGCTGATTATTATGCGGTGTTACAAATATTTCATTACTTTTTAAACGCTGAATACCAAATATTTGAACATTATTATCCAAATTAGCCAATACCAAAGGTGAATGCGTTGTAACAATAAATTGTAGATTTGGAAAAGTTGTATATAGCCCTTTCAAAACTTCTTTTTGCCAAGTTGGATGTAAATGTAATTCAAGTTCATCAATTAAAACAATGCCTTTCCCATTCAAAGGGTTTTCACTTTTGGGATTTGCAATGGCTAAACGCCTTGCTATATCACTCACCAATAATAAAAGGTTTTTTTCACCATCAGAAAGTTGCTCTATTTTCAAATCTTCACTATCTTTTGAAATAACCAAGGATGCAGAAGAAGGTTCCCCAGAACGTTGCCGCAGACTTTCTTTATATTGAGAGTCTTCTCTTGCTACTCTTAAATTGGTATATTTTGAGCCTGAAATACGACTAAAAAATTGGTGTATTGAGTTTCTAACCACTTCAAGTGACAAATTTCTAAGCCTAAAATCTTCTTCACGGACTTTTAATTCATTTTCTATATCTTCTTCTTTTCTAAACCACCTCGCAAAATCTTCAAAATCATTTGTCTTTTTTACAAAAGCATTATCATACGCTTCAAATTGTTTAATAAAATAACGATTAGGTTTTTCGCGTAAGGAAATGTCTCCAAAAACAGTGCGATTAGATTGATAATAGACTAAAAGTGGAATATTAACATCCTCTTTTTCTTTAACTTGGCTATAAACTTTGTCTGCAAAATCAAATAGCTGTTTCTCTTGCTCACGTAGTTCTTTTCGTCTATTTTGATACAATGTAAAGCCTTCGGGGTCTTGTAACCTCTCTGATGCCCGAATAGTCATTTTGGGTTCATCTGTATTGAGTGATGTTGACCATGTTAATATCTGTGTTTCTTGCAGCATTAGAGGCGATATAATTGAATTTAATTCAATTATAATACTGTTGAATGTTTCTTTACTCCCTATTCTAATATCATTTTCGAATAACTTAACATCGTTGCTTTTAGTCCAATTAGATGGATTAAAAGATGTTTTAGCTATTCTGCTTACAAATAAATTTAAATGTATAGCAATTAGATCCAAAACAGTTGACTTCCCTTGCCCATTTGTTCCAATAAAAACGGAGACATTGGACTTAGGAAATTCAATCGTTGCATTGGCAAATCCTCGGAAATTATGTATTTCTAACTTCTGAATACGCATTGTTTTTTTCTTATTAAAAGTTAATAAAATCATTGTTATGGACAAAGATAATGATTTTCAGAATCAAACTGATTGATTTTACAATCCCGGCTTCGCTGAAATCTTCAACATGCGGTCAATACAGACGCGCCCTTTTTCAATTACCCAATCGGGCAATGTTATTTCTGGCAATTCGTACTTCATACACAAATAGAGTTTTTCCATCGTGTTCAAACGCATGTGTGGACATTCGTTGCAAGCACACGTATTATTAGGTGGCGCAGGAATGAATGTTTTGTGTGGCGAGCGCAATTGCATCTGATGAATAATGCCAGGCTCGGTCGCAACGATGAATTCTGTGGCATCTGAGCCCTCAGTATATTTGAGTAAACCGCTTGTTGAACCGATATAATCGGCTTTTTCAAGGATATGTGCTTCACATTCAGGGTGCGCGATGAATTTAGCGTTGGGGTGGCGGTGCATGAGTTTGGTTATTTTTTCATTCGAAAAAATTTCATGCACCATGCAGGCACCATTCCAAAGCACCATGTCGCGCCCTGTTTTTTTGATCAAATAAGCACCTAAGTTCTTGTCAGGAGCAAAAATGATGGATTTTTCCTTCGGAATACTTTCGATGATTTGAACCGCATTGGACGACGTGCAGCAAATATCCGTCAATGTTTTCAACTCCGCCGTACAATTGACGTAGCTCACAACGACATGATCGGGATAACGCTCCTTAAATTTTTTGAACAAAGGTGCAGGCGCACTGTCTGCCAGAGAACAACCCGCATTGAGGTCTGGAAGTAATACTTTTTTTGTCGGCGACAACATCTTAGCGGTCTCTGCCATGAAGTGAACACCTGCAAAAACGATGATATCGGCATCTGTTTTAGCGGCTTCTTGCGATAGTTGTAGGCTGTCGCCAATAAAATCAGCGATGTCTTGAATTTCAGAATCTTGATAATAATGCGCTAAAATGACGGCATTTTTCTCTTTTTTCAGTTTTTGGATTTCGGCAACTAAGTCCAGTGTTGGGTCAACTTCGAGGTCGAGCCAACCTTTTTTTGTCATGGCTTTTTCAGCCGTTTGATATGCAGTAGCGGGCATGGTCTGATGTTTTGATATTTTTTATTAAAAAAGCGGTTTTATACTGAGGGGGGTGAAATTATAACGATGACAAGGCAAAATTAGTTCTTGTTAGTTTGATAAACAAACTAAGTTTGGTTTTTTGATAAAAATACTTTTCTCACAAAGCTATTTTACAGTTATGAGCCGTTGTTTACAAGAAAAAACGGCAACGTTTTCTCTTATACGATTGACAAAAATCGCTTTCGATTGATAAAACCATTTGGCAATTATAACTAAAAGGCTATTTTTGTAGTGAATTTTTAAACAAAAAATTAAGAATAATGACAAAAAGTATGACTATCAGCTATTCGGAAGCAGACGAAAGCCTTTTGTTGGCTTTTTTCAATAGGTTAAAAGTAAAAGTCAAAAAAGAAGTTGATACGGATGACGATGAAGGTGTGCCTTTGGAAGTCGCATACGATATCATTGACGGTCTCAAACAGATTGAGCAATATGAACGTGGTGAACTTAAACTCCCGTCATGGGACGAAATGATGGCGGAATTGAGGGCTGATGAGAAGGAGGCTGAAACCGCATGAAAATCCAACCAATGCCGACATTTTTGAAAAATATTTGTTATATAGCATTTTACAAACAAAAAAGGCTCATCTTTCGATGAGCCTTGAATTTGAAAAGCGGTCCGGACGGGGCTCGAACCCGCGACCCCATGCGTGACAGGCATGTATTCTAACCAACTGAACTACCAGACCAGATTAAACGACATCATACCTGCCCGATTAAAATCGGACAATATATTATCTTGGAAAACCGCTTATTTCAATTTTTTTGTGCCTTCCTGCTGAAAGCGATGCAAAGGTAATAGGTGTTTTTACAACTGCAAACTTTTTTGGAATAAAATCAAAAAAAAATTCTTGCAATCAAAATTCGGAAATCAAAATACGATAATCAAAAAAAATACTGAGGGGGTTTTGTAACTTTGCGGCTTCTTATCATTTTTGTTCGGTGAACATCAAAATTTCCTCGAATAAAGTGTTTGATGAGACTTTTTATAAAAAAGCAAAAAAAATAAACAGCCAATGGTTTTTCTTGACTTCGAGAAACCGCTCGAAACACTCTACGAACAGCTTGAAAAAGTACGCCAAATAGGCGAACAAGGGGGCATTGACGTGCAGCCGATGATTGTAGAGTTGGAGCAAAAGATAAAAGATACGATTAAAGAGATTTATGCCAACTTGACGGGTTGGGATAGGGTTCAATTGTCGCGGCATCCTGAACGCCCTTATACTTTGTTTTATGTGCAACAAATGTGTGAAAAATTCATTGAAATGCACGGCGACAGGAATTTCGCAGACGACAAAGCGATTGTCGGTGGCATAGGCGAGATGGATGGACAAACGGTGGTAATCATTGGACATCAAAAGGGTATAAATATTAAATTGCGCCAATATCGCAATTTTGGTATGGCAAAACCCGAAGGCTATCGGAAGGCATTACGCTTGATGAAAATGGCGGAACGGTTTGGTTTTCCTGTCATTTGTTTGATTGATACGCCTGGTGCGGACTGTGGCTTGGAAGCGGAAGAACGGGGACAAGGCGAAGCGATTGCTCGGAATTTGATCGAAATGGCGCAATTAAAAGTGCCGATTGTGTGTGTTGTCATAGGCGAAGGCGCTTCAGGCGGTGCGATTGGCATTGGTTTGGGCGACCGCGTTTATATGATGGAAAATACATGGTATTCGGTTATTTCGCCTGAAAGTTGTTCCTCAATCCTTTGGCATTCATGGGATTATAAAGAACGGGCGGCGGAAGCCCTCAAATTGACAGCTGACAATATGTACGATATGGGCTTAATTGATGGCATCATACCTGAACCACTTGGTGGCGCACATACCGCACCCGAAGAAATGACGATGACTTTGAAAAAGTGGATAAAAAAAGCTTTGGCAGAGATTAGTCCTTTAAAAACGGAAGACCTGATCGAGCAACGCATTGAAAAATACAGCCGAATGGGAGAGTATGACGTTTTGCCAACGGAAACTTTGGTTACAACTAAGAAAGAAAAAGCAGATGTAAAGTAAATAGGCTGAGATTTCTCAAAAATAGTCAAAAGTTAGGATGATTTTTTACTCAAAAAATTTGGGTAGCCAAAAAGCCGTTTTACTTTTGTCAAAATTTTAAAAATAATTCACATTTTTCACCCCCTCAGTATCTCTGGACTCTGAATAGTAGAAAAAGCGGAAATGATAAAACGAAAATGATAGGGAACGTTTGGTTGAGTCGTGCTTGCGCGACTGAATGCGTTCCTTTTTCGTAGAAATTCTGGTTTTTTCGTATTCAAAGTGAACGAATACTGAGGGGGTGTTTTTTTTAGGCTTGGTAAACATAATCAAATTACAAACAACTATTAAACAGACCAAATATGAGAAAATTAATAAAACAAGTGAAGCGGCGGCTTTTCTATCGTGCTTTGATAATGCGTTTCAATGCGTTAAATGGAGTTAATAACGAGCCGAAAGTAACGCCTAATGAAGCTAAAACGGTTGCTTTGCTTTTTGATGCAACGACTTTAGAAAACCGTAAAGAGATTGAGCGTTTTAGCGAAAAATTGCAAAAAGAAGGTAAAAAGGTCACTATTTTAGGTTTTTTTAATGAAAAAACACAGCCCAATGGTTGGACTTTTCGATTTTTTAATAAAAAAGATGTGTCATGGAAAGGCATACCTTCGGGCAATGAAGTCCAACGGTTTTTGGAAGAAAAATTTGATTTATTGTATCATTGCAGCATCAATGGATGTTTGCCACTCGAATGGCTTGCAGCTTTGGCGAAAGCCCGTTTTAAAATCGGACCAGCTATCCATGATTGGATACATTACGATCTAATTGTAGGCGGAAAATTTGAAAATTTAAACCATTTTATAGAACAAGCGGCTTTTCATGCCGCGAAAATAACTAAAAACAATGCGTTATCAGCAGTTTAGAGGAACAGGTGTCGCGCTCATTACACCCTTTTCAGCCGACATGACTATTGATTGGGAGAGTCTTGAACGATGTATAGAGCACGTCATAACGGGCGGTGTAGAGTACATTGTGTCGCTCGGAACAACGGGTGAAGCGATTACGCTGACAAGCCGTGAGTGTCAACAAGTTTTTGATTTTATTGTGGATAAATCGAAAGGACGCGTGCCTGTTGTCGCAGGTTGGTTTGGTGCAAACTCGACTTCACACCTATTGGAACGCTTGAAAAGTGTTGATTTACGGCGTGCTGATGCGATTTTGGCGAGTTCTCCAGCCTACAATAAGCCACCACAAGAGGGTATTTATCAGCACTATATGGCAGTTGCAAAGGCTTCACCTGTACCCGTTATTTTGTACAATGTGCCGAGTCGCACTTCATCGAATGTTGCGCCAGAAACGATTGTTCGTCTGTCCCATGCCAGCGACAAATTTGTAGGTATCAAAGAAGCGTCGGGCAATCTCGTTCAAGCGCAATACATCATCAAGCATAGGGCATCAGAAGATTTCCTCGTTTTGTCAGGCGACGACCAAATTACATTGGGCATGATAGCTTGTGGTGGCGAAGGCGTGATTTCTGTTATTGCCAATTCGCATCCAAAAGAGTTCTCAAATATGGTGCGTGCGGCTTTGAACAACGATTATGCACAAGCGCGTGTCCTCAATAATCAGTTACACGACATTCATCCATTGCTTTATTGCGAGGGCAATCCTATTGGTATCAAAGCAGCAATGAATATTTTAGGTTTATGTGACAATTATTTGCGCTTACCGCTTGTCCCTATAAGCAAGGCAAATTATGACAAATTGGCTTCGGAAATAGCAAAAGCTAAATAAGTAATGATGAAGTGGCTGTCTCAAAAGGTTTTTAATTTTTTTTTTGTGCCGAATATTATTCTTTTTGAAGGCGTTTATGTTAGGGAAACTTTAAAAGTTTCCCTAACATGGTGCCCAAAACCATAGAATATTTTGCGTTGAAAATTTCGATTTGCCTTTTGAGACTGGCTCTTTCTTATTCATCATTACTTACTCATCTATCTTCTTCTTCAATCAAACTCTTTTCTATCCGTATCCGCACAAAGTCTATCCGTTTCCGAAGGCGGTCAAAAAAATACTGCCGCCCGCGCTCATTTTGCATATCCAATGATTTAGAAACCACGCTGTCGAACCATTCGGCGGTATAATCGCACATCCTTTCGTCTGTTGTTTTCAGAAAATTAGGGTTGCCATAAGTGGTGTAAATGGCGCGACCTGCCGAGGAAGTGACAAAAATCGTATTATTGGTATAAATCATTTCATTGTGGTACATCGTAAACCCACCGCCACTACTGCCTTCGGGTTTAACACCGAGCGCAAACTTTTTGGCATGAACGGCCATTGCTTCCATGTGATTCGCCAATTCTGTCATGTCTTGACATAAAACGAGGGCATCTTTGGCGTTTTTGAATCCACTACCGTTGGCATGATACTCAATTTGGTTAAGTGTGTTGTCCATAATATTGAGCGACCACAGTTCGGTTGTCGGTATGTTGCGATACAATGCCAATATTTCCTTTGCTTTTTGAACAACAGGCGTTGCCAGAATATCAAAATCGAAAGGACGATTTTGCAAATAATCAATTTGCCAAATTGTACGACCATAAACGTACATTTTGAAACTGAACAACTTTGGAAAAAACATGTAAAAAAAGAAAGGAATTTCTGCCCACGCATTATATATGTGTACATCGGGCAAACGATTGAGCAAAGCCACGTCTTGATGTATGCCTTCCAAAAAATCCTCAATGCCTTTCACCCTTTTGATAAAAGGGTTGAATGTGAAAAACAAAGCATCTGTTTTACCGAAAATATAGCTATCCAATGAAATATTATAGGTCTGTGCTAAAAGCGTCATTTCATCTAGCGTGAGCATGGTTTCGCAGCGTAAGCGACGATAGATTGCATCTTTTCTAACATCAAAAAGCCGCATCAAAGCTTCCATCATGTCGGAACGGTTCTCAAAATGATGCGTTAGTATCTCTTCGAAAAGGTAGGTTTGTAAATCGCTGTTTGCCATATTGTTCAATAGTTTTGGTTGAGTGCATCAAAAGTAATGCACAACATCTAGATTTTTGTTTGTTTTATTGATATAGTAGAAAAAAAAATTTATCATTATCGAAATTCCTCACAC
>JAYSQG010000337.1:0-1526 GCA_043721685.1 Saprospiraceae bacterium | reverse complement strand
GATGTTCGTTGGGTCGGCACAGAGTCGGGTTATGGCAGAGAGACGGAGTGGAGTGTGATGCCGATTGATGCCCAATTGCAAGGCAGCATCGAAAAAGGTTCTCAAACGGACATCACGTTTGCGCCCATGGGTGATATGACCAATTCAGATTTGGCAAGTCGTCCTAAAATTATGGACGCAAAAGGTCTGGTTTGGTATCCTTCTGAAACCGATGTCTCCATTCGTCCAGGTTGGTTCTATCATCCTGAAGAAGATGAACGGGTGAAAACGCCTGAAAAATTGTTCGATATTTATTGCAGTTCCGTTGGGCGCAACAGTTTGTTATTGCTCAATATTCCGCCCGATAAACGGGGTTTGATACAGGAAAATGATGTCAAAAACCTCTTAGCTTGGCGTGCTTTGTTGGATGAAACTTTTAAGACAAATCTCGCAAAAGGCGCAAAAGTGACTTCATCTAATGGCATTAATGCCAAAAATTTGATGGATGGCAACAATGCCACCCATTTCACAACAAAAGGACAAGACACGACAACTGTTATTGAGTTTGTCTTAAAAGGTGTCAAAACCTTTGATGTTTTGCAATTGCAAGAAAACATTAGAGTGGGACAGCGCATTGAGGATTTTAAATTGGAATATTGGGACAAAGGTTATTGGAAGGAGATACTGAGGGGTACGACGGTCGGTTATAAACGCATTCTGCGCTTTGCGCCAGTCACCACAAATAGGGTCAGATTGAGCGTTTTATCGTCTCGTTTGAATCCGACTCTTGCGGAATTTGGTTTGTATAAATTGCCCAAATCCGTCCAATTCAAACCTAAAGTTTTAGATGCTTTGCGGAAACCGTCAAAGACCAATAAAGCCGTTGGCAAACCATCTACATTGAAAACTGACCCCGACCCAAAATATAATAAAAGCGGCAATGCGGCTTGGAACAATGGCATTTTTGGCAGCAATACCGCTTTTAACGATGGCGAATGGCTCGGTTGGAGTGGACAGGATTTTGAAGGCGTGATTGATTTTCAAAAGACAGAAACCATCAAGTCTGTCAGTTTTTATTATTACAATATGCCCCAAAGTTGGATTTATCCGCCTTCACCAGTAAGCCTTTTGGTGTCTGATGATGGTGTTAATTTTAAAGAAATCGTAACGCAAGGTAATCTGAATCTCACCGATGAAGGTGCACAATGCGTCCTATTTAAAGTTAAAAAGGTACAAGCAAAATATATGAAAATAGTGGCTAAACACTACGGCAAAATCCCCAAAGGATATGAAGGGGCAAGGTCGCCCGCTTGGTTGTTTGTGGATGAAGTGGTGGTGGAGTAATGTTATACCCCTCAGTAAAAAACACTTTAAACGGTTTTAAACGCACCTTAACCCCCCTTTTACTAGGACTCGTCGAATGCCATTTGACAGTCTGTAACTTTACCCGCTATCTTTGCATCATATTAGCAACAAAAGAGATTACGAGCATTTATGAAAGCGTAAAAGTAATTAGAAAAAAAGAAAAGTAAAATTTTAGGATTCAA
>JAYSQG010000336.1:0-1432 GCA_043721685.1 Saprospiraceae bacterium | reverse complement strand
CCTTTGGTGTGTTTGTGTGCTTCTTGAGCATTGACAACGCTTTTTTGCTGCGTCGTTTCGTCTTTAACGAGTAATCGAATATACTCGGGTTTTAATGATGAAATCACAACAAGACTATGCGATGTGGCGATAAATTGCACCTTTGGAAATATCTCCATAAGTTTTGAAACAACTCTGCGCTGCCAAAGCGGATGCAAATGCAAATCAATTTCATCAATCAAAACAATTCCGCTACCTTCTTCCAATGGGTTTTTACTATGCGGATTAGCTGTAACCAATCGCCGTCCAATATCCGCAACAAGCGCGAACAACATTTTTTCACCTGATGACAACTGATGTGCTAATAAAGGAGCATCGTCTTTGACAAATAAAAGCGCGCCTTCTGGATTGTGGGCATAAGTGACACGCAAATCATTGAATGGGCGTTCCGTTTCATCATTCAAAATACCTTTCTCACCAATAAGGACTTCAACAATACGGTCAAAGAAAACATTAGCCCCGCGTTCTTGTCGAAGGCTGTATTGCCAGATTAACCACTTATTGAGCATACTAAAATTGAAACGCCCATCAAGTGCATCATCATAAGCGTTTTCAACATTAAAAACATTGAAATTAACAGCTTGCCCATTTTCAACGGTTATGGCTTGACACGGATAATAAGCGATGATTTCTAACGATTTATTATCCTTGTACCAAGTTTTCAAGGAGGCTTCTATTTCATAATCGGGTTCATCATTGCTGATACCTATAAAATTAAAACTTGAGCGACCCCGACGAATATAACTTGAATTGAGCCTTACGGAAGGTTCTGAAAAAGTAAGGTTTATATCAAATGTATCAACGTCCCTTGCTATCCGAATATCTGAATCGTTGAATATATCTTTTTGAACATGGTCTTGTACTTGCTCTTTGACATATTGTAAACAAGCGGCAATTGCTTCTAAAATAGTTGTTTTGCCTGACCCATTGTTACCAATAAAGACAGTGATTTGTTCATCAAAGTCAACGCTTATATCTTCAAAGCCTCTGAAATTGACAAGTTCTATGTGAGCAATGCGAATTCTTGGTTTCATAATATGTTTCGTTTAAATTCTTTTTGTAATGGAATACTCACGTCTCTGTTATAAGCATTCGGTGGCACAGTATTCAAAGTTGTAATAATCGGTGCTTGACCATTTATGACAGAAATCGTCGAAACATAAATAGGCGAAGCAAAACGCTCTTTTCCTATTGCAAAACCCAATGAAGCCTCATAAATGCGCCCTTCTCTATGTTTTAAATCGTGTGTTGTATCGGCTATCTTTTGTATTAAATTACTTTTAGGTCGCCCAATTTCAATTGTTTTAATAAATGGATAAGGATTAGCACGTCTAAATTGTGATTCAATTACAGTAATCCCCCCCTCAGTAATTTTCTTGAAAAGTGGATTGAT
>JAYSQG010000335.1:0-10173 GCA_043721685.1 Saprospiraceae bacterium | reverse complement strand
ATTTTATACTTGGCTATGCCCGCGAAAGTCTATACCAAATTTTGTGAAGAACCACTTGTCAAAACAGCTTTTCAACAATACGATTTTAAAATTCTTCTTTATAAAACAGATACAAAAAAGCAAATAGAATGGATAAAATAAAAAAATATGAGCAATATATTCTCGATATTATGAAAGAATATGCCAACATTCGGTACACTAATATTGATGCTGAAAATCAATTAATTGTTGATAAAGACAATCATCAATATCAAATTGTAACAATTGGGTGGGACAAAGGCAATTTTGTCCATGATTGCCCGATTCATTTAGCGATTATCAATGGCAAAATTTGGATACAATGGAATATGACCGAAATTGATTTTGGTAGAGAATTAACAGATAGAGGTGTACCCAAATCGGATATTGTTATAGGCTTTTTATCTCCTGAAATTAGGGAATATTCTGAATATGCGGTGGCTTAACACCCCCTCAGTAAAACCCACAAAAAAGCCTTGCAACGAACATTGCAAGGCTTTTGAATATCAGAAATGCCTGATTCAAAAGACGTTGATTGCCACTAAGTTAAATAGAGCATTTTTAGGCTCATTTTTTCAAAAAACACCTATATTTGCTATCAAAAAGGAATGGCAAGAGACAAGTTTCATCAAGAAGTGAGAACGGCACTTGAAAATGACGGGTGGCATATTACAGATGACCCTCTTTATATCAAAGTTGGAAAAATACCTATTCAGATTGATATTGGTGCTGAAAAACTCATTGGTGCTGAAAGAAATGGTGAAAAGATAGCTGTTGAAGTTAAAACGTTTGGCAGAGCATCTTTTATCACAGCCCTTCATGAAGCAGTTGGCAAATATATCGTTTATCGGACAGTTTTAAAACACATCAATTCAGACCGTATTTTATATTTGGCATTGCCCGAAGATACCTACGCTAAATTTGGTGAAGAACCAATTGTTAAAAGTATTTTTGCAGATTATAGTTTTAAAATCTTACTTTACGAACCAGCAAATCAAATCATTACGACATGGATAAATTAAAATCAAAGGTCAAAAAATACGAAGGTTTTATACTCAATATTTTGGGTGAATACGCCAAAGTACGGTATTCAAACCTCGATGCTGTCAACAAATTTGTTGCAGACAAGGAAAATCATCAATATCAAGTCATCACAATGGGTTGGGAAGGTAAAAAGTATATACACGATTGTCCAATTCACATAGACATCATCAATGGCAAAATTTGGATTCAGAACAATATGACCGAAATTGACCTTGATGATGAATTGATTCGGTTAGGTGTGCCTAAAACTGATATAGTTTTGGGCTTTCTTTCTCCTAAGATGAGAGAATATTCTGATTATGCGGTGGCTTAATACCCTCTCAGTAAAACCCACAAAAAAGCCTTGCAACGAACATTGCAAGGCTTTTGAATGTCAGAAATACCTAATTTTCTCATGAAGGACAAAAGGGTTTGATAGGATTTAGATATTTTTACTTCGGACGTTTGCTTGGGTGCTGCCGAGTATCAAAAACATTAACGATAACAAGTGTTGTACCTCTCATACGGTAGAATAGTTGACGATGTTTGTCAATATTCAAGAACTGTAAAGTATTAGATGTCGGTGCAGTGCGTCCTCTCGTAGGGTGTTCTTTTATCTTTTCAATGGTTTGGTAAACGCTATCTACAAAATTAATGGCTGTTTGATATGAATATTCAGCTTCTAAATATTCGGCAATCAGGCTAATAGCGCGAGTTGCCGCTTGATTCATTTGCACTACTTTAACCATCGTGCATGTTGTTTTTTAGCTTCGCTAATATCCATCAAATTTTTCTCATCAAAGCTTTCTTCTAATGACACCATTAAGTCAGCTTCTTGTTCAGGTGTTAAAGCATAGGCTAATGAGTCAATTTCATCATCTTTTACCTCAAATACTTCGGTCATTTTTTGATAGAGCTGGCGAAGTATTGTCTCATCGCGTGTCTGCGTGATGAGTTCAAACATAGTTACTTTTAATTCAAGTGCATTCATTGCTTAATATTTTTTTACAAAGATAAAGTTTTGTTTCGGGTTATCAAATACCCCTCAGTAAAAAAGCCTTGCAAGATGAGTTGCAAGGCTTTTTGTTTATCGGCAACCGCCGTATTTTCAAACAGCCACCAATTTCAATTCCAAACCTAAACCGTCAATCACGCGCAAAAAGGTTGAAAGTTGTACATCAATTTTGCCATTTTCAATTCTTGAAATGACTTCTTTTTTCATATCGGCACGTTCTGCCAATTGGGTTTGAGTCAACTTTGCTTTTTTTCTTTCTTCTTTGAGCATTTCGCAAATATAGTATGCCTTTGCACGGGCATGAAAATCCTCTCTTTTAGACGTTCCTTTATCGCCGTATTTAAGATTGAGTAAATCTTCAAATGTATCAACTTTAATATCTTTCATGATTTTATCTTCTTTTATTGAAATGAGTAAATATTTTTGTTTTTTATTTATTGGATTAAATTTATGACTTCTTTTTTTCATCAAAATATTCTTTTTTGATGTATTCTGCCTTGTTAACCGCTTTTTTGTAGTCTTTCTTATCTTTTTTGATAAAACCATTGCCAATAATAACAATCTTACCGCCTTCAATTAATGAGCCTTCTTCAAAGAAAAATAAGATTCGATATTCATCAGTTCTTACAGAAACACGGATTTCATAAATTCCGTCGCTGTTTTCAATAAACTTTACGTGGTTTGTTGGTACGCGATGTTGGGTCGCCAAAATTTCTAAAACAAAATCAATTTTTTCTTGAACTTTACTGTTTACTGAATTATAAAATTCCCAAAAGTACGTTTTGTGAAAAACGATTTGACGGATATTATCCATAGTCATTTGTTTTTTAGATTGAAAAATAGTCGTATTTACATAAAAATCTCCTTTGAATAATCTTGCAAAGGTAACTGAAAGTTGATTAATTTGTCAACTTCTTTTTAGAATAAAACGCAAAAAGCCCCGCACCCCGCACGTTGCCCGACTCTGATGGCGTTTGCAGAAACAAGTATTGGAGAAATATTAGGTATTAAAACAATAAACTGACAGCTATTGAAACCTTTCAGTATTTTCTATTAAGGAGCATTTTATAACCTAAAAGAAAAGCGTTTTTGTAAAAATGTTTCTATTTTTGCAAAAATTAAATCTAACTATAGATGAATAAATCTTTTTTTTCTGATATCAAAATTGAAAATTTTAAATCTTTACGCTCGGTGGAGTTAAAAGATTGTAACCGCATTAATGTTATAATTGGTAAACCTAATGTCGGTAAATCCAATATTTTAGAAGCACTAAGTTTTTACTCAATGCCTCATAGTTTATCTACTACGCCTTCACGATTTAATAACTCACTCACGTCCTATATGCGTTATGAGAATGAAGAAGAGCTATTTTTTAATGGAAACATAAATAATATTCAACCTATTAAAATCAAAACGAATTTAATTGATTGTACAGTTAATTTTGAAGTTTTAGAGGGTTTAGATATTCAATTTAAAGGAGAAAATTATGATGCTTCAATAAAGTTACAATTAGATGAACGGACAGGTGTACCTAAATTAAATTCTTCACTTCCTTATAATGAATCATTTAAGACGGTAAAACGGTATATTTTTGAAAGCAAAAGGCAAGGGCGGACTAATTCACAATCATTTCTTTCTCGGCGTTTGCCTTTTTTAATGCCACCTTTTGGAAATAACTTAATGCAAATTATTGAAAGGAATCCAGAACTTACTGAATATTATGCTTCTTTTTTTAAAGAATTT
This sequence comes from Saprospiraceae bacterium, assembly GCA_043721685.1. Taxonomy (GTDB): domain Bacteria; phylum Bacteroidota; class Bacteroidia; order Chitinophagales; family Saprospiraceae; genus JAAFJT01. Next base: position 6,374 of record JAYSQG010000335.1, on the reverse strand, counting down.
GGATTGGATTTAATATTTGATAAAACAAGTTCCAGCGTAAAGATAATGAAACAAATAAAGAGCGATGATGGGTCAATTTTAAAGACATTTATTCTGCCTTACAGCTCTATGGCAGATACATTGCAACGTGTTATTTTTTATAAAACAGCAATTGCTTCAAATACAGATTCTATTTTATTATTGGAAGAACCAGAAGCTCATTCATTTCCTCCCTATATTGTGCATATCACGCAAGAAATAATTAATTCTATAAATAATCAGTTTTTTATAACAACGCATAGTCCATTTATTCTAGATGATTTGATGCGAGATGCACGTAAAGAATTGGCTGTTTTTGTAATTCATTGGAAAAATGGCGAAACAGTCGCTACAAAATTAACTGATGAACAACTTGAAGAAATTTATCAATATGGTGTTGATATTTTTACAAATATAGAAAATTATTTTTAATCATGGACTTACATATTCTTCCAGAATGTCATGTGGATACCAATTTGGTAGAAATAATAGTACCACCTACTAATTCAGGTTATAGACATAGGCAAGGTTGCGATAATGTTATGAAAGCAATGCTGGAAACAAATGCCTTGAAAGATAGTTTTGCCCTTGGAATTATAGATGAAGATAAAATCATAAAGAAATACTCATTGGAATTTGAGCTTATTGTAGATAAAGCACAGCTTAAATTATTAAAACATCCGCAAAAGAATCATTATCTAATCTATGTATGTCGTGCAGTTGAAAAATGGATTATTTATAATGCAGATGAAGTCAATATTAATTTAAACGATTATGATTTACCTCATAATTACAAAGAATTAACAAAACATACTAAAGTACAAACAAATTCTAAGAATCCAAAATTTAGACAATTGTTTAAAGCACTGATAAGAGCCGAAGCACCAGGTGTAATGCTCTTGAAAAAATGGATAAGCTGTTTAAAAGAGCATCCTTATGATTCTGATTTAGATTTTTTTAGAGAAGAATAAAAAAAATAATGAAATAATGAAATCACTGCAAGAAATAAGCGCACATAGAGATAATGGTTGGAAAGGTCAATATAACAGAATGATGCGTTGGACAGAAAAATTTAATCAAATAAGTATTGACGAATATCAATCAAGCGACAAAACACAATTATACTTCGATACGATGTTCGCTTGTTTTCAAAATATATTTTTTTTAAAAGATTGGTTGCAAAATGATGCAAAAGTATGTAAAAACAAACTAAATGAATTTATTAATTTAAATAAAGACATAGGGCTTTGTAGGGATATATGCAATGGAACGAAACATTTTGACATTACTCGTGCAAGTGTTGATAATGAGTTCGCAATCATCAGACAATTTAACCCTCTATCTAAATTGATGAAGCAAGCAGAATCAGAAATTGTAATTTGTGCTGATGGAGTAATTTACAAACCAAATAAGTTGATAGGAGATTGTATTAATTTATGGGATAAATTTATTGCGGAGAACCTAAATTTAACAAAAACTTTGAATTCCAATCAAGAACTATAAAAGGATTTAGACAGACACCCCCTCAGTAAAAAAGCCTTGCAAGATGAGTTGCAAGGCTTTTTGTTTATCGGTACGAGAATTCTATTCTATCTTTTTTCGTAACGATTCAAGATATTTATCGGATATATTGCCAATTTCTGATTTATCATAAATGGTTAGGAGATGAATCGTATCTTTTTCAATCCTTATGCACGTTATGACTCTTGCGCCACCACTTTTGCCTTTACCTTTTGAAGTGATAGCCATACGCACTTTGAAGCAATTATCACCTAATGCGTCCCCTTGAAAAGGATTGGCTTCCAAATCATTAAAGAGTTTTTCTAAGTCATTAAAAATCGAAGGATGTTTTTTGGCTAATTTTTTAACATCATGGTTAAAATCATGTGTGCGAGAAAATGTCATCTTCAATTTCAGATTTTAAATCAGCCATTAAATCACTGACATTGTTAAATGTTTTGGTTTTTAACTCGCCTTTATCAATAGCTTTTGCATCAAGCAATGCTTTTTTTATAATCATTTGTTCAATTTCATCTACTGATGGTCGAGCGGGTTTAGTTTTGACCTTAAATTTCTTGAAAATCTCGGTCAATGTCTGCAAATCGCGGACATCAAATTCAATTATTAACTGCAATTTTGCTGATTCCATAATTTTAATTTTTTACAAAAATAATACTTTTTCTTTTTCAGGTCTTTGTTTTTTGTTAAAAATCTATTTTTCATATCAACCTCCCCCTCAGTAAAAAATCCAAAAAAACCCTGCACCACCTACGTTACCCGACTGTTTGAATGAGAAAGAGACGGCTTTAAAAGGATATGATAGGATTTAGACGGACACCCCCTCAGTAAAAAAGCACGATATTAACCTTTACTTTTGCTCATAAATGCTGTAAAAACAGGTAAAAAATCCTTAGGTTTAATGGGTTTGACTATCGGAAAGGGAATGTGTTTTAATTCTTTGAAAAAGACTTTATCTTCTGTCACCAAAAAGTCGGCACCACAAGCGACAGAACAGTCAAAAAACTTTTGGTCATCAGGGTCTTGGTAAGGGATGCGCCAAAAATAGTATTTTTCAACCCTTTTCAATTTTGTCCATGTTGTAATTGCCTCTAAGGTATAATCGGCTAAATCAGGACTTTCGTAAAAACGAGTGATAATCTCGTGATATTCATCTAAAATATCGGTAGTGACACATAAAGTGAGTTCTTGGCGACGTAAGGCTTGCCAAAGCCAATGATGTGGAGAACGTGCAGAGATGATTTGAATTAAAACGTTGGTGTCAATAACTATTCTCATAATGGTTGTTTAATCGGTATGTTTGTTTACTCATTCAAATTTAAGTCAAAGCCAAACAATTTAGCTTGCTTTTAAGGGCTTTTTTTTAGACATATAGGGTGTACGTGGTACTTTTAGGGCATTTTTTGCTAAGTCTTGTGCAGACCAACCTTTTTCATCTAAAATTTTATCAGCCAATGCGGTGACACGATTGAACTTAAAATCAATTAAAATTTGGCGTAAAAGAGCCAATTCTTTCTCATCAATACCTTCTGCAAAAAGTTGGAGTATTTCTAATTGTGCCGTATTGAATGGTGTTGGAAAAGTTGCTGTACTGAACATTGTTTATAAATTTTTATAATTAAAGTTATTTTTTACAAAGATAAAGTTTTGTTTCGGATTGTCAAAGACCCCCTCAGTAAAAAAGCCTTGCAAGATGAGTTGCAAGGCTTTTTGTGTTAGGATTTCCTTGATTGGGAAGGATATGATAGGATTTAGACGGCGACCCCTCAGTATTATTTATGCCGCCACCGAAATACGCAATTGATATTGCGTCAAAAGATTATTGAGTTGGTCAACAAATTGCTGCCGATGCTTGGTGTATTGCCAAACGCCTAATTTATCTTCTTGGTTTTTACTGCCAGTAATCAAGTCATTTATTTTGCCGATTTGTAAGATTAAATAGGCAATTTCTTTATTAAAAAACTCTTCTGAATGTGTCGTTTGCATTTTTTTGATTTTTAATGTTCAAAAATAATTTCAATAAAACCGCGTGGTTCTTGAAGATTTGTTTCTGGGTCGCGTCGAGACGATGAAAACAAATCCGTCCAATATTCTTTGTAATGATTTGTTTCCGCATAACGGAGGTGATTGCTTGGAAAAATCTGCGAAACGTAATTATCCAATTTCAAATATCCATATTTTTCTACGATTCTAAAAATCTGTTCTTCCTTTTGCTGATAAATACGGTAATCAATAAACGCAACAAAGTCCAAATCGTTTGGATTAAGTTTTTGGGACATAAAACTGCCGTCAAGCCAATGCGTAAATTGCGGTGTTACCAGCCTTTGAAATTCATCAATATAGCTCAAATAATTGTCAAAAATAACCCGTCGAGTTTCCGAATCAGGAAAAGGTTCAACAAATATTTCGGCGATTTCTTCAACTGAACTGATGATTCTTTTATAGGGCATTATAAACCCCCGAGCATTAAATCTGAATCTCATAATTGTATGTTTGTTAATGAGTTTGTTTTAAAATTTCAAACAAAATTAGATGTTTTTTGAGAAAGTAAAAAATTAATATTTAGTAGGTTGAGACCCCTCAGTATACCCCCCAAAAAGCCCTGCACCCCGCACGTTGCCCGACTTTTTGAATGAGAAAGAGACCGCTTTAATGAGTAAAAAACGAAATACAACCAGTAATGCTTATGGTGTGGTAAAAAACTAACCATGAGGACATTGGTATCCAATACAACTTGCAAATTATTGTTTTTCATCTACAAGCCATTTATCTAAATCTTCATCGGTTGTACCCCGCTTGGCTTCTATTTCAGCGATTTCGTTAATAGCTTTACGCATAAAATATTTAGCCAACATGTCTTTGACTTCTAAAAGCTCAAACTCCGAAGGATTCACCGCAAAAAGACGCAGTAATTCTAATTGCAAAGAAGTGAATTTAGTAGGTTCTAATACTCGTGTCATTTTATATAAATTTGGTAGTGATTTTTTTACAAAGATACCGTTTCGATTCGGATTGTCAAATACCCCTCAGTAAAAAATACAAAAGCCCTGCACCACGCACGTTACCCGACTTTTTGAATGAGAAAGAGACTGCTTTAAAAGGAAATGATAGGATTTAGACTGATATCCCTCAATATGACACCTCGAAAGTCCTGCACCGCACATACACCCGATATCCAACAATCAACGCATAAAAAAATGAAAACAATGTACGTTAGCGTTTGTTTAAACGTTAGATAAAACCGATATTCTAATTTTTTAAAAAACAAACGACTTCGATATGAGATTTTCTTGGAAAACATTCACTGTGTGCGTATCCTTCATGTTATTGCATAGTTTTATTTTTGCAAACACAATACAACCTAAAAGCCTATTTTTCAGGGTTGACCTTAAACAAAACATGACCCATTTCGGGCATTTTGAGACAAAAAACCACAAAATCAAAGCCATAGAATCCAAAAAAATGAGGACATACAACGAAAACGATGTGATGCAAATTCTAAAAAATGAATTGGATTCAACACTTAAAAATCATCGCGTTTTGGTTTTCATTCATGGCATGTGGGGCAATCGAAAATTGACTTTAAACGATAATGTTCCTGAACTTGAAACCAATTATGGCACAGCAAACGATTTTATCATTCACATCATTTGGGAAGGTCAGCCGCTAAATGAACGCAAGTGTCGTAAAAATGCACTCAATTCTACCTCTTTTGTCACGCCCATACTGAGGGGGGTGTTGAACCTCGAAAATACGTCTTCATCCTTGATGTGTCACTCAATGGGCAACTATATTTTTTTTGAATTAATAGACAATTTGCAAGATGTAACACAACCTTTTGAGAAAATTTTTCTCATTGCAGCAGATGTTTCCTTACCTGTTTTTAATAATAAATTGGATATTTTAGAGCGTGTTGGAAAGACAACTGAAGTGTATTACAACAAAAAAGACCTTATTCTTTTTCTTTCGGGTCTCGTCAATGGGGAAAAACGCCTTGGCAAAAAAGGTACAAAGATAGATAGAGATTTTATCGAAATAACAGATTGCACCAAAGAGAAAAATTATGGTTTTATCGGTCGTTTGACACAACATTCTTATTATAAAAGATGCAACGTCATTAGAGAATTACTTAAAAAACAGATTAATCCTTAACATTTCCTTGCTCGGGAGCGATGTTCTTTTAATCCTTATTTAACTAAAAAAGCCTCGCAACACACGTTACAAGGCTTTTTTTGATTTACAAAGAAGGATAAAACAACAATTCCTTCATATAGTTATCGGCTTTAAAATGTTGCCAATTGTGCTTGTCGTATTTCAATCTGTCTGAAATAATCCAGAAAACGCTGGAGTTGACACCCAAACCAAAATGACTGCCACGCACTTGAATGTTTTGATGCAAAGCGTCTTCTTGCAATTCTCTACAAACGTGCCACGGAACGATGCCGTCTTCTTTTGTATAAATCGCTGTTGTCGGTACGGGTGCAGGTTTGGGCATGTTTTCTAACAAAGCCCAATCGGTGTCTTCTACCCTTTTGCCGCCTGAAATAAGCGTGTATATCCATGCTACATTGTTTGGATGCGTAATATCTTGAAAAGGTGAACCCATCGTCACTACTTGACGCACTAAATCAGGTTTGGCTTTCGCAATCTCTCTCGCAAAAACGCCGCCCAAACTCCAACCTATGAGACTGACTTTTTGCTCATGTTTATCTTTTATCTTTTCTAATCGTTCAACTAAAGCTGCCATGTATTCCATTTTACCATAATTGCGCCCCATGCCCCAATCGTAAACGGGATAGCCCAATTTAGTCACATATTCACGTAGCATCTTTGTTGAA
>JAYSQG010000334.1:0-2149 GCA_043721685.1 Saprospiraceae bacterium | reverse complement strand
CCATTCACCATTAAATTATTCACCATTACCACCCATTTTCTTCTCAAAAAAGGGCTTAAACACCTTTTTATCTAAGATAACAAAGAACAAAAGGACATTTATCAAGATAAAACTATAAAAAAGAATTGGATTTGAGAACCATGCAGTGACCCCCTCAGTATTGAGCGACTCCAAAAGTGGAAAATCAGTTTTGGGCGTTGGCGCACTTGATTTTGGCATCAAAGCCATTACAATAGCCGCTAAAACAGACATCGCTGCTAAGAAAAATAAAGGTAAACAGTCCGTTGAATGCTTTGTTTTGACCTCTGGCTTCAACCGTTCCATCAGATTTTGTTCAAACCGCATAGAAGGCGCATCCAAATCTAAATGACACAATTGGTCATGCAGCGTCGCATAACTGTCAAAATGTGCCCGATATTCGGCATCTGTTTTCAACAATTGCGCGTGTTCCTTTTGTACTTCGGGCAAAGCATTGCCGTCAAGGATATCCCAAATTTGTTCTTCTGTCATTTTGTTAATAATTATTCGGTGTTCGGATATTCGGAATTTCTATAAAAGGCTTTTTGCTTCACCTTTTAATAATGTCTGCATCGCATCAGCCAAACGTTTTCGGGCGCGGTGCAATTTTACTTTTACGGTATTGGTTTCGATACCCACAATATCGCCAATTTCTTCCAAAGAATTTTCCTTCAAATAAAACAGCGTTATCATTGTAACATCGTCGGGCGACAAAAGTTTTAAAGATTTTTGTATGTAATACTTTTGTTCTTTTTGTTTTAGCTTGTCCGTCGTGTCATTTGCCCCCCTCAGTATGCGGGCATTATCAATGTCTTCCGTCCTCGCTTTTCGTCTTTGTTGCACCGTCAAAGCACAATTTACGACGATGCGATAGAGCCAAGTTGTGAATTTAGCATCTCGATTGAACGCCGCCAAACCATTGTACGCTCGTACAAAAGCATCTTGCGCGGCTTCCTCTGCATCTTCACGGCTGTTCAAAATGCGGTATGCGAGCGTGAAAGCATAGTCTTTATGCCGATTCACAAGTTCGCGGAAAGCGGTTGCATCACCCCTCAGTATGCGCTCAATTCTCTCAGCATCGGTATCAATTATAGCAGTTTGGTTCACATTTATAGTTTAACTTTCTGATTCTATGATTCAAAGTTCGGCAAAAAGGTTACGACTTGCCCACTATTTTTAACAAAAATTTAGAGACGGATTATTGTGCATTCAAAAACTGGGTATGTACTTTTGTGGAAATATTTTTTTAATCGTTTGATATTCACTTGTTTATGGAAAATTTACAATTCATTCAAAAAAGGTACTTGCTGAAAATAGCTTTATTGGTTTTTATTTTTGCGGCACAATCTCATGCTTCTGCACAAACAGCACATACTTTATTGAGAAAAGCGGACAGAAATTATCTCAATAATGATTATAAATCGGCAGAAGAAAACTACACCAAAGCCCAAAAAGCAGAACGCACTTCAAAGGGCGATTACAACTTAGCGAACTCGATTTATCAGCAACAACGTTACGAAGAATCAGCAAAACAATATGGCGACATTGCTGCCAAAACGCAAGATAATAAATTGAAATTCAATTCATTATACAATAAAGGCAATGCGCATTTTTGGAAAAAAGAATATGACAAAGCCATTGACAGCTACAAAAATGCTTTGCGGATGAACCCAAATGATATGGATGCAAAGAAGAATTTAGCATTGGCACAACGGATGTTGCAACAACAGCAGCAGCAACAAAAAGACAAAGAGAACCAAGATAAAAACAATAAAAATAACGATAAAGACAAGCAAAACGAGCAGAATCAAGACCCAAATCAAGACCCTAATGAGAAAGATAAACAAAATCAGAATCCGAAACAACCGCAGCAAAATCCGCAGCAAAACCCTCAACAGCCATCTCAACAAGAGATGAAAAAAGACCAAGCGCGGCAAATTCTTCAAATCATGGATGATGAAGAACGCAAAGTGCAACAACGGTTGCGTAAAGGGAAGCCGAAGCCGTCACGCTCTACAAAAGATTGGTAGTTGATATTTAATGGATAATGGATAGTTAATAATGGATAATTCTGATTCAAATAGCTGAATATCAATTTATTATTATCTTTTGTCATTCTGAACGAAGTGAA
>JAYSQG010000333.1:0-10216 GCA_043721685.1 Saprospiraceae bacterium | reverse complement strand
TATTGTACCTAAATTTAGTATCGTTCAAAATCCAATATCTGAAACGACATTATTTTATTCAAAACCAAGACTTTCTTACAAAGGTGAATTGAGTAAATTGATACCCCTCAGTACAAAAGCCTTTTTTAAAACAACAATCGCCTATGGCGGTTTTAGGACTGATGAAGGCTTGAAAATTGATTTAAATGAAAGTATTTCAGGGAAAGAGATAGACATTTATGAAAAATACAGCGAAGGTATGCGATATTGGGCTTTATTATTACAATATAATTACGTCCTTTTTTCAAATGAATATCAAGCATTAACCTTAGGTTTGGGTGCATCAGTCAACAGGGTTACGCCTGCGGGTTGGGGTGATGTAAGAACCGCTTATGACAATCAAGTAGGTCGTACAAAAATCTATTATGAAACGGAAGGAGATGATTATGGTGTGCCCGATTCAAGAAGTCGTCCTTTTTTGAGTGGTGTTTTTGATGTCTCGTATTGGTCAAAAATAGACGAGCATTTTTCTTTTTACCTTTCACCATTTGTAGAAATAGGCGATAAAAAAGTTATGACTGGTGATTATAAAATCTATGGTCGTAAAAATACTTACGAGGGTATGATTCACAAAAAATTTCAACAATTTGGTTTGCGATTGGGTGTGTTTTATATGTTACATTGAAAAAAAAATAAATAATTTAACACAAATGGTTTATTTTGCAACAAAATCATTATCCATTTCTCAAAAATACTGAGGGGGCTATTGTGGATATCAACGACGATTTAGAATTATTCAAAACCCAAGAAGCAACGCATTTTGCACAAGTCATTTTGCCGTTTGCCACACCAAAACCTTTTACTTTTCACATTCCTGATGTTGACTGTTTTAAAATTGAAAAGAGGGGCATTTTTAAGATATATGAACTAAAAATATCTCATAACAATATTAGGAAATACAAAACAACTCATTTATCTTTGTAATATGAAGCTGATAAACTAATTTTTTCTACTTCTACTTCTACTTCTACTTCTACTTCTACTTCTACTTCTACTTCTACTTCTACTTCTACAAAGTAGAAAATAGAAACAAACTAAAACTGAAAACCCTTATTTGCAAACAAAACACACTTTGAAGTAAGATGAATATTGCGATAAAATATATTTAAAATCTGTGTTTGACTTGTTCTAAGTTAAACCTAATGCTGTTTTAACTCATTATTGATGTGTCAATATTTGGGCAGTTATTTTATTGCTTTTCTTAAACCTTATTCTTTAACCTTTAAATCTATATCTTATGTTTGATTCGTCTTAGTTTTTATTTCACAACTTTGATTCAATTGAATCACAATTTTTTTTGCTTAAAAACAAATCAGGCGCACAATGTACGCCTGATGAACTTACCCACGATTTGCGGTCAGGTGGTAAGTTTGATATTTCTATCACAACAAAATTAAAATTTATTATGAAAAAGAACCTTTTTTACTCCCTTTTGTTCATTTTGGTTAATATGTATAGCCAAATATTCTCTCAAAATTCTCCAATAAACATAAGCAAACTGTCGTCAGACCAGTTTAAAAATGATGTTGTTGAGCCAGTTTATAATTTGGATGATATAAAAAAGTATCAACCAAAAACAGAACCTATTCGTAGTAAAACCCTTATAGAAAATACTGCAGTAGTTTATTTTGAAAGTCATGCAAAAGTAGCTGTTATTTTACATGAATTAACAGCTGAAAACTTATTATTGTTAAAAGATACTAAAACAAATGAAACACTCTCGGGACAATTACTTAATAAAGAAATCACTTTTAATAATGTTCGTTTAGAAAGAGAATACGAGTTAGTCGAAAAACAATTGGGCAAAGATGATTTAAAACTTGGCCTAATCTCTACAATGTCGAAAAAAGAAGATATGGCATTACTTTCTGATGTGTTTTTTGACAAAATTAGTAATTATTCTATGAACCCTCAAAAAATACCATTACGTACATTTTTATCGAACCTTAATGAATGTAGTTACTTAGAAAGACTGTATTTCTATCAACTTCATATTCTAAAAGGTAAGCCATTAAATGATAAACTCATAGAAGGTGAGTTTCCTAATGATGACTCAAATGGCAACTCCTCTCCAGAAGCAACAGCCACTGCCTGTATTTGTACATATGTAGCAAAAGCAACAAGAGATTTCGGTCTGGGGCATCCATGGAATTGGTCATTCGATACAAATGATAATATTTATAGTGACTATTCTACAAGCTGGGTACAAGAAGGCGTAACTTCTCGGGCATGGAGTAACAGCGGTGCTGCGAAGTGGCAATAACTCCATTCAGGGGCAGGGTTTTCTTCTGGTGGTATGGACATGGCAAAATGGGGCAGCAGAATCAAATGCTTCGCCATTTTACGCCAGTATTGGCTTTAATCTATTTTGCACAAATTATCCAACACAAATACCAAGTGATTGTGAATGTGATAAGGGATTACCATTAGTTGCATCTTACACTACCAAACTGAATACAAGCACGAGTACAAATGGTTGTTTTTGGTGCTGGGGTAATCGAGGTGCTGTTGCAGCAGTTGAAGATTGGGCTATTGTCATTGAACACAATGTTAAAACTGGAGAAATTATACCTCTTTCTGCGGGTAAAGGCGCAGCGATATCTGAATGTTCTTCAACAATTAATACTGATTTTTTTGTAAAAATTGTAGATGTTGCAAAAAATATTTTTGAACTTTCTCAACTTCAAGAGCCGAGTGGTGGTTTGTTAGGAACTGTTAGTCAAATACAAAAACAACAAATAATCAACAATCTTGCAAATAGTATTACTGGAATTATTCAAACACCGCCAATTAATCGGATTAGCTGTGGATCTAATGAGAAAACGTTATCCCTTTTTGACTATCGAGGTTGGCGAATTCTTAAAGCCAATACACCTACATTTTATAGAATATTTTCAGCATCTGCCCTACGGTCAAGTGGTTATACTGCATGGAGTAGTAACGCACGAATCATAAGCCAGTTTACTTTAGGTGGCGTACTTCAAATGGGTACAAATCCTGGACAAGAGTTTTGTTGTTCATCACCTATTGCAAATTGGGTATCTTTTACAACACCTGATTTACCAAGTAATCGTCCAACGCTCCAAAGTTTATTGGGATTTTACTGGCCACAAGCAGGAACTACCCCTGTTGTGAATACCGATTTCGGCTATAAACAAGGATATACTACGCCTGGCTGTATTACTCTTGCACAGAGTGTAAAACGAAACTCTGATATATCAGTACAACAATTACAAGATGGCATTTATTTGAATGACTTAAAAGGTGAAATACTTGATTGTACGATTTCAGATATTTTAGGAAGAGTTGTAGGACAATACAAAGGAGAGGCTGTTAATAGAAAGATTTGGGATTTTACAACTAACAATACGCCTCAAAATGGTATTTATATCATTCAAGTTAATAGAAAAAGTGGTATTTCTCAAACATTCAAAATTGTAAAAAGTTAATATTATGAAAAACCTATTCATTGCTTTCGGCATCCTAACTTTATTAATTAGCTGCAAACAAAAGACTCCTTGTGAAGAAGTCACATGCAAACAAAGACAAATTTGCGATAATGGCATTTGTAAATGTGATAGTGATTCTTACAATTTGGGCAATTGGTGTTTTCCTAAAGTTTTAGGAAGTAATTTAGTTTTTTACAACATTTCGACAGATTGTCAGTGTTTTGATACGACTATTTTAATAATTTCTTCCGAACCACGAATTGGGATAGGTACAAGCAGTAATCCTGAACCACTGGAAATTAGCCTAACAGCTATTTTTCCTCAAAATGAAAGTGGTGGACAAAAAAGTGTTTCAGCTGACTATTTTAGAAAACCTGACGGAGACAGTCTTTATGCTACAAATGATTATTTATGGGGTATTAAATGCGCTATAAAAAATACTTCGCACATTGTGTCACCTATTGTTATGGGTAAATTTAATAAAACTAAGGACTCTTTGGTTTTCAAAATAAAGTGGTACGAAAGTAAAATAGGTCAAGCAACCGAACCCGTTTTAATAGACTCTTGTACAAAAATTTATACACGTAAAGTTTTGTAAATGACATAAAATGGCTATTTAAAATTAAAAAACTCCGACAAATTTAAGCACAATTTGCTCGGAGTTCTTTTTCTTTAACAAAAAATTTTCATCATGAAAAAAAGTAAAAATTCAGTTCTATTATTTGTAATGCTAATTATAATAATCGTTCCGAGCTGTCGAGAAAAAACAATAGACAAAGAAGTGAATAAATGTGATTCAAATCCTTGTTTAGGTCTGTCAGGTTTTGATTGTGTTGACGGTGCTTGTCTCTGTCCACAAGGAAAATTTAAAATAGGCTCATACTGTGGATTATTGAATAACAATGAATATTATGGAACGAGTAATTGTAGTAATTTAGATACTATCAAAATAGATTTTGGACAATCACAACAGATTGATGAACGGATTACTCCGATATTAACAACTAAAACTTTTGCAACACAAATAGATGGTTTAAGATATAAAGATAATAACCTAAATCAAGATAGTATTGTGCTTTATTTCCCCCGTACTTATATGAAAGATACCATAGAATGTCGTGTTACAGGAGCAGGAAGGTTCTTAGACATCAGTAAGTTGAAATTAAATTTAAAATATTATGCTATCAATCAAAATAGTCGCTTTATTGAAAGCTGTGAAATGATTTTACACAAATAAACAGCTCTACTATTTTATTAGTCAGAATCAACGTTCACTATAAATCTTCAAAATTAGAAGTAGTAAGGACTCTGACGACCGTTTGCAAAAACAGTTTGTTCGGAGTCCTTTTTTCAAGAAAAAAGTAAAAATTATAAAACAAATAGTTTGTTTTGCAACAAAATAATTATCAATTTCCCAAAAAATACTGAGGGGGCTATTGTGGCCATCAACGACGATTTAGAATTATTCAAAACCCAAGAAGCAACGCATTTTGCACAAGTCATTTTGCCGTTTGCGACACCAAAACCTTTCACTTTTCACATTGAAATCACCCTATCACTACGATACGCACGTCATTAGTAACGGAGTGAAAGAGTCTGCATAAAAAATTGAAAATGAATGGTTTATATAGATTCTTTCACTGCGTTCAGAATGACAAAAAGGGACGTTGTTATTTACTCGTTACTAACAAAAAAAGCCAAACTTAGAATCAAATCTAAGCCTGGCTTTTTATTTTTATACCCCCTCAGTATTTTGAGGGTTTTATATAATGAGAAATAGATTTCCCAATTATTTTAAGCAAATGTCTCTACTTTTTTGCCACGTTTACGGCTGCTTTCATCCAACAACATCTTACGAAGGCGGATAGATTGTGGTGTTACTTCCACAAATTCGTCTTCTTGGATGTATTCCAAAGCTTCTTCTAACGAGAATTTGCGAGGTGGCGTCAAGCGTGTTTTCTCGTCAGTACCACTCGAACGCATATTTGTTAATTGTTTCGTCACCGTTACGTTTACAACTAAGTCTCCTGGGCGTGAATTTTCGCCAACAACCATACCTGTATAAACTTTCGCATTCGCTTCAACGAAAAACGTACCACGGTCTTGCAAGTTGAAGATAGAGAAAGGAATGGCGTTACCCGTTTCTTTTGAAATCAAAGAGCCGTTTTGACGGCTTGGGATTTCACCTTTATACGGTTGGAACTCAATAAAACGGTGTGTCATAATGATTTCACCTTGACACAAAGTCAACAAAGTAGAACGCATACCGATGATGCCACGTGAAGGAATCTCAAACTGCATAATCATACGGTCGCCTTTTGGTACCATAGACAACATTTGACCTTTACGGCGTGTCACATAGTCAATAACAGTACTACTTTTTTCATCAGGAACGTCAATATTCAATTCCTCGATTGGTTCATGTTTTTTACCATCAATCACTTTGGTAATAACTTGTGGTTGACCAATTTGCAACTCATAACCTTCACGGCGCATTGTTTCAATTAAAACCGACAAGTGTAAAACGCCACGACCAAATACGAGGAAGGTATCGGCAGAGTCTGTTTCCTCAACGCGAAGTGCTAAGTTTTTCTCCAATTCTTTGAACAAACGGTCTTTTACGTGACGGCTTGTCACATATTTGCCTTCTTGACCAAAAAACGGTGAGTCATTGATTGTAAAAGCCATACTCATTGTTGGCTCATCAATCGTGATTGTGCCGAGACCTTCTGGGTTTTCGAAATCTGCAACACAGTCGCCAATTTCAAAACCTTCGATACCGACAATCGCACAAATATCACCTGCAACCACTTCGTCTGCTTTCACTTTACCCATACCTTCAAACGTATAAAGTTCTTTGATACGGCTTTTTTGAATCGTACCATCGCGTTTGATAAGCGAAATATTCATGCCTGGACGCAAAACGCCACGACGCAAACGACCAATCGCAATACGACCGATATATTTCGAGTAGTCCAAAGATGTAATCAACATCTGAACACCACCTTCAATATCCGCCTTTGGAGGTGGAATGTGAAGAATGATTTGGTCGAGCAAATAAGTAATATCTTCTGTTTTTTTGTTCCAATCGGCACTCATCCAGTTGTTACGAGCTGAACCGAAAACAACAGGAAAATCCAACTGATTGTCATTCGCTTCAAGTGCGAACATCAAGTCGAAAACTTGTTCGTGAACGATGTCAGGTGTACAGTTTTCTTTATCTACTTTGTTGACAACGACAATCGGTTTCAAGCCCAATTGAAGTGCTTTTTGTAAAACGAAACGCGTTTGAGGCATTGCGCCTTCGAAAGCATCTACCAAAAGTAATACACCGTCGCACATGTTTAGTACACGTTCAACTTCACCACCGAAGTCACTGTGACCAGGGGTGTCGATGATGTTGATTTTGTGGTCTTTATAACGAATTGACACGTTTTTAGAAGTGATAGTGATACCACGTTCACGCTCTAAGTCGTTGTTGTCGAGGAGGAGTTCGCCTGTCTGTTCGTTGTCACGGAATAGTTTTCCGATAAGAATCATTTTGTCAACGAGGGTTGTTTTACCGTGGTCAACGTGGGCAATAATCGCGATGTTGCGGATGTTCTGCATTGAGAAATTTTATTGTTAAAATATTTATGGTTTGATTGATAGATGGTTAATGGGTTAGAGGAGCGTTAATTATTAATTTTCATTAACAATATAACCATTTAACAATTTAGCCATGAATCATTCAACTTCTTTAAAAAACGCCGCAAAGATACGCCATTATCATCGGTAAAACACCAGTATTTTGAAAATAGATGAAAAATTAGCCTTTGATTATCAAAAACGACTGTTTATACTGAGGGGGGTATAAAGTTGCAAATTTGATTTCAAAAATATCTGTTTTCACCAAATGGCTGTTTTTCAAATGAATATCGCCTAAACAATGAGGTAATAATAAAAACTTGCTAAATGTTCTCAATGTTCGGAAATAGTTTCTATTTTTGCCCGACAATTTGCTTGAAATTTATCTTTATGCGTCAACAAAAAAGTTGAAAGCTACATAACTCACCAAAACCAACCACACACGACTCAATTCGAGTTCGATGATGCTTCCATTTTTTTTTTAAACTGTTAAGTAACAGTTAAAAATACGACTGGGATTTTGAATTTGTTGTTGAC
The DNA here is from genome assembly GCA_043721685.1 of Saprospiraceae bacterium. Classification (GTDB taxonomy): domain Bacteria; phylum Bacteroidota; class Bacteroidia; order Chitinophagales; family Saprospiraceae; genus JAAFJT01. The sequence continues at coordinate 2,564 of JAYSQG010000333.1, read as the reverse complement.
AATTCAATCGTTCTAAATTTTTGGTCGTAGTTTTGCTTGATATTTATCGAAAGGACACATTTTTTCATAGCTGTAATGGTCATGCAAGCCATTCAGTCTCAACCAAATCTAATGAAAGAAAAGTATATCTACAACAAACAGACTTTACAGTTTGAGAAAATTGACATCAATTGGAAAGACAGACTCATTAAAATTTTCGGTCTTTTTTCCGCTTTTGTTGTGACTTCCATGCTCTGCTACCCGCTATTTCAACAGATCTTTCCTTCGGCAGAGATTCAAAAGAAAAATAGAGAGATAGCACAGTATGATTTTAAATACAATGCCCTTCAAAAGCATGTGGAAACCATGAATAAGGCTTTGACAAGTCTTCACCAACGTTCAAATGGGGTTTATCGGCGTATGTTTAATATGAATCCGATTGATGAAACTGTTTGGACAAGTGGTGTCGGTGGTCATGATAAATATGCCAACTTGGCTAAGTTTTCAAGTTCACAAACCATTATGGAGACACAAGATCGCATTGAGCTACTGTCTCGCCAAATTGCAATTCAATCAAAATCTTTGGATACGATTGCCAATATGGTCAAAGAAAAAGAGAATATGTTGAAGGCGATACCGAATCTAAAACCTGTGCGTGAAGACAAATTGCATGAAAGTATGGGCGTTTTGTCAGGTTTTGGTGTGCGTATTCATCCGATTTATAAGGTGAGGAAATTTCATAAAGGCATTGACTTTTCCGCGGATTCAGGTACGGCTATACAAGCAACAGGCGATGGTGAAGTGGTTCAAGCTGGACGTGATGGTGGTTATGGCAATTGTGTTATCATTCGTCATGGATACGGTTACGAAACTTTGTATGGTCACATGTCAAAAATTGATGTTCATGTCGGTCAAAAAGTGAAACGTGGTCAACTCATTGGTTTGATAGGTTCATCGGGTGCGGCAACTGGTCCACATTGTCATTATGAAGTGCATTTGAATGGTGAAGTTGTTAATCCATTACCTTATTGCCTTGATGGTTTGACTCCTTCTGAATATGCTTTACTCGTGAAAGCGGCTTCGGCTGAGAATAATTCGTTTGATTAATGCTCTTATACTGAGGGGTTAGGTTGCTTAAAAAAATAGGCTCTATCAATATGATTTGATAGAGCCTATTTTTTTTTGAACAACATTATTTTGCAAGTCACTGTCAATAATTCGCTTTTGTAAGTCGCTTTTGTCATTCCGTAAGAATCTCTTTGTGGTTTTGTTAGACATAAAGAGATTCTTACGGAATGACAAAAGCGACTTGCAAATATGTTACAATTTAAAAACCTACGACCAATTTACGTGTCACAGGACGTTTTCCCTTACTTTCAATACGCATCAAATATTGACCTGTTTCAAATGGGGAAAGGCTGATGCGGTGTGGCGCAGTTTGAGCCGCTTCTATTTTCTCTTGATACAACTCCTTTCCAATGATTGAATAAATATGAATATTCACAGGATTGCCAACAACTTCCGACAAATCAATATCCACATAGTCCTGTGCAGGATTAGGGAAAATATTGTAATTGTTCGGTTTTAAGTAATTGATTCTCAATGCCTCACTATACTGAGGGGGTATATTGTCGGCAAAAACGGTTTGAATGCGATAGTAATTTTCACCTTCTGTCAGCTTGTCGTCAATAAAAGAGAAATAGCGAAGTGTGGATTGATTATTATCGTTGACAATACTGAGGGGTTTAAATTCACCTTGTTCATCGAGCTTTTCAAGTTGATAATAATCAATGGCTTTTTGTGTATTTACAATCCATTGTATAACCGCTTTGCGATTTTCAAGTCGTCCATCTAATGAAACGATATCGGCACTTCGAGTACTATTTAGTGATGTACAATTAGGTGCAAAAGGCATGATTTGGATAGCTTGACCTGGTACTGTCCAAGACAAATGAATTTCTGCACTCCCCGTTTTTGCTTTGTATTCTGAAATAATGGGATAGGTGACACCTGCAATTAGATTAATAGTACTTGTATAGGTTTTAAGTTTTGTATTGTTCCAATTGTTTCTCAATAAACTATTGTTGACCCATAATCTGACGCCATCATCTACATTTATTGTAAATTTATAACTACCTGTAGTTGGGGCTGTAAAACTACCGTTCCAACGGACAGAGAAATTGTCTTTATTGACACCCGTCATTGGTGCATTTGAACCCCAATTGTAATCAATAGCTGTTTCAAAACGTGTTGCCACAGGCGTTCCCGAAACTGTCGTATTATTAAAATAAGATGCTTGAAGACAGCCTAAACTGCTGCCCGTTGTACCTGTTGGGGTAGCAGTAGCTTCAACGCCACTTGACCAAGTTGTACCATTTCGAACAAACACTCGGAAATAATAAGTAACACCTGCTGTCAAGTTTGTAACATTGACACTTGTACCTGTTCCTTGATAGACAACTTTTCCGCCTTCAAACGCTGCACCATTATCAGTAAAATTGGCATTTGCGGTATAAATCGTTGCAGTTGGTTGTGTTGTAAAACCACTGCCTGCTTTTGCGACGACCAAAACATCGCTAAAAGTT
>JAYSQG010000332.1:0-3759 GCA_043721685.1 Saprospiraceae bacterium | reverse complement strand
AATAATATTGACAAATAAATATTTACACATAAAATTATTTAGAATAAAATTAATAACGTTTCATAAAATTATTTAGAATTAAAATTAATTTTTCAAATCTGTGACTTAGTATTTGAAATTATACTAAAAATAGGCTTAACTTTATGTCACAAAATTAAATTGCATGAAAAACCTCATAGAGATAGCGAAAATCGTCACTAAAAAGAAAGTAAAGAAGATTGAAATCTTTGACGACTATTCATTAAAAAACAAAAACTCAAAGTTTAATGAGTTTTATGAAGCCCTGATGGCCGGGAAGTTTCGTAACGACCGCGACGCTGCAACTTACCTACAAGATTGCAGCCCAACTGACGACAAATACCGTCAGTTGAAATCTCGTTTCCGAAAACGATTGCTCAATACTTTGTTTTTCTTAGATGTCAATTTGCCTGATACATCTGGCTATGACCGTGCTTATTTTACGTGTAACAAGGAGTGGACTTTAGTAAAAATCCTCTTGTCCAATGATGCGACTTCTACTGCCGCTTCGTTGGCGCGCCAAATTTTGACCACTTCTTTGAAATATAAGTTTGCGGATTTGATTGTGAACTGTTCACGTATTTTGAGAACACATGCGGCACAAACGGAAAGTGAAAAAGATTATGAAGAATATGATGGCTACATCAAGCAATATAAGGACATTTTAGATGCTGAAATCCGTTCGGAAGAGCTCAATCAGCGTGTGATGATGAATTACTACCGTCCCGTTTCTGAAAATTTTGACTTGAAAGAACGTATTGATACGTATTGCGATGCATTGATTGGTTTGTCGGAAATATATGATTCGCCAATCATTTTCTACAATATGTACTTGGTTTGGACTTATCGCTACGAAATGTTACAGGATTATGAGTCCATGATTGAGGTTTGCTCGCGGGCAGAACAATTTATGAAAGACAATCCGACCTACTATCAAGAAGAAAAAATGGCAACTTTTCAGTTGAAAAAGATGTCTGCTTTCTTACATTTGAAAGATTATAAACGCGGAAAAGTCAATGCAGAAAAGTGTTTGCAGTCCTTTGATGAAGGTTCGGAATTGTGGTTTACGTTTATGGAATATTATTTCCTTTTAGCGATGCACACCGACAACCATATAAATGCGATTGCTATTTTGACACGGGCTTTAGCCAATACAAAGTTCAAACGATTGAATCATGAAGACCGTGAAAAATGGAAAATTTATGAAGTATATATGAATTATGTCATTGAAGTTTTTGGAGAAGAGAACCCTGTTTTACGTCGTCAAAACAGACGTATATTTAAGGTGTCTAAATTCCTGAATGACCCGATTATGTATCCAAAAGAGATGCGAATTTTCACTATTTTCCTTATCATCGCTCAAGTGCTGTTCCTTTTGGAGCAAAAACAACACAATCAAGCCTCTGAATTGATAGACCGTTTGAAAAATTATGCAAATCGACAATTGAAAAAAGAGGATTATTATCGCCTTATTGCTTTCATTCGTTTGTTGCAACAATTGGCAAAAGCAGATTACAAATTCAGTGAAATAACAAGTACAGAAAAATATGTCGCTCGACTTCACGAAATGCCATTCTCTTATAGAGGTCTTATTTCAGAATTGGAAGTCATTCCTTACGAACTGCTTTGGCAAATTATTTTAAAGAGGTTGAAGTAGGTATTTGGTCATTCGAATATTCGGTATGAACGAATTCAGGATTGAAAATTTGTTCGTCGAAAGTAAAAGATTTTTTGCAACCTGTTGTTGCACAAAAAAGTCATTAACGGTAAGATACTTAAAAGTATCCCCGATGGAAATTTTAGAAGCCGCTCGATCGTTCATGTTCGGTGCGGTTTTTTTTTATGGTTGAAAGAGATTTACCTAATTGATGTTCTTCTGAATCTGATACCCCCCTCAGTATATTCTGCTTAGAAATCACTCATTAATAACTTTTCTTGATGCAGCCGTCATGACTCTATCTTGTCTTTTCTATAGATTTTGTCCTTTAAATCCATTTTAAAGAGAGTTTAGTCTAAAAAATAATATTTAAACTCATAGGGTTGTACTACATTCACATTGTTTTTCTTAAAAAAGCATTCCACTTTCGAAGGAATCCTTCGAATCAGTATTTTTTAACACTTTATTACCTAACTAAATTCTATTTTTCAAAACATGAATTACCTTATTTCAATGCGCAAATCGATTCTTTTAGGTTTAAGCCTTTGCATTTCGTTAGCAATGATGGCTCAATTGCCCGCAAATATCGAAAAATTGAACTCCGTAGAAGGTATCACCGAATACCGACTCAAAAGCAATGGCTTACGTGTCCTTATTTTTCCAGATGCTGCAACGCAAACCGCTACTGTTAATATCACTTTCCTCGTTGGTAGTCGCCACGAAGGATATGGTGAAACGGGAATGGCACACTTGCTCGAACACTTGGTCTTCAAAGGTTCGCCAAAGCACAAGGACATTCCCGCAGAATTCAAAGCAAGAGGTGCCAGTTTCAACGGCACAACTTGGCTTGACCGCACCAATTATTATGAAACATTTCCAGCAACTGATGAAAACCTCGAATGGGCTTTGGATTTAGAGAGTGACCGCATGGTTAATTCTTTTATCGCCAAAAAAGATTTGGAATCTGAATTTACTGTCGTTCGCAATGAGTTTGAAATGGGTGAAAATGACCCTTCAAGTGTCTTGATGGAACGCGTAATGAGCACTGCTTACTTGTGGCACAACTACGGCAAGTCAACGATTGGCAACAGAGCCGATATTGAAAACGTGCCTATTGAAAATCTTCAAGCCTTTTACCACAAGTTTTATCAACCTGACAACGCCGTGTTGACAATAGCTGGTAAAGTGGATGAAATGAAGGCACTTAAATTGATTGATAAATATTTTACGCCTATTGCAAAGCCTACACGCATCCTTCAAGGCACGTGGTCGACAGAGCCTACACAAGATGGTGAGCGCAATGTCATACTTAGCCGCGTCGGTGATGTGCAAGTAACTTCGGCGGGTTATCATGTTCCCGCAGGTTCACATTCAGATTTTGCAGCAGTTCAGGTCTTAACGGACGCTTTGACCGATAATCCTTCAGGGCGTTTGTACAAAAGCCTCGTTGCTACCAACAAAGCGGCGGCTACTTGGAGTTATGCACTGCAAACTAAGGAACCGGGCTTTGTTTACTTCAATGTCGATGTCCGTAAAGAGCAAAATCTGGACGAAGCCAAAGGCATTTTCTTGAAAACATTGGATGATGTAGCGTCAACGCCGCTTTCGGATGAGGAAGTAAACCGTGCTAAACAACAAAACCTTAAAGGACTTGAAGCGGCTTTTCGCAATACAGCCCGAACAGGCGTTTTGCTCTCCGAATTCATCGCTTTGGGCGATTGGCGTATGTTCTTTATCACAAGAGATAACCTTGAAAAACTCACAGCAAAAGACGTTGACCGTGTTGCTAAGGCTTATTTCAAACCGTCGAACCGAACCATCGGTGTATTTTTACCTGAAGCAAAGTCTGACCGTGCTGAAATTCCGCCCGTACCAGAAATATCAGCCCTCGTAGAAGGTTATAAAGGCAAGGCAAAAATGTCTGAAGGTGAGGTTTTTGACCCAAGTTTCACAAATATTGAAGCCCGAACCAAAACAGGTATGGCTGGTACAGCTAAATATGCTTTTTTGAATAAAACAACACGTGGAAACACCGTTGTTGCCAATATGACTTTACGTTTTGGCGACATTCAAAGCCTTTCTGG
>JAYSQG010000331.1:0-4291 GCA_043721685.1 Saprospiraceae bacterium | reverse complement strand
GGCAAAACGTGGGAACGCATTTATTATGTTGATGAAAACACAGGCGCAGTTCAAGTGACCATTGATCCTAAAAATCCACAAATTATCTATGCCGATATTTGGGCAGGGCGACAAGGACCTTGGGAAAATGGCGTGTGGAATGGTACAGAAAGTGGCTTAATCAAGTCTATTGATGGTGGAAATACTTGGAAAAAGCTCACAAACGGGCTGCCAACCACTGCACAAGGTTTGAGCCGCATCGGTTTTTGTATTGCGCCCAGCAACCCAAATCGCTTGTATGCAACCGTGGATGCCCCCCCTCAGTATGGTGGCATTTACAGAAGCGACGATGCGGGTGAAAATTGGGTGAAAATGGACAGTGACCCACGCCTTTGGGGTAGAGGAACAGACTTTGCGGAGATCCGTGCCGACCCCAAAAATGCCGATATTGTCTATTCTGCCAATGTCGTCACGTGGAAATCAACGGACGGTGGCAAGTCTTGGAACGCCTTTCGCGGTGCGCCTGGTGGCGATGATTACCATAGAATTTGGATAAATCCTGACAATACGGACGTTATTTTAATTGCCAGCGACCAAGGGGCAATCATTACCGTCAATGGTGGTGAGACGTTTAGTTCTTGGTACAATCAACCGACAGCACAATTTTATCACGTCAGTACCGACAATTCTTTTCCTTATAATGTCTTGGGTGGACAACAAGAAAGCGGTTCGGTGAGCATCGCCTCACGTAGTAATGATGGACAAGTGACATTCCATGATTGGCATCCTGTAGGTGTTGAAGAATATGGTTATGTCGCAGCCGACCCACTCGATCCAAACATCATTTATGGTGGTAAAATCACAAAATTTGACAAACGCACAGGACAAGTTCAAAACATTGCACCCGAAGCTGTGCGCTCTGGAAAGTACCGTTTCATAAGGACTGCACCCGTTTTATTCTCTCCTGTGGACAATAAAACCTTGTATTTTGCTGGAAACGTGCTGTTTAAAACCCAAAATGGCGGTCATTCATGGGACATCATCAGCCCCGATTTGACGCGCGACAAATACGACGACATACCCCTTAGTGTCGGCATTTATACCCATGCCGATATGAAAAAAATGCCTCGTCGAGGTGTCATTTACACCGTTGCGCCTTCGCCAAAAGACATCAATACGATTTGGGCAGGAACAGACGATGGTTTGATACACGTCACGCGTGATGGTGGCAAAAATTGGCAAAATGTCACACCACCACAAATCACTGCTTGGAGTAAGGTATCTCTTATGGATGCGAGCCATTTTGACGCAAATACGGCTTATGCGGCGGTCAATTGCATCCGTTTGGACGATATGAAGCCACATATATATCGCACAAAGGACGGGGGCAAAACGTGGAAACACATCACCAACGGCTTGCCGAATGACCCTATAAATGCCGTTCGTGAAGACCCAAAACGTGCAGGGCTATTGTTTGCAGGTTCAGAACGTGCCGTTTATGTCTCTTTTGATGATGGCGAAAATTGGCAAACGCTGCGCCTGAATATGCCCGCTACGTCAATTCGTGATTTGGTGATTAAAGACGATGATATTGTTGTTGGCACACATGGACGCAGCTTTTGGATTTTGGACGACATCACAACTTTGCGTCAAGCCACCCCCTCAGTAAAAACGGCTGCTGCGACCCTTTTTGCACCTCAAACAGCTGTGCGTGTCCGTTGGAATATGTGGACAGATACACCAATGCCACAAGAAGAACCTGCGGGCGACAACCCACCCGAAGGAGCTATTATCAACTACTTTCTAAAGGAAAATGCTCAAAATGAAGTAGTTTTAGAGATATTCAATGCTTCTGGAAAATCCATTCGTCGTTTTTCGAGCAATGATAAACCTCACGAGATACCTAAAAACAATGTGCCGCCTTACTGGATTCGTCCGCAACACATTCTTTCGGGAGAAGCGGGTGCGCACCGTTTTACATGGGATTTACATTATCAGCCTTTAAATGTGCCTGCGTCCTACCCTATCTCTGCAATTTATAAAAATACAGCACCTAACCCGACTTCTCCATGGGTTTTGCCGGGTAACTATAACGTAAAACTGACTGTAAATGGTAAAACCTATACCCAACCTTTGACTGTTAAACTTGACCCGCGTGTGAAAACATCTGCGGCTGATTTAAAGGTGCAACATGATTTGTCGGTTCAATGCTACGAAGGTCAGCAAATGTCAATGGCTACCTTATCAGACATAAACAAATTGAAACAGCAGATAAAGACATTGTTGCCACAATCGAAAGCACCGTTAACAAATGCCTTCACAGTTTTTGAAACCCAATTGTCTGCTTTTGAAAATACGCCACAAGGCAGTTCCGAGCCGAGTTTCAACTCTTTGGAATCGGCTTTTGGGCGTATTTTTGATATCCTTCACGAAACCGATATGCCGCCAACATCTCAAACTATATCTGCCGTTTCCGAGACTGTGGCAAAACTAAAAGCATTGTCAACGCGATGGAATGGTTTTAAAACGAAAGACGTAGAAACGATAAATCAGCAATTACAAAAAGCTAAAATGAAGATTTTGAGCTGGTGATACTGAGGGGGGGCTTTCTTTGTAACTCTTTCGTCATTACGAGATGCGAAGTTATCCGTTCTTTTTTTTCTTTTTCGTCATTGCTTCGTACCTCGCAATGACGAAATAACCCACTAAGAAAAGAATCAGATTTTGAATTTTCCGATTGTTGCCCTTTAAAATAAATCCTTTTTAAGCCACTATTTTCTCTAAGGCTTATCCTTTTCGATATCTCAAATATTTTTGACTTAAAAAACAGGAATGTAGCAGTTTCGCGCATCTTCGCGTCCAGTCTTTCTCGAAAATCAATTCAAAATATTCGTTTTGTTGATAAAACCAAGCGTTAATTTATATAAAACGCTATTTACTTAAATAAGTATTTATATAAATAGTGATTTATACTTTTACATAATTATCTAAATACCGTTTTATTTCAATAAATAATTACACAAAACATTATTTACCTTTTTATGTAATTAGCTATTTATGTAAAAAGGTAAAAATTTATTTCGCTATTTATATAAATAGTGTTTTATTTGCACCCTAAAAACAATCGTAAGACATGATTATTTCATCTATTTCCTATAAAGGTGGTGTTGGCAAAAGCACCTTAGCCCAAAATTTAGCCATTGCGCTTGCACTCGACAATTACAAAGTCTGTATTATTGACGCAGACGAGGCGGCAGCGACCACTCGTTGGTTTGCTATCAGACAAGAAGCGAACAAAGAACCATTCGTCAATGTCGTTCAGATGACCGAACCGAAAGCCATCATCCCCTCAGTAAAAGCCCTTTACAATGACTATGATGCCATCATCATTGACGGACCACCGAGTTTGTTCCCAATTGTCAGTAAAATTATGTTGTTAAGCCACATCATCATCATTCCCGTTGTACCAAAGGGGGGGTCAGATTATTGGGTGACAGAGGATTTTTTGGTGCGTTACAACGAAGTTCAAGAGGAAAAAGAGGAAAAAACGCCTGCATTTTTCTTATTAAACATGTACAAAGAGTCATTCAATCTACACAAAGCCGTTGTTGCGGGTCTGACAACTTTGGGCGAACAATATGGCGTTCGCTTTTTGAACAGCAAACTGCACGAACGTGTCGCTTACGGAGAATCAAATGTCAGTGGCATATCTGTTATGGAATACACGGATACCAAAGCGCAAAAAGAAATCAAAAACTTGATGCAAGAAATCATCGAAATTGCTCAAAAATCATAAAAATCAGGAGGTCAACATGTCAAAAGTCACTGATTTAGGTCTGAACCTTGTGCCATCTCGGTTGCCTAAAAAAAACATCGTCGCAACAGAAAAAGCGGAAGAGATCACTTCTAAAATTCACGCCATCGTTGCAGAACCTACAGTTGTTGAAGAAACTGAAGAAAAATCTGTTGAAGTTCAGCCAGAAATAAAGCCCGAAGAGGTCAAAAAGAAAGTTGCTAAAACAGCACCTACCCCGGGTAGCAGCAGCATAAAAAAGCGCACGGCACGCACCATCATCGAAGATCCTGACGCGGTGCGGAAAACAAGTTTCGATTTTCCCGTTTCGCTCTATCGCTCTATGAAAATTCGGTTGGCAGAAGATGGCGTTTCGATGCGGGATTATGTGATTGGTTTGATTGAAGATGATTTGAATAGCCGTTAAATAAAACACTATTTAAGGTTTTATATAAACCGCTATTTACCGTTTTATATAAATAGCTGTATAATTATGTGTATTTCAGTTTACTAACGAGG
>JAYSQG010000330.1:0-6994 GCA_043721685.1 Saprospiraceae bacterium | reverse complement strand
CAATAAATTCACCATCTGTTTCACAAAAAATAGGATTGCCTAAACTCTCTACTTTAATTCTTTTTGTATTGACCAAACGGGCTTCTGGAATGTCTGCTACACCACCAGAATAAAGTCGAGGTGTATAAAATAGGACTTTCCAACGAGGCAAATTACGAATGAGCGTCAAGGCTAATAAGCCATCATTTTTGACAGCTTGTGGAGTCAATTGCATACCGGCACCCGCATATTTATTGATGCCAAAATTAAGCGTATAGAATTGGTCTTCAATAACTTGTCCATCAAATAACACACGCACCCGTTCGGCTTTGTAGGCAAAAAGACATTTCAAGATATGAAAAAAGTAAGCAAATTTTTTCGGTAACAACCGTTTCGTATCGCGTTCAACCGACTGTACAACAAATGAATCGTAGCCTAAACCGCCGGCATTGCCAAAATATTTCTTCTTTTCCTGCCCATTTTTATCAAAAAAACGAACGACACCAATGTCTTGATGTTCCAAACGCCCCCTCAGTATCATACGACAAAATTCATCTAAATCGTTGGGGGTTTCGTGCATTTTCACCCAATCATTGCCGGTGCCCGCCGCATACATCGTGTAGATGATTTCATTCAATGCAACCTTGGTCTGACTGAATATGCCGTTGATAATTTCATTCCCAGTGCCGTCGCCGCCAATGCCCATGATGTGCCGATACCCCTCAGTAACAATGGCTTTTTTAACGATGTCAATCGCATCGCCCCGCTTCTGTGTGAAACGCATATCATATTCGATATTATGAGAGTCGAATGCCTTTTCTATTTTTGCGATGCGCCGAAACGCCTTGCCACCACCACTTGCTGGATTGACAATGACGAGCCATGCGTTTTTTTTATCTGTTTTATTTTCCAAAATCGAGAAATGGTCAGTTTAAGAGGGCGCAAAATTAAGTTTTAGTCCGTCATTTTGTCTCTTTGGCAGAAAATTTAGATGAAATTCAAAGGGAAATGTATAAAATTGCCTTTTTAAAAGTACCCAAAAGTGTGAATGCCAACAAAATAACAATTCAACAATAAAACAATCCAATAATTCAATATGGATATTCTCAAAATTGACAATGTTGTAAAAGCCTACGACAAGCACATAGCCGTTAATAAGGTGTCGTTCACGATGCCCGAAGGTGTCATTTTTGGTCTTCTCGGACCCAATGGTGCTGGAAAAAGCTCGTTGATTCGTATGATTACGACCATAACAAGACCTGATGAAGGGCAGATTTTTTTTGCAGGTGAAAAACTTAACAGTTCACACCCTGAACAAATTGGCTACATGCCCGAAGAACGGGGATTGTATAAAAAAATGAAAGTCGGCGACCACCTCATGTATCTAGCGCAACTCAAGGGTCTGAGCTATGACCAAGCCAAAGCTGAAATCAAACATTGGCTCATCAAACTCGACATTGTGGATTGGTGGGGCAAAAAGGTTGAAGAACTCTCGAAAGGGATGCAGCAAAAAGCGCAATTTATATCAACCGTCATTCATAAACCTCGTCTTTTGATCCTCGATGAACCGTTTTCAGGACTTGACCCTATCAATGCCGAATTGTTGAAAAATGAGATTTATGAACTGCATAAAAACGGCACAAGCATTATTTTTTCAACCCATCGCATGGAGCAAGTTGAGGAAATTTGCGACAAAATCATTTTAATCAATAAAGGTGAAAATGTACTTTATGGTGCTGTCAAAGACATCAAACAACAATTCAAAGAGAACCTATTTCGCATAGATTTTAATGAAAACCAAGCGATTCCTCCTGATTTACGTGGTTTAAACATAGTTGAACACACACCTCAGTATATCAAGCTAAAAATCACGGGGGAACAAGAGTCGAATCAAGTTTTGAAGCATTTGCTCGATACAGGGGTATCTATCAAGGCATTTAATGAAATTTTACCTTCGCTCAACGAAGTTTTTATCAGGCAAGTCGGTAGTTCAAATGTCCAACAATAAGCAAGGTGCAAAGGGCAAAATGCAAGCGGTAAGTAATCAATTTTGAAATAATTGATGGCTTCAATTCTTATAAAGTATTGATTGTCAATCTTTTTCGGGCATGTTCACATTGTCCACTATCCATTATCAACTATCCATTAATTACAATATTCAATGAAAAAACTGTGGCTCATCATAAAACGCGAATACATCTCGCGGATAACCAGAAGAGCGTTTATACTCGGAACGCTTTTGACACCGCTTTTTATCGGTGCTTTAATTTTTTTACAAGTCAAATTAGTCGGTTATAAAGACGACAATTTTAAAAATATCGCTGTTTTAGACGAAAGCGGCATATTGACCAAAGCGCCTGCAAATCAAAAAAACATTCATTTCGCCTTAGTTACTGAGGGGTTAGACAAAGCAAAAAAGGAAGTCGTTGACAAAAAATACAGCGGTGTTTTGGTCATCCCTAAAATTAATGACGTAACCAAAACCCGTTTTACCATTAAATACTACTCCGACGAAAAAATCGGTAACGATATGACCGACGACATTGAAGGTAAAATTGAGGATTTTATCAGAGATTATAAGGTCAACACGTTGAGTTTAGATACAGCTAAAATACAAGCTTTAAGAACGCGTATCGAAATTGACCCCGACCCCATTGAAGGAGAAGAAGATGCCTCAACCATATCAGGCTATGTGGCTATGGCGATAGGTGGTTTGATGGGTTTTTTCATGTATTTATCGGTTTTTATCTACGGTATGATGATATTTCGCTCTGTTATGGAAGAAAAAACCAGCCGTATTGTCGAGGTCATGATTTCATCTGTCAAGCCGTTTCAACTCATGTTGGGCAAAATTATTGGTGTTGGCGCAGTCGGTTTTACTCAGTTTTTGATTTGGTTTATCCTCATCGGACTCATTACAACGGGTATTTCGACCATGATTGGCGCTGATGCTTCGCAGGTGGCAGCGAGCAATCCACAAGTGACAGCCGCTATGCAAGGCGCGCAAGATGTCCAAGGAGGCGGCAAAATGGGTTTGGCATTATTGGAACTCCAAAATCAGAACTGGGCATTGATACTACCCTTGTTTTTCATATTCTTTTTGTTGGGTTATTTCATGTATGCCGCTTTATTCGCAGCCGTCGGTTCAGCCGTTGGCGACGACCAAGGCGAGGCACAATCATTGACATTGCCGATTACGATTCCTGTCATCATCGCTATTTATATTATGATGGCGGCGGTGCGTTCGCCCGACAGTAGTTTGGCGGTATGGTCGAGCATTTTCCCTTTGTTTTCACCCATCGTCATGCCCGCACGTCTGCCCTTTCATCCGCCTATGTGGCAAATAGCTTTGTCACTCACCTTATTATTAGGTACAGTTATCGGTTTGGTGTGGATAGCAGGGCGTATTTACAGGGTCGGTATTTTGATGTATGGTAAAAAAGTAACGTTTAAAGAATTGGGAAAATGGATGTTTTATAAAGATTAAACACTGTTTTTCTAACAATGTAGGATAATTGATCCAATAATTACCCCTCAGTATTTGGGTATAAAAATTCATCGTATTCCATAAAACCAATGAGTCGTTTTGATTCATTGGTTTTATTTTTGATGCCTCTAAATACTGTCAAAGTCCACTTTTCCATAAGCATAGACATCTATTTTATTTAAAAAACGTACCTTTGCACGTTCATAATTTGATACCTCTCAATGATAAGCTCTAAGCACAAAAGCAGAATTATCTAACAGACTGAATAGAATCACTTACCAAATTTAAAATTACAAATAAAATTATGCGACTTTTTGGAGGACTCATTAAACGTGCGCTGACCCTTGGGAATCGGGTTCAAGGTATTGGTATGACACCTTACGATTATCAGCGCAAAACCCTACGTCGGTTGCTTCGCAAAGCTGAATATACCGCTTTTGGACAGCATTATAATTTTACAAAAATACTCAATTCGCCTAATGCCATAGAAGCATTTAGGCAAAACGTACCGCTTTTTGACTACGACAAAATGCATGATGCATGGTGGCATCGTGCCCTTGAAAATGAAGAAGACATATCATGGCCTGGCAAAACGAAGTATTTTGCACTGAGTTCAGGCACATCAGGCGCACCGAGTAAGTATTTGCCGATGACCGTCGAGATGGTCAAAGCGATTCGGAAATCGAGTTTGAAACTTTTTTTTAAGATTACGCAATTCAATATTGATTCTGATTTTTTTACCCGCCCCGGGCTTTTTGTCGGCAGTTCGACCTCGTTGAAAGAGCAAGAAGGTTATTATGTTGGCGACATGAGTGGCATCAGTATGAAAGAACGCCCTTTTTGGGTACAAATCATTTCAAGACCGAATAAACGCATTCAATCTATTCCCGACTGGAATGTGCGGACTCAAATCATCGCTCGTAATGCGAAGAAATGGGATATCAGCTATATCACAGGCATTCCGTCATGGGTTCAGTTGGTCATTGAACGGGTTATTGCCTTTCATAAAGTAGATAATATCCACGAAATATGGCCCAATTTGCAAGTTTATGTACATGGCGGCATCGCTTTTGAGCCACATCGCAAGGCTTTTGATGCCTTGATGGGCAAGCCGATGGTTTATATTGACACCTACTTAGCGAGCGAGGGTTATATCGCTTTTCAAGCACGACCCGACACGCGCGGCATGGCTTTGATACTCAATAATAGTATTTTCCATGAGTTTATACCCTTCAACGAACAAAATTTTGATGGCAACGGTAAACTCAAAGGCAACCCACGTGCTTACGCTGTGCATGAGGTCGAGGAAGGCGTTGAGTATGCTTTGGCAATGAGTACTTGCGGCGGTGCGTGGCGTTATCTCATCGGCGATACAGTGCGTTTTACAGATGCCAAACGCAAAGAAATCATCATTACAGGCAGAACAAAGCATTTTTTGAGCGTCACAGGTGAACATTTGTCGGTTGATAATATGAATCAAGGCATTCGTCATGCTTCTGAAACGCTGGATGTGGATGTCAAAGAATTTGTCGTCGCTGCCATCAATACGCCTACGGGTTTTGCGCACCGTTGGTATGTTGGCTCTGATTCTGAAGTTGATGCGACGACTTTTATGCACTTGCTGGATAAACATCTTTGCGACATCAATGACGACTATGCTACTGAAAGAACAGCCGTTTTGCGCGACCCACAACTTGATATCATCCCTTCATCGTATTTCTATGAATTCTTGAAATCAAAAGGTAAAATTGGTGGACAAGCCAAGTTCCCACGTGTGATGAAAGGTGAACAATTTGCCGAATGGGAGAATTATGTCGCTACTAAAATGACTAATGCTTGATTTTAGGATATTAAGATTTTAAGTACAAAGACGATAAGATTCGGAGAAAAGGCCTTATCGTCTTTGTACTTAAAATCCTAATATCCTTATGAATCGTTCGGCTTAAATAAATGGGAAATAAATTTCTTACAACTATTTGATAATCAATGTTTGGTGTCATTCATCGTTCATCATTTATCATTCATCATTACTTACATTGACTCAAAAAATCTTCTCATTAAGTGCCTTTCTTTATGGTCTGCCCGTTGGTTTTGCATTCAGTTTTGCACTGGGTCCTGTCTTTTTTTCGCTCATAAAAGCCAGTTTGGAAAATGGCTTTCGAGCTGCCATCTATATTGCCACAGGCGTTGTCGTTGCTGATTTAGTATTACTCGGTATTGCTTATGGTGGTGTCGAAACCCTCTTGCCATCGGGCATGGATGTGGCTTTTTGGACTGAATTGTTTGGTGGCTTATTGTTGATTGGTATTGCTATCGCTACAATGACCCAAAAGCCTAAAAATACTGAGGGGGTGTCCATCGAACCTTCGACCATGATTTTAAAGAATATTGCAAAAGGTTTTTTCCTCAACATCCTCAATCCCGCCAATTTCTTTGAATGGGTGGGTGCAGCAGGTGTCTTGAAAAGCAAATACCAATTTGAAGTTTTCGAGAACGTCAGCTTTTTCACAGGAGCGATATTAGCCGTTTTCGTTACCGAATTAACCGTCGCCTATTTTGCTTCCCGCCTCCGCAAAGTCCTCAATGAGCGCGTTATTTTTATCGTCAATATCGTGACGGGTTCTATCTTTTTCGGATTTGGGGTGTGGTTGCTTTGGGAAGCGGCGCATTAAAACTAAAATTTTGACCAACAATTTTTTCATTTGCTTATGAACGAAACGACACATTGACCATCAATTTTCAAAATATGATATGAACTGAAAGCCTTGCCGAACGGAGAGTTCACAAGTGTCGGAAACCATATTTTCGTTTACACGAAATGCTTTACACACTCAAAAAAACAATGGTTTTTTCTAATTCACCACCACCAATAATTTTTTTTCAAAGTAATAATTTGCTTTTCTCCGAATAATTGACAAAAAACAGAATAAACCTCTCGTCTTAAAAAGGGGAAAAACTGCTTAGGTTAATTTAAATACGGAAGGGCTTTCGAGAGTATATATCTTTAATAGCGTCAAAGACATTCATCTTATGTTTCCGGCAAGTAGAAATAAAGCCTCTAATCCGAGCGAAGATTTGAATGCCTTCGACGGTTCTAAAGGAGCCAGAAATCTTGATTTTTAGCTTGACCATACGGATATCTCTTTCGGCTTGATTATTCGTAAAAGGCAAATCGGGGTCTTTGGCAAAGCATAAAAAAGATTTGAGATGCTTTCGCAGTCTCCTGACCAAAGCCCATGCTTTTTGTTGGATTGGATTGATTTGCTCAACTTCGGATAGTTGTTTATCTATTTTTTCAAGTTCGGTTTTGATTAGGCGTTCTTTGAGTTGATATTGTTTTTTGGTTACTTTTTGGTCTTTGTTTTGTTTTTGTAATTCGTAGAGTTCAAAAATATGGTTTTTGATGGATTGCGCCCAGTCGAAACCTCTTTGAGAAGCGGCATGGAGTTCTCGAAATAGATGACTGTTACAAAGTACATGTTGGCAGTCATCGAATTTAAAATAACTTGCCCAACAATCGTGCACGGC
>JAYSQG010000329.1:0-15582 GCA_043721685.1 Saprospiraceae bacterium | reverse complement strand
TCCCGCAGCTAAACCAACAATAGTTGCAGTCGTTCCGCCATTGTGCCAAGTATACGTAAACGGAGATGAACCACCTGTTACGCTTGTAACGGATGCAGTACCCGTTGCCCCACCGCATACTGAGGGGGTCGTTGTTGTTGCTAAAACAATATTTGAGTTTGCGCCAATGACAACTGTTGTCGCAGTCGAACAGCCTGAAACATCATTCACTGTGACGGAATACGTGCCAACAGGTAGTCCTGAAATTGAAGCCGTTGTTGCACCCGTACTCCATTTATATGTGTAAGGTCCAGCCCCGCCTGATATAGCTGTTACTGTTGCTGTTCCGTTTGCTGCATTGCAATCTGCTTTTGTATTAGAAACTGTAATTTGAAGACCGTTTGTGGCTTGTACTTCTACTGAACGTGAAGCTGTACAGCCCGCGGCATCAGTAACGGTTACATAATATATGCCTGTTCCAACATTTGAAATTGTTTGTGTGGTTGCACCAGTATGCCAACGATATGTATAAGGAGCCGTACCACCTGAAACAGAGGTAACATTTGCCATGCCTGTGCTACCTCCGCAAGATGTGGGAGATGAAGAGACCTGCATGTTAATATTGCCTTGTCCTTGAATCGTAAAGGAAGCCGTAGCCGTACAACCACTTGCATCTTTTGTCGTCACTGTATAATTACCCGCAGCGAGGTTTGATACTGAGGGGGTCGTACCGCCATTGCTCCAAAGATAAGTATAAGGTGCCGTGCCGCCTGAAATAGAGGTAACAGTCGCTGTACCTGTTGCACCACCACAAACCGAATTCGTAAAAGCAGTTTGTAGAACCAAATTGCCAATAGATTGAATATTAACGGATTGTGAAGATGTGCAACCACCACCATCTGTAACAGTTACGGTATATGTACCTGCTGTAAGATTTGAAATGGTCGCTGTTGTTGCGCCATTATTCCAACGATAAGAATAATCCCCGATGGAACCACCTGTTACATTAACAGTCGCTGAACCAGAGGCAACACCACTACAACTGGCATCGGTTTTAGTAATATTCAAGCCCAAAACGCCTGTACTTATCTTGAAAAATGTATCTTTTTGACATCCCGCAGCATCTGTAACGGTTACGAAATAACCGCCTTGGGCTAAGTTTGTCACTGTATTTGTCGTCGCGCCTGTACTCCAACGAACGGTTAACGGTGCACGGCCGCCTGTTGGCGTGACCGTAGCCGTAGCTGAACCAGAACATTGTCCCGTTACTGTTAAGTTCGGTTTGATAACAGCTGGTTCGAATACCGTTCCAGTCGCTACTTTGGTACAACCGAAAGCATCTGTAACCGTCACGGTGTAATTACCGCCTGGCAAAGGGAAAATGATACCCGTTGTCGCACCTGTACTCCATAGGTATGAGAATGGTGGTGTCCCGCCGTCAACCCAAGCTTCAGCCGAGCCGTCACAGGCACCTCCGCAAGTTGCGGCTGTCGCAATGACCATGACTTTAAGCGGTTTTACATTGACAACCTTTGTCATTGTACAACCTTTTGCATCTGTAACTGAAAGATGATAAGAACCTATGGCTGGAGCAGTTAATGTTGCGCCATTTGTCATTTGGTTCGTTCCCAAGTTGCGCCAAGCATAGGTATAGGGCGGAATACCGCCTGTTCCAGAGCCTACATAAGAAGCACCTGCGTCGCATGAATTACCTACAACCGTTGCAACAGGTACAAGTAAAGGTGGCTGCCCAACTGTAAAACTTTTGGTTGTCTGACGATTGACCGCATCTGTTACCGTAACGATGTAATTGCCCGCAGGAACACCTGAGAGGGTTTGTCCACCGCCTTGACCATTGCTCCAACTGTAAGAATACGGAGACGTTCCACCTGATGCGGTAGCCGTCGCTTCGCCATCTGTCCAGCTAAAACAAGTCGGTTCTTTAACCGAAATGGAAACAGAAATTGTCTGAGCTTGCACCCCTATTGGCAAAAATGCAACAAGAGCTAAAATGCTTATTTTCAGTATTTTATAGAGACTGTTCATGTCTTGTCTTTTTTTTAATGTATCGAGATTTGGGTAATTTTTTTTATTATTGAACCTTTAGATAAGGTAAGACCTCATCCCTATTGTTTTTTATAATGCACATTATTCAAGATAATGATGTCTTTGATAACAACCTTCCTTTCACGTGAAGCCTCAATACTATAGATAGAAGCCGCATTTTTTCCATCATCGCTCACATTTGGATTGACTTCGCCGTGTGGTTGAACACTAATTTTCAACTGTCCGCTTTTGATGTATTTCTTTAAAGAACCGCCGCTAAAAGTTGAGAAATAGTTTATAACAGAATTTACCCGACGACTCGACAGTTTCTGGTTGTATTCCGCATTCGCTAATGGAGAAGCATAACCTTCTAAAACGATTTCGAGTTGATGACCGTTTTGAAGATACGATTTCATTATATTTGAATAACCAACCAACTGTTCGTAACCTTTCTTGATTTCTTTTTCAAAAAAAGTATTCATTTCATTTGAAGCGACCCCACCGTTTGCTGCCAAAATTTTATTGTAAGCACTGATAAAATTACTTTTACGGATAATATATGGGCGATATGTTTCACTATAAGTCGAAGACGTTGATTCTTTAGTTGCTTCACCTGCAGGCTTATCATTGTCGAAATACAAGGGTAACGGCAAGCTGCCAAATGGTGACAAAAACATCGTATCTGTTACCATCGAATTGCCCCCCTCAGTATTACTGCTCGATTTACTAACCGTCGTTTCGCTATAGCCTGCGGCAGAACCTTTGACTAAATAGCCCTTTGATACATCAACGTTATAATAGTACTTTTTGCCTCTTCTCTTTGCCTTACCAACCATTTTATCCGCATAGGGGTCATATAGCTCAACAGAAGCACCTTTTTTAATGATTTCACCTGTATATGAGTCCACAAAAACAACTTCATATCGTTTTTCAGAACCTGAATTTTTAGAGATTGACATTCCTTTTGCATTTCTTGTTTTTGAGACAGCCGTTGAGGTCTTACTACTGACACCTTTTCCTTTCAAATACTCACCGTTATTGACGACTGAATTGATATTCGCTCTATCCACATCGCCCAAAGTTGTATTATACGGTGGTCTGGCTAATGCTTTAATATCTAAATAAATACCCAAGGCATCACTGATACTATAACCATCATTTGGGTTGTATTGGAAAACATTGATTTCCTTGATTTCAACTTTACGTTCCTTCATCGCGCCAACGCTGTAAACAGACTTGCGGCGATTTTTTGCGTCATCACTCACACCTTTATCGGCTTTTTCTTCGCCATACGGTCTGACTTTTATCCGCAATTGACCATTTGTAAGGTAGGTGCGGAAAATACCTTCTTGATATTTTTCAAAATGATTAATAACGGCACTAACACGCCGAGAGGTAAGGATACGATTGTACTCATTTTCAGCTAAAGGAGAAGCATAACCTTCAAGCACGATTTCCATACCGTAGCCATTGGTCAAATATCCAATGAGTTTATTGGAGTATTCATTCAATTTATCATAGCCTAACTTAATGTTATTTTGGAAAAAGTTAGAAATCTCCTTTGCACCACTGGAACTGACATCATTATTAACCTTGTAATAAGCGGTCAAATATTCAGCTTGCTTGTTATAATAAGGTACATAGGTTTCACTATACGTATAAACCGTTGTCATTTTGCGAGAACGCGGGTCTGGATAATCGTTGTCATAATACAAGGTCAATGGCAGGCCACTGAAAGGAGTCAAATACAAAGAGTCTGTATAAACAAATTTTGTTATTGTTGAACTCCATGTATCAATAACCCGCAATTTAGAGTCACCATCAAAAGTCTGTTTAAAAGCAATGAGTTGGTAAGTTTTGCCAAATTCAATACCTCCCCAAGTCATCAAGTTGCCTTTTAATGTTTCTGTTGCCAAAAGTGTTTTGCCATTTTCGCTTCGAATCTCAACCGTTGCACCGTCTAAGGCTTTGCGGTTAATTTTATCAAAAACATAAATTTCTAATTTGAGGCTTGGCTTCAATATCAATTTTTTCGTAATCGTCGTGATGGGTGCATAAATACCAGCTTCAGAAATTGACAGATCCGAAGAAGCACCTGCTATTGCCATTTTAGACCCAGAAATGATTGTATTGAATCCTATTGTATCAGGCATATAGCCACTTTTTGTAGCAATAAGCTGATATTTTTTGTTAGGCAAAAGTGGGAAGTTGAAATTATTGCCTGTTTCATTAATTTTTTGAGTGATAATTATGCCTGTTTCAAGGTCAACAAGTTCGATCTTACAACCAATAAGTGCTTTGCCCCCTTCTGCCAAAAAAGTTGAAGCATCAAGATTGACTTGAATATTATGCTCATAAATATCGTTACAAACACAGTCCTTTTTGTCACTGCCGCATAAGCCACCTGGGCGATTGGAAACAAAATAATACTTAGCATTTTCGGGACTAAAAGAAGCATACATATCATCGTAACTCGTATTCATTGGATAGCCAATGTTTACAGCTTCAGAAAAACCTGTTTCGCTCTTTTGAGAGGTGAAAATATCAAAACCACCTAAAGTTTTACCCCCCTCAGTAGAAAAGGCTAAAATCTGTGGTCCATTCATGAAAAATGGCGTGATATCATCTTTAGACGTGTTGATAGCGGACAAATTAACCGGTGCATTGACCGTGCCATTTGCTTCTATATCAGCCGACCAAATATCTAAACCACCTTTGCCCCCTTTTCTATTTGAAACAAAATACAAAACGTCTTTTCCTTTTGCTTTGTCATAGCCTATATTCGGCTGCGTGGCTGTATAGCCACTGATATTGACCGTATTTGTATCCAACAGTGTTGGTTTGCCCCAAGTGCCATCAACCGATTTCTCACGAAAATAGATTTGACAATAAAAAGCACTGCTTTCCTCTTGCTCACATAAATTATAGTACAAACGAGACCCCTCAGTATTCAAGGCATAATAAGCAGTATGAACACCATCCGCTTGTGAGTTTATTGCCAAAGGCAAAGCTTTATCAACTAAATTGGAAGAATAAACATTGGTTACAGGAGCTGCATCTGGCGTTTTGAAATAAGCCGTCGTATAATACAACAAATCGCCATGCCGAACTGGAGCTGCGTCTATATATATGGTGTTAACCATATCGCTCAAATGAATAGGTTCATAAGGTCTCGTTAGAGTCATCTCTTTTGCCCATGTCGCTGCTTCAATTTCAGCGGTTGCTGTGGTTGATATTTCTCCAGCAGTTGTCGTATATTTTTGAAATAAGGCTATAGCTACGTCGTATTTCCCTAGGCTTTTCTTAACCATTGCTAGTTTATAGTCGAGCAAGGGTTGTGTTTTGTTTAAATCAGGGTTTTTGGACACAGCCTCATAATATTTTTCTGCTATATCAAACCGACGTGTAATCCGTGCAGATTCTGCTGTTTTCCAATAGAGGTCACTGCGGTCAGGCTCGTCATTTAAAACCGTCATGTAATGAGCTAACGCGGTATTATAATCCTTGAGTTCAAAAGCAGCATCTGCTTTATTTTGGAATTGATTCGCTGTGATTACTTGTCCGAAGGTAGCGTTTGCTACCATCAACCCAAGAAAGATTAATGCGAGTATGAATCTTTTCATTGTATAAGATTGTATTGTAAGATACGTGTCTGAATTAAGTGTTCTAGGTCCGCGAAATGAATCGCTTTAATGTTTTTTTTTTACTGATGGGGTGTGCTTGTTATAAATAAACAGGACACAACGGACAGAATTTCTGTGGTGGTACTTTAGCAAAAATGTAAATGAAATTGATTTCAGGTCCACCAAAGCGATTTGTTGCCGTTTTGAAGTTAGAGAAGTTAGAATCAAAGTTCAAACCCACTTTCCACCTGTTGTATAATAAACCAATATGCGGAGAAATCGCATCGCCACTGCGTATCGTCAAACCCGCTTGAATAGCAATTTGTTTTGTACGTCTATCAACAATATATAAACGACCACCGACACCACCTAATATTTCACGATGCGGTCCTTGCCATTGACCCATTAGGTCGAGCAATAGGTCGAAATTTTGATTCAAAGCGATATTTGTAGAACCCGAAAGGCTGTAACGTATCTCACATTTTACGGCAGGTTCGCCTAAAAAACTTTTTTTAGGTTGGTTAAGATGAAACACGCCCAAGCCTAAATCAAGACCAGACCGTTTGCCAGGCACTTGACGATGATAGTTACCACCAATAGACAAGTCTGGATAAAAGATGGATTGATCAAATATCGTAGCGTCTGCGCTGATAGCATTCGGGTCAAAACGTTTTTCAATGTATTGATCATCCCAAGTCAAATCACCTGTTTTGAAAGCACGTTGATTGATGCCCAAGGAAAGACCGCCACTCAAAAAATCCTGTCTTGTGAGAGCTTTCAAATACGAGCCACTTAAATAGATACTGGTATTATTGAGTTTTGACCAGCCCGCATTGTCGTGACTCAAAAAAGCACCCACGCGAAAGGGAGAAGAACCTGTATGCTTCTTACTCTCCACCTTCATATCGAAAGAGCCGGAAACGGTTAGGTATGAAACAGGTACGCCTTGCCATTGGCTTCGAAAATTTCCGGTCGCGCGGTAGTCTCCATTAAATATACCTGTCAAGGCTGGGTTGATGTTGAGCGGCGAAAAGCCGAAATTGGTGTAATGAATATCTTGCGCACCAGCAAATATTGGCAAGTAAATGAGAACAAGACAAACAAACAATTTAGAGTAGAGATGTTTCTTCACAGTCAAAGACGTTTTGGATGTTTTTTGAAAATTCTATTTTGCAATATGACAATATTGCAAAATAGTTGAAACTCAGTCAAAAATTCTTAATTTCGAGTAAATTTAGAACAATAATTTTGATTGCCAAAAAAAATTTAAATATATATGATAAAACAAAAATTTTCTGTTTTATTACTGCATTAGAAATACCGTGGGAGCTATATGTTCATTGAAAAATGGTAAAACTACATTTTTGTAGAGCAAAGATTCATATATTTATACCACAAATGCAAGTCACAATAGAAAAAACTTTTTTTTATAACGATTTTCAATAATATGTGACAATGATTATTTCAGCAATAATATCAAAAAGCATTCCGTAATTGCCAAATAAAGGCAATATGGAAAATAAATTTAAAAATAAAAGCTGATATTCTAATTAAAGAATATCAGCTTTTATTTTTTTGTGACATATTTTCGAATAATATCTCTTAACTTAGAACAATACATAATAATTTAAAATAATACTAACTGCTTCTAAATATAGACAGCAATTTGTCAAACATCCGCTCAATAAAACGTCGCTCCTCTGTAATGATTTCAGCAGAGCCCGTCATCTGTTGGTCAAACTTGAGGTCATATCCCCTATTTGTATGCAAACGATTGGGCAAAGCCACACGTACAGAAATTGTTTTATTATCCCTCGGCAATAACGCTTTCGACAACACTTCACCATACACAATACCGAACCTATCATAGGGATACGAATAAAATTTCATCACCACTCGTTGCCCTTCACGCACCTTACCTGCGCCTGCTAAGGGCAATTCCACCATTCCCACGATACTAGACCCATTCGGTGGCACGATAGCCATAACTGCCGCACCTTCTCGAATATCCTGATTTTCAGCCCAGTAGTTGTTATAAAATGACACACGCCCATCACTCGGTGCCATCAATAGATATGTTTGCTTCCACTTTTGAATCGCCCCTTTCAGTAGATTCATGGCTTCTATTAAGCCCACATATTTTGTTGTATTAACTTCTTTTGTCGTTTGTTGAACATCGAGTATGCTCTTTCGAACATTTAAAATCTGTCCATTCAATTGCTCAACATTGCTTTTTAAATTTTTGAGGTCTTGCTCATAGCGGTATTCTTCTTTTTTAGCATCTTCCAAATCGTTACGTGAGATGACATTTTGGGTATATAATTGTCTTTTCTCCTCAAAACGGTTTTTCGCTAATTGCAAATTCTTTTGTGCCGTCGACTGCTTATCCCTTTCCGTCTTGATCAGCCTTTCATAATTTCGAATTTGAGAATCATATTGATTAACCGTTTGAGAAATGAAATTCTCTTCTTTTTTAAACTGTAACTCCTTCAATATCTGCACAAAAGAAGAATAATTAAGCTGAATTTCGCCTAAACTCAGTCCCATATCTGGCTGAAAAACTTCAATTACTGAGGGGGTCAAAACTTCTAATTCCGACAGTTCTTTTTCTAACTTTAAGATATGTTCATAATTAGCTGAACTTTGCAAAACGACTAATAAATCACCCACATGAACGGTATCATTTTCTTTAACAACCAATTTTGACAAATATCCTGTCGTGCGTGCCACCACCGATATCGGTGGTACTTCGGTCGTTATCAATACCTGTGCAGGTATGATGTCGGGATATTTAACAATCCAACCGACTACAAGCAGTAAACTGATGCCTACTAAAACAACCGTCGTACCCCAACGGATAATCCACACTGGCGGTGTACCTAATATTTCTTGTACGTCTTCGTGACGGAGTTCTATTTTATCGTGTTCTTCCATATCTAAACCCCTAATTCCAATTGATTCTTAACCAAATTATAATACGCCCCACGCCGAATCGTCAACTCCACATGTGTCCCTTCCTCAATAATTTCACCTTTTTCTAAGACAATAATCTTATCTGCATTCCTGACCGTCGAAAGCCTGTGAGCAACCACAACCACCGTTTTGCCATCTAAAAACTCGTTCAGGTTGTCCATAATAACCAATTCATTATAGGAGTCGAGCGCATTCGTCGCTTCATCAAAAAACACATAATCAGGGTTCTTATAAACCGCCCGCGCAATGAGTAAACGTTGTTTCTGACCTTGCGACAAACCAATGCCATCGTCGCCAATTTTTGTATTGTAACCCAACGGCAACGAATCCACATAAGACTGAATATTAGCCACTTTAACCGCTTGCAACAGCCGTTTTTTATCAATAATCTCATCGCCTAAGGCAATATTCTTAGCAATTGTATCAGAAAACACGTAACCTTCTTGCAATACAACACCGCAACGGTCGCGCCACAATTTATGTGAAATATTGTTTAAAGAGACATCGCCCAACTGAACAGACCCCTCAGTAGGTTGATAAAAATTGAGTAAAAGTTTCAATATTGTCGTCTTTCCAGAGCCACTTGACCCCACGATAGCGGTTGTCCGACCTTTCGGAATCCGTAAAGTGAGTTCCTTCAAAACAGTCGGTGAATACTGTCCACCATACCTAAAACTCACACGATCTAACTTTAGATCGCCCCCTTCAGGCAACATATTGAGGCGCGGCTGTGTCCCGTCTTCGTCTTCTTTTGAGTGGATTTCGTTGAGCCGTTCCAATGAGATCTTAGCATCTTGTGCCGCTTGAATAAAGTGAATCAACTGTTCCAAAGGTCCATTCAACTGACCAATAATATACTCAATAGCCACCATCGAACCAATCGAAAGGTGTCCTTCAACGACCGATTTTGCTGCCAAAAAAGTGATTAGAATATTCTTAAACTCGTTGAAAAAAAACGCACCCGCCCTTTGATATTGCTCCAAAGCCAAGTAAGCAATCGAAACCCGATACAATTTTGCTTGTATGCGTTCCCATTGCCACCTTTTTTGCTTTTCAGCGTTGTGCAGTTTGATTTCCTGCATACCATAAATGAGCTGAATGAGTGAGCTTTGGTTTTGGCTCATTTGGTCGAACCGTTTATAGTCCAACTCTTTTCTTTTTTTCAAAAACAACGTAATCCACGACACGTAAAACAGCGTGAACATAAAGTAAACACCAAATATTGTAAGGTTGAAAAATGCCAATACAATACCAAAAACGACGAAATTAATCATCGAAAACACCGTTACCAAGGTGCTTGAAGTCAAAAAGTGTTCAACTCGATGATTGTCATTGATGCGTTGCAAAAGGTCGCCCGTCAGTTTTGAATCAAAAAACCGAACAGGCAGCTTCATCAGTTTTATCAAAAAATCAGAAACTAAGGAGATATTGACCCTTGTACCAATATGCAACAAAATCCACCCGCGAATAAACTCAACAGCCGCCTGCGAAAAAAAGACAATCATTTGACCCATCAAAACAAGTTTGATAAATCCAATATTGCTCGACGAAATGCCCACATCCACAACTGCTTGCATCAAAAAAGGCATGACCAATTGGAGAACTGACCCCAAAAGCATACCCAGTAAAAGCTGAATCAGCAGTTTTTTATAACGAAAAAGGTAAGAAAAAAGGAAGCGAAAACCTGATTTATCCGTTTTATCACCTTCGCGCTCAAGAAACTCAGGCGTTGTTTCGAGCAACAATATGATGCCTTGTTCCTCGCCATTGACCGTATCGGAAGCCCAGCCATCGAGAAACTCATCGCGTGTCAATTTATATTTCCCTGAAGCTGGGTCTGCCACACGCACATACTTAGGGGTTACTTCATAGACGACAATAAAATGTTGTTGACGCCAGTGAGCGATCAAGGGCAAAGGCAAACCATCTTCCAAGCGTTTCCAATTGATTTTTGCAGCCAACGAATTCATACCTATTTTTTCCGCCGCATCTGCTATATCAATCAACGCCACACCATCTTTGCCGATAAAAGTCAACTCCCGCAAATACTCCAGCGAATAAAACCGCCCATAATGCCGCGCAATCATCCGCAGGCAAGTTGCGCCGCAATCCATTGCGTCCAGTTGTTTATAAAATGGAAAGTTTTTAGGCATATCTCCGTTTTCGTCGTATCATAAAATTTAAATGGTTCGTATTGCAAAAAATTCATTCTTAAAAAACAAAATTCCAGTAGCCTATAAAAAAATAGGCTACTGAAAATTTTGACCCGAACAAACGGGTTTAAATTAGTAAAATTTAGAATGTTTTTCTCATAGAACTTGTTGAGTTCCCCACGAACCGATTCAGAATACATCGAACTAAGTTGTATCGTTAGAAATAATGTGCAAAACACATTAATCCAGTCATTTACATATCCGATTCATTCTAACCTTCGTAAAATCAAGAATGATACCACAAAATTTTTATGTTCCTTTAAAAATATTTAAAGATGAGACTATTTAGAAAGCGGTAGTGTCTGTCGGGTATTCGGTCTGTTTTTTCTATAAAAACAAAAACCGTGCCGTTTTCTCAAAAACGAAAATCCCGCAAGGTCAAACGACCTTGCGGGATTAAAAAGGGTTTAAAAATACCCAATATAGGTTACTTCTTTTTTTCTTCTTTTGAAAATAGCACCCCTCAGTATTTAGACTACATAATGCCAAACAGCTTAGCATATTTCATCATTTCGCCCGGATTTGACAATTTGATTTTACCCATCATCACTGCCATCATAGGGTTTTCTTCGCCTTTTACCAATTTCATCAACGTTTCAGATTTTGCAGAAACGGCACATTTAGCTTCGCCTACCAAGCCATCAAGTATCTCTAATTTGCCATCTGCCACGCGCAATGTTTTTTGTAAAGCCCCACTATCGAGGTTGAAATGAAAAGTCGTTTCCACACCTTTCAAAGATTCAGGATTGATTTTAGCAGGTAAACCCGCAAGGAAGTCTTGAGCTGTCATTATTATTGTTTTTATTTTTAAAAAATTGTTTGTCAATCGTTTATAGTCTTGAGTTTAACCACATAAGTATATCATTCAAAACATCCATTTTTTCAGGGTCATTATGAATTTCGTGATACAAACCCTCATATTTTTTATAATCTACATTTTCAACACGGTTAGCAAACGCTTCGCTTGCCGATTGCGCTATCAATTTATCGTCTGTACCGTGCAAAATAAAAGTTGGAATGGGCATTTCGCCTGAAAAAGTATTTAAAAATGCAGCCGATTCCGTCATACTCATACCCGCCGAAGCGGTAATTTTAGAATGAACCAAGGGGTCATTTTTATACGCCTCAACAACCGCCTTATCACGCGAGATGTCGTCCACTTTCAAACCTGAATCCTGCGTAAAAGTTGGTACAATAGAACGCATTATTTTTCCCATCGTAATCATAATCGGCTTAGGTTCAAACGCTAATTGTATCCAAGGTCCTGTGACAACCAGACCTTTCAGAAAGGTCGGTTGACGACGAATCACATAATTCAAAGTCAAATTACCACCCATCGAATGACCGTATAGAAACATAGGTACGTCATTGAGCCGTTGTTTAGTATCCGCCAAAAACACGTCAATATCGTCTAAATAACTATCAAAACTGGGTGCATGACCGCGTTTCCCTTCCGATTTACCATGACCTCGATTATCAATAGCCAAAACAGCATAGTCATTATTATTGAAAAAAACAGCTACATGTGCATAACGTCCACCATGCTCACCGAAGCCGTGAACGATGCAAATAATGCCTTTATACTGAGGGGGGGTATTTTCTCTTATAAAAAGTTGTGTACCGTCTTTTGCCTTTAGGCTTTTCGTTATTTCTGCCATTATTGTGTTTTATGAATGTGCTCAAAGGTAAATAAAGCGTTGATTATTTTTACAAAAAAGACAAGTTTAGTGTCTCTATCTTTACGCCTCTTTTCAAACCTTAATAAGCTAAAAGTCCTTTTCCGTTATGAAATTTATGAAAAATGCCCCCCTCAGTATGACAGAGGTTTTTCTAATCGAAGCCATCATTTACATTGCTTTGTGGATGTGGGACGAATATGTCGCTACAATTATGACCCTTTCATTCTCTTCCATCGCCCTTTTTGTATTGGTTATTTCGCTCATTTCAGAACTCATTGAACGGTCGAAAGTACCTCGTTGGTATTTTACTTATATGCTTATTTCAATCCTAACACCATTGATTATTGGTGCTTTTTTTTGGGTTTTAAACAATGGTAGTTTTCCTTGGATGAAAGGTTAAATTCAATACTTTTTATTTTCAAGTTTAATGTTTCTTAAATTAATAACATTGATTTTTACATCTAATTTAAACAATATTAAAATCGAATTTCAATATTGTTTAAATTTAAAGAAAATAATAATCAGAATTATAAAAATTGAATTAATTTATCTACAATTGGCTGTCTTAATTCAGTTAAATAACCATCTCTATTTGCTTTTTTATAACGATAAAAATTCAAGATTTTTGACCCCTCAGTACGTACACGCCAAGCGAGCAATCCAGTACCAATCAGTACAATAACATAAGCCAAAGTTTCAAAGAAATTCAAATCCACGCCATAAAAAAGGACTTCCGATTGTAACCACCAAAACAAAGGGAAAAAGACCAAACCTGCACAATACCGAATCGTTGAGTCATAAGATTCATGCACTTTTGCTAAGGAAATCATACGGTTTGACAACCAAGCAGGTATGATATTGCCTAAAAAACCAACCACAAAGGCAGGAAAAGCGACTAAAATGCCGATTATACTGAGGGGGGTGTTTGTCGTTTTTTTAGACGCATCTTTGATTTTCATACTGTCTAAGGTCGTAAAATACCGCTCAACATTGTCTTTAAATTGCTCATAATCAACAATATCGGTCTTTTGCCACTCATGAATATTGGCAATCAGTTTTTTGCTGCGTCCATGATGTGCTTCTGTGTCTAAGGGTGCGTCGTTGGTTAAAAGTATTTCTAATTTTTTCAAAAAATCATCTTCCTCTGCGCTGTTGCAATTGACGGTCAAGTTAACAAATTGATTTTCAATATCTTGTGTCAATTCTTGAATAACTTGACGGGGATTTTCGGCATAAGCATCGGCATAATTATCGGCTAAAAAAGGTGCGCCGACTTCTACAACGACATCAGTTCCAAATTTCAAACCATCATAATAGGTGATGCCAACAGGCAAAATACGCAAATCTAAGGCGAAATTATTTTTGGCTTCAGCACTAAAAACGATGCGAGCTGTACCTGTTTTACATTCTCGAATATGCCTTTCGGCATAACTTGTG
This sequence comes from Saprospiraceae bacterium, assembly GCA_043721685.1. Taxonomy (GTDB): domain Bacteria; phylum Bacteroidota; class Bacteroidia; order Chitinophagales; family Saprospiraceae; genus JAAFJT01. The sequence continues at coordinate 1,632 of JAYSQG010000329.1, read as the reverse complement.
CCTTCGGGCGCGACATAAATGCTGCGTCCTGCCTGTAAATGTTCGTCGCACGCCTTGAAAGCATCGTCATTTTGTGGCGTTTCACCAGGTTTTATGTCTTGAATACGCTGTATAGGAATGCAAAACAAGGTGCTTAAAATCGCTCCTGAAATCGGGTTTTTAAACAAACTATAATTCGCCAACAAATAACATGGTTCACGCGAATACATCAGCGCAAAAAGCGGGTCAAGTGCTGTGTTCGCATGATTGGACACAATCATCAAAGGACCTTTCGCTGTTAGATTTGAGCGATTTATGAATACTATTTTTCGATAATAAATATGGAGCGTCGTCGCCGCTAAGGCTTGCAAAAAACGGAAGACGAGTTTAGGAATTGGGTTCATACGTTTTGAGATTTCAACTTATTGAGTCGTATTTTTAAAATTGACATTTTATCAGAAATTGAAATTATATCTATTCATATTAAAAAATTATGAAAATTCAACATTATTAATTTGTGTTATTGACATACCAAGATTACATTTGTAACAATTACATTGTAAGAACTCAAAACATCTTTCTTTTTCAATCAAAACCAAACAGAATGTTAACTTAGCAATCCGCAATCCGCAATCCGCAATCCGCAATCCGCAATCCGCAATCCGCAATCCGCAATCTTAAAAGGTTGTTTGTTTTTGGGTTTGCTTTTATACTTGATTTGACTTGTCATTGAAAGATTTCAAAAAGACATTAAGTGATGCTTGTGTCTTGGATAAACCTAATTTCTTAACCAAAAAATGAAAATGTTATGTTTGATTCTTCTTAAATCCACTTTTTATTGTTTTGGGTCTCTTTTGAGTCCTGTATCTTGTTTTTGGCATTACCTAAAAACAAATCAGGCGTACTGTGTACGCCTGACCAACTTACCATAACGGCTAAATCATTGGTAAGTTGTTGCTAAAACCTAATTTAGTTCAACAAAATTAATTTATTAAAATGAAAAAGATTCTAATTCTTAGTGTTTTATTTACATTTTGTGCTTTTATACAAGCTATTGCTCAACGCATACCAAAAGCTACTCGTGATGACAATCAAGTTATCAAGAACCTTACTAATAGAACCGATAAAAGCGGTTGGCTGTATTACAAAAATGGTTTGAAATTAAACCATCAAAGCCTCTTAAATGACAACAAAGATGCTTTTGGGCTTACACCTAATGATGTCATGAAAATTGATAAAGAACAAACAGACGAATTGGGCGGTAAGCATCTTCGCCTAAAGCAGTATTATAAAGGTGTCAAAGTGGAGGATGCAGACTATGTTTTGCATTATGATCGCAAAGGAAATTTGACACATTCAAACGGTCAACTGGGAGAAGAAATTGACAATAACACCAATGTCATTCCTTCAATTAGTGAATCAGAAGCATTAGCAAAATCCGTTGCTGCGTTAGATGGTTTAAAACCTATTTGGTTAGAACCAACTTGGGAGCAACGTATTAAAAGAGAAAAAGAGGACTCTTCGGCTACTTACAAACCCAAAGGGAAATTACTTCTAGTCCTCTCCGATAATAGAAAATATAATTTAGCTTACGTTTTTGATATTGAGACCATTAACCCTTCAGGTGATTGGAAAGTTTATATTGATGCCAGA
>JAYSQG010000328.1:0-3957 GCA_043721685.1 Saprospiraceae bacterium | reverse complement strand
ATTTTATATGCGTATATTTTATTTTTATCATTTTTTAAAATAAATTCAATATGGGACTTAAAGTTTCTCGCGGTTTCAATCGTACACGGATGATAAAATAGTATCATTCGCCAACACCGTCTATGAACGGATGTCTTCTGATAATCAATACATAACATTAAAACCGTTTGTTGATGACATCAAAGTTAAAAAGGATGCTTTGGTAACAGGTATTGCCCTCGCTGTACGGAAAGACCAAGACCGCAGAGATGAGAAAAATGCTTTTAAAGAAGCACTCATCAATCTTTTAGATAAAATTGCACACAAAATTGAGGATTTAGTAGAGGAGAGAGGGAATAATTCTCGTGTTATAACGGATGCGGGTTTTGAAGTGCGCAACACAACCAAAAAATCAAAAGAACCCGTTACAGAATTGGGTATTCCTCAAAATTTTATTGCTGCCAATTTATCTAAGTCTGGTAGTGTACAATTAACGTGGGAAGAAGTGTTGGATGCCATCAATTATACCATCCGATATAAACCGAAATCAGAAACGGTTTGGCAAAATGGGATTTACAATGACAAAGGCACTTATACTTTTACACAATTGAAACCTGATACGGTTTATGAGTTTGAAGTTTGTGCAATAGGGCCCAATGGTTTGGTAGGCGAACATGCGACGACGGTGCCTATTTATGTGTCTTAGATGATAATGAATATTTTAAGGGTGAATAAAGCAACTGCCACATTTTGGGTTTCCGAAGTGTGGCAGTTGCTTTTTCTCAAAATACGGACAAAAAGAAAGGTGTTCGAACCAACGCTCGAACACCCCCTCAGTATAAAACTGAAAAACAATGAAAACAAAACACAAATTCATCATTCATATTTTATCATTCATCATTCCTTAATTAACGGATATAAAACATCTCGCGGTATTTCGGAAGTGGCCAAGCCGAATCTTCAACAAAATACTCAAGACGGTCGCAATAAGTACGGATTTCCTCCATAATTGGCTTAACATTTTCGCAATATGCAGCTGCACTTGCTTCGATGTCTTCTAAGTCATTGGCTGAACGACGTGCTGTTGTCATCGCTTTGACACCCGCTGCCGCACCGTTGATTGCAACGCTGATAGCCTTAACGAGTTCCAATTGCTCAGAATAAGCAGATTCGTCAACACCGATAGACTTCAAAGAAGCGATGTTATCAGCCAATTTTTTCTGATATCCAACGGCTGCTGGTAAAATCAAGTTAGCCACCATTTCACCCAATGTACGACTTTCGATTTGCACCTTAGTCATATAGGCATGGAACTGTACTTCTTGGAAGGCGTGCATTTCTTTTTTAGAATAAACACCTGCCTTGATGAAGACATCTGTTTTTTTGCTGCTCCATGCTTTGAGTGCTTCTGGCGTTGTTGTGAAGTTATTCAAGCCGCGTTTTGCAGCCTCTTCTTTCCACTCTTGTGAATAACCATTGCCTTCAAAACGGACTTTCTTAGATTCTTTGATGTAGCGAATCAAAATAGAAATGACCGCTTCATCTTGTTCTTTACCACCTGCAACAAGCTTATCAACTTCTGCTTTGAATTTTTCGAGTTGTGCAGCCACAATCGTATTCATAACAGTCATCGGACCACCGCAGTTTTGCGAAGAACCAACTGCGCGAATCTCAAATTTGTTACCTGTGAAAGCAAATGGTGATGTACGGTTACGGTCAGTTGTATCTTTTTCAAGGAAAGGAATTTTGCCAACCAAATCAAGTGCTTCTTTAACACCTGACTCATTAGAAGTTCCTTTTTTCTCCAAATCGTTCAACAATTTATCCATCGTGCCGCCCAAGAAAGCAGAAATGATAGCCGGAGGTGCTTCATTTGCACCCAAACGGTGGTCGTTATTTGCCGTAGCGATTGAAGCGCGGATAAAGTCAGCGTGTTCAAAAACTGCACGGATTGTATTGACAAAGAATGTCAAGAACATCAAGTTTTTGCCTGGCTCTTTGCCCGGTGCCAAAAGGTTTTTACCTGTGTTTGTCGCAATTGACCAGTTGTTGTGCTTACCCGAACCGTTCACACCAGCGAAAGGTTTTTCGTGCATCAAAACAACCAATTTATGACGACGTGCCACGCGGTCCATCAAGTCCATCAACAAGTTGTTGTGGTCAACAGCTACGTTGATTTCCTCAAACATCGGTGCAAACTCATATTGAGCAGGACCTACCTCGTTGTGACGTGTACGGAGTGGAATACCCAATTTGTGTGCTTCCGTTTCCATATCGCGCATACAAGCATAAATACGTTCAGGAATAGAACCAAAATAATGGTCTTCCAAGTTTTGGTGCTTAGCGGGCAATTTACCAACCAAAGTACGACCCGTCAGTATTAAGTCAGGACGAAGGTTGAAAAGTGCTTCGTCAACCATGAAAAATTCTTGTTCCCAACCCAAAGTCGCAGAAACCTTAGTTGCCGCTTTATCAAACAATTGGGCAACTGGAACTGCTGCTTTGTTAAGATAGTCTTGTGATTTCAACAATGGCAATTTAAAGTCCATTGCATCACCTGTATAAGTAATGAAAACTGTCGGAATGCAAAGCGTTTTACCCGCACCTGCATCAAAAATAAACGCTGGTGAAGATGGGTCCCAAGCAGTGTAACCACGTGCTTCGAAAGTTGCACGCATACCGCCTGAAGGGAAAGACGAACCATCTGGCTCTTGCTGAACGAGAGAATCTGCTGTAAATTCCTCGATGACTTTACCGTCAGGTGTCAAGCTAAAAAACGAATCGTGTTTTTCAGCCGTTTTGCCTGTCCAAGGCTGAAACCAGTGTGTGAAATGTGTTGTACCTTTTTCTTGCGCCCATGCCATCATAGCATTTGCAACGACAGCCGCAACTTCACGGTTCAATTTTGTACCGCCTTGAATGGCTGCTTTTACGCTTAAATAAGAAGCCTCATCTAAATACTGCTTCATAGCAGCATCGTTGAAGACTAGTTCGCCAAAGAAATCCTTGATTTTTTCCGCTGGCATGTCAACATATTCCATGTCATCAAAACGGCTCGAAATCGTGTCTAAAGCATTAAATCTGGAAAGACTCATGAGTTAAATTATTAAAATTTTGATAAAAAAAAATGATTTTTAAGTTTTTCAAAAATATTACTCCCTAAAATAAAATTACATATAATAGGTAAACCTTGCGCGAGTATCAAACCCTTGCAAAGTTCAGTCGAAGCGGCAAATTGTCCGCCCGAGAAAGACCCCTCAGTATCGTATTGTAGAAATATGAAAAAGACGTAGGTTCTGACCTAATATTCATCATTTTATAGGAAGTTGGTGCAAATTTAAAGGATATTTCTCGAAACAAGGACTGATTTGATAAAAAATTCAAAACATTTGCATTGTTAACCCTTTTTCCTTCAAATTCTCCTAATCTTCATTTCGTAATTTATCAACAAAAAAGAGCGGCGATGAGACTTCTGAAACAGGAGTCTTTCCAGTCCCACAACCGCTCGTTTTTTTTGACATTCTTACATAACAGCATATCTTACCCCCTCAGTATTTTGGAGGTAAAATATCCCTTTTATAGTAAAACCTTAGAATTTGTAAATCGCAGCAAGGATAAACGACGTTTCGCCACCTTGTGCTTTACCTTTATCGTCAACCCAAATATCCTTCTTTGCAGAATCAAAACGGATTTCAGGAATAATCGTGAAAGCATCAATTTTGATGTTGCCTGAAAGTGTAAAGGCATTAATTGTGTTATCGGTAGCGGCGTATTTCACTCCATCTTTATCGTTAAACAATTCACCACGTGCTGCCAACGTAAAGCTTGGAGAAAAAGCATAGTTCAAATACAAAGCTGTACCATTCCAAGACTGTGTTTTGCTCTCCTTTGTTAGACTTTGCGTGATGAAATTGAAGCCCGCACCAAATTTTTCAGAAATTTGGTAGCTTGCAACCAAGTCAATCGTTGTCGCCATTG
>JAYSQG010000327.1:0-40660 GCA_043721685.1 Saprospiraceae bacterium | reverse complement strand
TCTTTAATCGTAATTTTACATGTTTTAGCGAATGAATCAATAAAAACATATAACCTTCAGCATCTATAAATCATGGGCCAAAAAATAACCTTATTACTTGCCTCCCTATTCTTTTGTACAAGTGTTATTGCTTACAATAATGTTAGAACTGAAACGAATCCAACAGATATTGAGATAATTGTCCATAATGCCAGTATCACACACGCTTTCAAAGGCGACGAACCTGTTACATTGTTCGTTTGGGTCAAAAATCGTGGCAACGATACACTCCAAAACATTAAAATCAAGTGTCAAATATTGGATTTCAAAAAAGCCATACTTTTCACTCAAGAACAATTAATAACAACGTTATTCCCTAATTCAAAATCTGATAGCATCGCTTTTGAATTTAATGTACCGACTCCAGGGTTTTATTTTTCAAATGTCACAACGGATAAAGGTGTTCAAAAACCGCAACTTAAAGGTTTCAGTATTGAACCTGAAAAAATTAAATCGGCTTACCCAGCACCAAAACGATTTTCTTCTTTTTGGAGAAAAACTTTGAGGGCACTCAAAAAAGTACCCCCTCAGTATGTCGTCACTTTGCGACCTGAATTCGATAATCCGAAAACAGATGTTTATTCTGTAGAAATGAGGTCTTTAGGCAATGTGCGCATTCACGGTTGGTTTGTTACACCAAAAGGAAAGATTAATTTACCGACTATCGTTTATTTCCAAGGATACACAACGACAAATAAACCCAGTGGTACTTACCTGACATTTACAGATTATGCCCAATTTTTCTTAGATATTCGTGGTCATGGCGATAGCAGGAAAGATATAAACCCGGGTTTTCCCGATTTTTTGACGACAGGCGTTGCCAATAAAGAGGATTATATATTTCGCGGCGCTTATATGGATTGTGTTCGCTCGATTGATTTTTTATACACCCGTCCTGAAGTTGCCCGTAAAAATATTGTTGTTTGGGGCAGTAGCATGGGCGGTGCTTTGAGTGTTGCAACAGCTGCATTGGACAAAAGGGTGAAGTTGTGTGCATTTGATTTGCCTTTTCTATCCGATTGTCGCAATTATTTCACTCTTACAGGTTTTCCGGGCGACTTTTTTAAAGACTATGCACTTAAAAACAATATAGAAATGGACAAAATATATACTGTTTTGGATTATTTTGACATCAAAAATTTTGCCCGATCCGTAAAATGCCCTGCCATGATGGCTTCAGGGCTATTTGACGAAACCTGCCCACCTGCCATAAATTTTGCAGCATATAACAACCTGCGTTCAAAGGAGAAATCATTTTACCTTATGCCCGATACGGGTCATACAGTCACAGCAGAACATTGGTATCGGTTTTATAATTGGTGTGGGCTCCATTGGAACAAAAAATAACGTAGCCTAACAAAAGACTACGTTATTTCAAACTGCTTTAATGACCATTCTTTCTCAATGCTTAACGCCCAGAATGAATCAACAAAACAGAAATATCAGACGGAGATATACCTGAAATACGGCTCGCCTGACCTAAAGTACGTGGCTTTATTTTAGTCAATTTCAAGCGGGCTTCCATCGAAAGGGCTGGAAAAGAGTGATAATCCATGCTATCTGAAAGGTGTAATTCTTCAAATTTCTTCATTTTATTTGCCATTTCACGCTCTTTTTCGATATAACTCTCATATTTCATTGTGATTTCCGCCCCCTCAGTAATTTCAGCGTCGTAAGGTCTCAAGAAATCATCGAGCTGCGGAATGACTTTCCGCAACCCCTCAGTATCCACCTGTGGGCGCAACAAAATTTTATGCAATTTCATCCTTTGGTCAATGGATGCTGTGCCGATGCTTTCCAAATAACCATTGATAAGATCGGGCGAAATGCTTAGTTCTTTCATAAAATCTATAATCGCTTTTTCGCCTTCTACCTTTTGGTTAACACGTGCCATGCGCTCGTCCATGTTCCTCATACCTAATTTTTCTGCAATAGGTGACAGGCGTATGTCTGCATTGTCTTGACGCAACAAAATGCGGTATTCGGCACGGCTTGTGAACATGCGGTAAGGCTCTTCCGTACCTTTTGTAATCAAGTCATCTATCAAAACGCCTATGTAGGCATCGCTCCGTTTAAGGATAAAAGGTGCTTCGTCATTTATCGCTAAATGCGCATTGATACCTGCCATCATACCTTGACAAGCTGCTTCTTCATAACCCGTTGTGCCATTTATTTGTCCTGCAAAAAAGAGGTTTTTCACCAATTTTGTTTCCAAAGACAACTCTAATTGGGTTGGTGGAAAATAATCGTACTCAATTGCATAGCCCGGACGGAACATTTTGACATTTTCAAAACCCTCGATACTTCGTAATGCTTTCATCTGCACATCTTCGGGTAAAGACGACGAAAATCCGTTGATATAAATCTCGACGGTATCCCAACCTTCAGGTTCAATAAACAATTGATGGCGGTCTTTATCTGCAAAACGGTTGATTTTATCTTCAATTGAAGGGCAATAACGCGGGCCTAAGCCTTGAATACGCCCTGTAAACATAGGCGATTTTTCAAAACCTGTTTTCAGAATCTCATGCACTTTGGTATTCGTATAAGCGACATGACAAGGGCGTTGATTACTGAGGGGGGGCGTATTTGTAAAACTGAATTTAGCAGGATTTTCGTCGCCGTCTTGCACTTCCATACGGTTATAATTGAGGCTGCGACCGTCCACACGTGGCGGCGTACCCGTTTTCATACGTCCTGATTCAAAACCCAATTCAACCAACTGTTCAGTGATGCCACGCGCAGCAGATTCGCCCATACGTCCACCACCAAATTGTTTTTCACCTATATGTATGATGCCATTTAGAAACGTACCATTGGTTAATACGACGGCATTGGACTCAATTTCTAAGCCCAATGGTGTCCGAATGCCCCCGACGCGACCATCTTTAACTATCAAACCCGATACCATCTCTTGCCAAAAATCAATATTTGGATGTTGCTCCATCATAATCCGCCACTTCCGAGCAAACAAATTGCGGTCACTTTGCGCACGAGGCGACCACATCGCTGGTCCTTTTGAGCGATTCAACATGCGGAATTGTATCATTGTATGGTCGGTCACGATACCTGAATAACCTCCCAAAGCATCTACTTCACGAACTATTTGCCCTTTGGCAACGCCCCCCATCGCAGGATTGCACGACATTTGGGCAATCGTCTGCATATTCATGGTTGCGAGAAGGACTTTTGAGCCCATATTGGCAGCCGCAACAGCCGCTTCGCAACCTGCGTGACCTGCACCAACTACTATGACATCGTATTTTGGAAACATTTTTTTTAATTTAGGGGGCAAAATTACGGGATTATTCGGAGAGAATGAAAATAAGTCCAAAAATACTGAGGGGTCTAAAATATCAACAATGGACATTTTAGACCCCCCTCAGTATTTTTACAAAAAAAACTTACCCAAATGCAGGCAACATATTGATACCTGTCCAAAACTCAACGATGGAGCGAATGGCTTGGTTGAATTCAAAAATATCAAGTGGTTTGCAGACAAACGCCTTTGCACCGAGTTCGTAACATTTTAAAATATCCGTCTTGCTGTTCGATGTCGTGAACATAACGACAGGTACTTTCTTGAGCAACGAATCCTCATGCATAAAACGCAGAACATCAATGCCACTGACTCGCGGCATGTTCAAATCAAGCATTATGACAGCTATTTCAGCTAAAACTGCCGTTTTGAGAAAATTAAGCAGCTCTTGACCGTCCCCAACATGGACAAGTTCAACAGGGGTTTCCAATTCGCGAATTGAAATTCTAACAAGTTCGACATCGGCAAGATTATCTTCGACAAGAATAACTCTTTTCTTTTTAGCACTCATAATATTGACCCTTCAGTATTTTAAAGTTTAAAGTTGAACACCAAGCTTAATACGCAATTGAAAATGAAAATAAAATAAGGAAGAATGTAAAATATTGTTTTTCAAAGGTTTAGCCCATTCTTCTTTGGCAAATTGTTTTCAATTTAGCATCGTAAGCTTTTCTAAATTAAGTTTTACAAAAATCTAACCAAAATTAAATATTTCCAGGAATTAATAACTCAATACTGGTAAAACGCATATTAAATCGTTCACTGAGATAACGATTGGTCAAAGAGCCTTTATAAACATAGATACCATGAAGTAAGCCATGGCTTTGGGTCAATAAGTTTTGAATACCATTGAACTGCTCGCTGCGCAACAAAATAGGGGTCATAATATGGCTAACTGCATTTGAGGCAGTACGCGGCACACGGCTGGCGATATTGGGCACACAATAATGAATAACATCGTGATGCCGGAACGTCGGTTTGTCGTGTGTTGTCACCCGTGATGTTTCAAAACAGCCGCCTTGGTCAATGCTGACATCAATAATGACACTGCCCGGGCGCATTTTTTGTACCATGTCGTCTGTAACAACCAATGGAGAACGACCGCTGCCCGAATGAATGGCTCCAATGGCGGCATCAGCTGTCATCAATTCACGCGTCAATACTGAGGGGTCAATGGCGGAAGTATAGAGTTGTCGACCTACTTGATTTTGAAGGCGCATGAGTTTGTAAATATTATTGTCAAAAATCCGAACCTCTGCACCCAAGCCCAATGCGACACGGGTTGCAAACTCTGCGACAACACCCGCGCCCAAAATCACGACTTTAGCTGGCGGAACACCCGCAATGCCGCCCAACAAAACACCTATACCCCCTCTACTCGCACTCAACAACTCTGCCGCCGTTAACATGGCACTCAAACCAGCAATTTCAGCCATGATGCGTACGATAGGGAATGAGCCAACCTCGTCTTGAATATACTCCATGGCGAGGGCAATCACCCGTTTTTGGCGCATCTTATTGATGTATTCTTCTGTAATGATAGGTGCTTGTAACGGAGAAATGATGATTTGATTGGGATGGCAGAGATTGATTTCATCTAAAGCGAGTGGCGCTACTTTAATAATCACTTCTGCTTGATAGACCTTTTCGGCACTATATGCAATCTCGGCACCTGCTTCAGAATATTCATGGTCTGTAAAGTTGGCATGTTCCCCCGCACCCGTTTCGATAACGACTCGATGTCCTCGTGCTGTCAAAGTCTCGACACTCGAAGGGATGAGCGCCACTCGGTTCTCCTGCAAAGTTGTTTCTCGAGGGATACCAATGTACAAGCCACTGCGTTTTTTTTCGACAGGCATAAGTTGTTCCTGAGTTTGCACGAAACTTTGTGCAATGGTGGACATAGAAGTAGCGGCAGCTGAAGAAGGAGGCATATATTTTTTTTTTACAGTAAAATAAACCGTTTTCTCTTAAAGGTTTTACAAAACTACGATTTTCCGCATCGAATCCTCAATCAATTCAATGCTAATTTTCAAAACATCATCGGGCATAATGGGTTCTATGATGTGAGGCCATTCGATGAGGCAATAGCTATCATCGTACAAATAGTCTTCGATGCCGATATCCATCGCTTCATCTAAGTTTTTCAAACGGTATAAATCAAGGTGATGAATAACATTTTGCAGTCCCATAGTATTTGAATAAAAATATTCATTGACTAAAGAAAAAGTAGGACTACTTGTTGCGCTATCCACACCCAAATGTTGACAAAATACTTTTGTAAATGTCGTTTTACCTGCACCCATGTCACCATAAAGCATTATTTTTCGACGTCCATTGGCTTGCGTTAAAAGCCAATTAACGGCTTCTGGCAAGTCGTTTTTTGTTGCAATAATAAATTCATACATAAGTCATAAAGGTATTTCTTTGCACAAATTTACATACCTTAACTTCTGTTTGAGTAAACATTCTGAGAAATTTTAGTAAAAATACTGCGGGGGGCTTATAAACTATTTTTAAAAAATTGAAAATCAATTAATTATGAGTAAAAATTTGCTTGATGACGATTTTGAATGGGACAATATGAATGAAGATACCAACGATTCGACAGAACGTCAACCTGTCGTCATGTTGCGGACTTTCAATACGGAGGAACAGGCGCACCTAGCAGCGGCGACTTTGCGCGCAGCCGGTATTGATGCTCATGTGGTGTCGGCTTCAACGGGGCAATTAACCCCTTTTGCTTATGGAAACGTGCGCCTTTTTGTTGCAAAAAGTCAAATGGAAACGGCAGAAAACGTTTTAAAGGAAGAAGTAGCAAGGGAAGAAATTTACAATGAGCCTCAATTATCAGCGGGAAAGATTTTAATCATTTTGGTCGCAGGTATATTTGCGATGGGTCTGGTAATTCGTTTGATTCAACTTATATTTGGTTTTTTAGTCATTTAAATAATTTTATCAAAACTTTATAATCCATTGGTTTTCAGCATTTTTTTGACCTATAATTGATATCAAACAAAAAAAAAGCGTCCGACCTCAAGGATCAGACGCATCAAAACAAAACGAAAAACCAACTTTAAACAAGTCTCTTTAACTGTATAACAGTTTCTATATTCTTTAAGTTCACGTCCATTGAAGTAAAATAGTCAAAAATATGTCAAAAAGAAAATGACTTAATTATGCCTTCAATGCCACTGAAATTTCTTTTGTACGACCATCTCTGAAAACGGTTATTTTCAATACATCGCCTGCCTTTGCGCTTGACACTATCCCTTTTAACTCTTGAGTAGAACGAATGGCTGAACCATTTATTTTAACAATCACATCATTCGGCAGAATACCTGCATACTGTGCCGCACCTCCGTCAACAACATTTGCAACAATGACACCTTCACTGATATTCAAATCTTTGTCCTTCGCTTCCTCTTGGAAATACTGGTCTGGAACCATTTCGATGCCCAAACGCGGACGGTTGCCATTAGGAGCGAATAAATTGTTTTTGCTTTGGCTTTGAGCTTGTGACGGAATGGATTTACCTGTTTTGATAATTTCTTCTGTCACCTTATTCATAATCGAAATAGGAATCGCAAACGAATAACCTTCATAACTACCTGTATGCGTTTGAATGGCTGTATTGATACCAATTAAACGCCCTTGTGCATCTACCAAGGCACCGCCAGAGTTACCTGGATTGACTACCGCATCGGTTTGAATAAAGTCTTGAAGTGGGTTATTTTCACTCAATTTACGGTCTTTAGCGCTTATAATGCCCGCAGTAACCGTCGTACCGATGTCATAAGGGTTGCCAATGGCTAAAACCCATTCACCGATTTTCATGTTTGCAGAATTACCTTTTTGAATAGCTGGAAAATCAGAGCCACTGATTTTTAAAACAGCTAAATCTGAAGAAGGGTCTGTTCCAACGACTTTCGCTGTGAAAACACGATTGTCGGGAGCTGGCAAAGTGACTTTTACTTCATCTGCAAAATCAACAACGTGGTTGTTTGTCACGATGTAACCATCTTGTGAAATGATAACGCCTGAACCTGTCCCTTTTTTAGGTCCCATCCGAAAGCCGAAAAAGCTTGAAAAGGGGTCTTGTTGCGACCGACGATTCGCATTTTGAGTTGACTCTGACGACTCTATGTAAACAACAGAAGGTGTAGCCGTTTGTGCTGCTTGCGAAAGGTCAACAACGCCACCTATAACGGTCGTTTCGCTTGCTAACTTTGCGAAATTATTGCGCGGCGAAACATTCACATTGCGATTCGAAAGATTCATCGCACCGACGACGATTAAACCACCTATAAGACCCGCACCAATCAACGAAAAGATATTTTTCATAATGTTTTTTATAATTTTGTGGTTTTAAAAAACTGGTTTGTTTTCTTTCATTCCTAAAAAGAATACGCAAAATAAACGAGTTCGGTTTTCATTTGCAAGGTCTTTTGTCTTACTTTAACCAAATTTTAACATAGAACCAGTCCGTTTCATTATTAAACGTTTTTAACAACCAAAACGTTTATTTTCTTTTGCAAAAAACTTTTTTAAGCACTCTTGTATAGACGACCAAAGTTTTAAAATATTTTCACGCTTTCGTTTTACCCACGTTTACTGAGGGGTGTATTCGACCTTTAGAACAATATCTTCGATGAATAGACCTTTTTTGACTGATAAAGAAATACTCGATTGGCTCAAACCTGAAACGGATTTAGAGCATCAATTAGCTCTAAATCCCGACATTAAGGTTGGTTTAGGTTGGGGCGAGCCGCGTTATGGGCATCCAGAAGGTAAGGTTTTGTATCATATTCCCGAAATTTATGTCAATCTGAACCGCTTGTCGCACCCCCTCAGTATAAAAGAGCGTGAACAGCTACGCCTAATCGCCTTGCTACACGATGCCTTCAAATATATCGAAGACAAAGGTTATCCACGTGATTGGTCAAGGCATCACAGCATTCTTGCAAGGCAATTTAGTGAGGCATTTATTTCAGATAATACTGTTTTGGACATCATCGAGCTCCATGACGAAGCCTATTATTGCTGGCGACTCGACATTTTGGAAGATGAACCCGAACAAGCTGCCGCTCGTTTCGAGTTGCTTTTAGAACGAATTGGTCACTGTCTCCAACTGTACTATATTTTTTTTAGATGTGATACGCGGACAGGCGATAAAACGCAAGCACCTGTCAAGTGGTTTGAGAAAAAAGTGTTGAATATTCAAAAAGTCGCTTTTTTAGATACTCTATAAGTTTATTTTTTTGAAATCATAAAAACAAATGCACTATGTCTCGTTACTTATACGTCCTGCTGGCATTAACTGTTTTTGTCGCCTGTTCAAGGCAGCCTTATTACAAAACGAATCGTGATTATCGCGATCAGGCGAAGCGATTTGGTCAGATATTGAGTCAATATCCGCTAAAAGATTCGGCAGGTTTGACACCCCCTCAGTATTTTGTTGGCACAACGAATTTTGGTATGCGAAAACCCAATTTTGTTGTTATTCACCATACAGCACAGAATAGTTGTGAGCAGACCTTGAAAACCTTCACTTTGCCGCGTACACAAGTGAGTGCACATTATGTTATTTGTGAAGACGGAACGGTTCATCACATGCTCAACGATTACCTTCGGGCACATCATGCAGGGCTTGGACGTTGGGGAAACGACACCGACCTCAATTCATCCAGCATCGGCATCGAGTTAGATAATGATGGTTTTGAACCCTTCAAAGAGGCTCAAATGCAGTCTTTATACATTTTACTCGACCGTTTGAAAAGGGCTTATAATATCCCAACAGCCAATTTTATCGGTCATGCCGACCTCGCACCGGCCCGCAAAAACGACCCAAATGTAACCTTCGACTGGAAAGGATTATCGACAAGAGGTTTTGGCGTTTGGTATGGTGATACGACAAACCTGACAATACCTCCAGATTTTAGTGCCATGCAAGCCTTAAAAATTGTTGGTTATGACGTAAGAGACACAACGGCGGCTATTACTGTTTTCAAAAGAAAGTACTTGCAACAGGATAAAAGCCGCATCTTGACCGACGACGACAAAAAAGTATTGTATGCTCTTTTGAAGAAGTTTTTGTAATCTGTCAAGGCTTCGTACCTTCGCCGCTCATTTTTTTATACAACTCAAACGATTATAATGATTGAAACCGACGTATGTATTATTGGTGCAGGGCCTGGAGGGGCTGCGGCAGCACTCCGATTAGCACAGTTAGGCATCCCCTCAGTATTGATAGACAAAGCGCAATTTCCTCGTGACAAAGTTTGTGGCGATGGCATGACAGGCAGAACCGTCGCTATTTTGAACCGCATTGACCCTGAAATCATTAATACCTTAGAAAAAACACCGATTCAGACGGACTCTTGGGGCGTGACTTTTTCAATGGACAACAAGCGTAATTTCCATGTGCCCTTTCGGAAAAACTATAAAAAAGGTGAAGACAGCACACCTTGCTACGTCGCAAAACGTATCCATTTTGACAATCATTTGATTGAAATGGTGAGAAAGCAGCCACTTGTTCAGTTTTTTGAAGGCAAAAGCATCGAAAAACACGAATTTACTGAGGGGGTCGGTTGGACAGTTTCGGATAAAAAAGGAGAGTTTCAAGTACGTGCAAAAATCCTTATCGTTGCCAGTGGTCCGTTGTCGCCTTTCATGCGTCATGTTGCCAATATCAAAGTTGACCCTAAGCACAATGCAGGTGCTGTGCGCGCTTACTATAAAAATGTCAAAGGCTGCCACGATGATAATTTCATCGAATTGCACTTTTTGAAAGAGCATTTGCCTGGCTATTTTTGGATTTTTCCTCTGCCCAATGGCGAAGCAAATGTCGGTTTTGGCATGTTAACCGAGTCCATTTCTAAGCGAAAAGTCAATCTTGAAAAACTACTTTTAGAAATAGTCCAAACCCGTCCTGGCATCAAAGAACGTTTTGCAGATGCTGAATTAGATGGCAAAATCCTTGGTTTCCCCTTGCCTTTGGGTTCAAAACGGCATCAATTGTCAGGAGATGGCTATATGCTGGTAGGCGATTCAGCAAGTTTGGTTGACCCTTTGACGGGTGAAGGCATCGGCAACGCCGTTTATTCAGGTTATATCGCTGCCGACCAAGCAGAAAAATGTTTGAAAGCACAGGATTTTTCAAAAGCATTTATGGCAGGTTACGATGTTCGCGTTTGGCGTGTTATGGGAACGGAATTAAATTTGAGTTACAGGTTGCAACGCATCGGCAAGTACCCCTCAGTATTTAACTTCGTTTTGTGGGTCGCTTCGCGGAATGTGCAGATTTCAGACTTGGTTTATTCGATGTTCAATAATATTGACGTGCGCAAAAAGGTTTTGAACCCGATTTTTTGGTTCAAAATGATTGTTAACGCAAAATAAGTATGAAAAAGTAAGTGGATTAGGTTTTGGGAACTCTCGAAGTTCTCAGAACCTAACAAATCGAAATTTCCCTCAAAGGTTTATTGTTTTTCAAACACCGCCAATCCATAAAACCATAAATCCTTAGCCCAAGCTCGATATTGACCGGCTGTGCCTAAGACATTCCCAACTTGCACTTTGTTGACAATACCCAATCGGTTGAGCCATTTCGCAGCGGGTAGCCATTTTTCGCAATGTTCAAAAGCATTGAGTAAAGAGCGGTGGACATTCGGGTTGATGTTTTGCACTGTCGCGGTCTTAAAACCCGCCTGTTCAGCCATCGTTTCATGCTCCTGCCAAGTTAATAAATTTGGAATCGCAATATTGTCATACCAAGCGCGGATATCAACGTCTTGATTCGTCGCTACATCATTCGTATTTAAAAAATATTCAGCTATCACCAAGCGCCCATTCGGGCGCAAAAGTCTAAAAGCTTCGCGGTAAAAAGCCGCTTTATCCGCAGCATGACATTGACTTTCGAGTGCCCAAACCACATCGAAACTGCCCGATTCGAAACCTGTTTTGCAGTAATCCTCAAGTAGAAAATGAGTTTTATCAGACAAATTCAACTGCGCAGCTATTTTTTGCGCATCTAAAACTTGACTTGCTGAAAGCGTAATACCCGTTGTTGTGCATCCAATATTTTCAGCTAACCAAAAACTTGAACCGCCGACACCACAGCCCGCATCGAGTACCTTTTCTTCTGACTTAATATGGGCTAATTCTGCCATTTTGCGATTCATATTCGCTACTGCGGCGACGTGTTTCTGTACGGTTTCATCGTAATAACCAAAGTGAATGGCATAAGTATTACGGCTATTCCAAACATAGCGGTAGTCAAATCGAGTTTTGTCGTAATATTCTTCGACGGAGGGGAAAAGCATATTGTTATGGTTTTGATTAGAAAATAGCACATAAAAGTAAAATCATTTATCAGATTTTCACAGCTTTCGCTAACCCATAAAACCAATTTCCAGCCAGCCATGCCTCAAACATCAATTTTGTCCCTTCCGCATTGCCAACTTGTTCGGGATTGATCAAGCCTATTTTTTGTAAAAACCGTGCCGTTGAAGACCATTTTTGAGCATGTTCATAAGCATTTCGGAGCGAACGCTCAACATGAGGGTTGATGTTTTGAATGTCCAAATCCGCAAGACCTGCTTGAATGGCATAAGTTCGGTGCGTATTTATATCATCAATATTTGGAATAGCCCAATGTGTCAATCCTGATTTTAACTTATTTTCATCGTTTATACTGAGGGGGGGTGAAAGAAACAAATCAGCCATCACCAAGCGCCCGCCCTTTTTGAGCAGCCTTGCAGCTTCCTTGTAAAATGCCGCTTTTTGGTCTGTATGACAATGACTTTCTAATGCCCAAATGACATCAAATTGACCATCCACAAAAGGCGTATGGTTATAATCCCCTTCGTAAATGGCAATTTTATGGTCGAGACCTGCTTTTTGAATATTTTGTCGCGCCTCCTCTGCTTGGCTTTTAACCAATACGATACCGTCAACGGCACAACCCAGTTCCGTTGCCAACCATATAGCCGAACCGCCGATGCCACAACCCGCATCCAAAACGCGGTCAGTCGCTGCTATTCCAGCCAATTCAGCCAATTTGCGATTCATATTCGCTAATGCTGCTTCATGTTTCGTTGCTTTTTCGTCGTAGTAACCGAAATGAATTGCCTGTGTCTGGCGGCTGTTCCATAAATAGCGGAATGTAAATCGGTTGTTTTCGTAGTATTTCGTAATGCTTTGTTGATTCATTGTTTGTTTTTTTATCTAAAAAGGGCTTCGTAAAGTTCTTCCACCTTCCCAACTGTTCTTATTTTAATTTTAAATTTATCAATGTTTAAACCTTTAAGGTTATATTTTGAGATAAAAATCTCTTTAAAACCCAATCGGTCTGCCTCTTGAATCCGTTGTTCAGCCCGCGCAACGGCACGTATTTCACCCGACAAACCGACCTCTCCTGCAAAACACGTACTGTTTGGAATGGCAATATCTTCAAGCGACGAAATGAGCGCAGCAACAATCGCCAAGTCAATCGCAGGATCATCTACACGCAGACCACCAGCAATATTCAAAAATACATCATTCATAGCAAACGGAAACCCACCACGTTTTTCTAAAACAGCTAAAAGCATACTCAATCGCCGAAGGTCGAAACCCGTAGCCGAACGTTGCGGCGTGCCATAGACCGCACGGCTCACAAGTGCTTGAGTTTCAATCAATATGGGGCGCACACCTTCAATCGTTGAACAGACCGCCGAGCCGCTTAAATCCTCATCTTTTTGAGAAATCAACAACTCCGAAGGGTTCGACACTTCCCTCAAACCAGAGGCTTGCATGGCATAAATACCGATTTCGTCCGTCGAACCAAAGCGATTTTTTAAGGTTCTGAGAATGCGGTACATATAGTTTTGGTCGCCTTCAAATTGCAACACAACGTCAACGATATGCTCTAAGAGTTTCGGCCCCGCAATAGCGCCATCTTTGGTGATATGTCCGATGATAAAAATAGGAATATTGGTCTCTTTAGCAAACCGTTGAAGCTCTCCTGCGGTTTCGCGGACTTGCGAAATACTGCCCGGCGTTGAGTCTATATGTGGTGCTGCAAGGGTTTGAATAGAGTCAATAATAATAAGGTCGGGTTCAAGGTTTTGGGCATGTTGAAAGATTTTCGAGGTGCTGATTTCAGTCAAAATATAGCAATCCGATTGTTTTGAAGCAACACGGTCTGCCCGCATTTTTATCTGTTCCTCGCTTTCTTCCCCACTGACATACAATACTTTAGCACTCACACCTAAGGCAATCTGCAACAAAAGCGTTGACTTTCCGATGCCTGGTTGTCCGCCTATCAGCACCAATGAGCCACTGACAATGCCGCCGCCAAGTACGCGATTCAATTCGTCGTCGGGCGTGAGCAACCTGTCTGTCTTCCCCGTCTTAATCATACTGAGGGGGGTGGGTACTGGGTCTGCGACTTTCGCACCTTTCCATATTTTTTTGCGCTCTTCGCGGGGCGTTTCTTTTTGGATAACTTCCTCAACATACGTATTCCACTCGGCACACGAGGGGCATTTACCGATCCATTTAGGAGAAATTGCGCCGCAACTTGTACACGCAAATATTTTTTTTATTGCTGCCAAAACTTTTACTTTTAAATTTGAGGTAAAAATAAACTTTTTATTTAAAATAAGATGTGTTTTATTCGAAAAGTACAAATAAAAACGCCTCTAAGTTGTGACACTCAAAGGCATTTTCCAAATAAATGTTTTGCGATTTAGTTATTTGGAGGTGGGAGGAAACTGTCTCTCATTTGGATTTCAAGAGACATAACTTTGGGTTTTAAAATCCATTTTTAAAGTTCAAAAGATTATAATTTAAAAGCTGTCTTGGAACGCTCATGCTTTCGCATACAAATATATGTATAATGGTTTTATATCAAAATACCTTAAAAAGGGTAAAATGTATTTTTACTTAAAAAACATAAGTTTTTTTCGACAAAAGAACTTGCTTTATCACTTTTTAGGCACAATAACATCGTAATAAGTTGCTGAAGAACCACCCCAAATTCCTAAGCCGCCTGAAATATTATGCTTCACACGCGTATAAGAAGCAAAGGGCCCGCCATTATTTGCGTTGAATTCTAGGGTTGACCAAAAATCAAAATGGGCTTTATCAATCATGGCAAATTTTATTGAAATGGTATCGCCCCGACGAAACAACCCGAAATTATCGCCGCCACCTCCTCCTCGTGGCTCGCTTTTCAACAAATTGAATTTAGTTACTTGTCCATCAAAAAAAGCATCGTCGGTGACGGAATTCGCTCCTGCAACGTACGAACTACCGTTTATGGACGTAAAATAACGGTAAAAATCAGCACCTTTTGGGTCTGTTATGGTCGCACGGGCTTGTGCCATTGTGTCATTTTGGTTGATGCCAGGTGGTTTAATAAACTCAATTGTATCAATTTTGACAGCACGAGGAATTGTCGTTTTAGCCGTTAACAACTTACCTTCTTTTGTTTTGATGCGTAATACATACGTTTTGCCTATTTCGCCCTTGATTTTTTGAGCAAAATCAATATAGACGCAAAAGTTAAAATCAGCGCTGATGCTGTCCGCATTGATGCCAAAAAACAGGGCGGCTTGCTTTTTTACTGAGGGGTCTAAATTTTTCCAACAAAATTCTTGTAAACGTGTACTGTCCGTACCATTTGAAATCCAAACCTCTGCCCCTTCTACGAATACATTGTTGAAACTGGTTAACTCCTTGAAAAAAGGTAGGCTTTTGGTAAGAATGACATAAGGTGGTGTCGGATTGGCTCCCGCCTCGATATAACCTTCAACAACAACTTCTTCGGATACTGTGGGTAAATCGGGGATGAATTCTTTTTCGCAAGCAAAAAAAACAGTACTCAAGGCGAGTAAGTAGGCTAATGGTTTGATTTTCATTGTGTTTCAAATATATATTATGGTTAAACAGTAAAGAGTTTAGATTTTAAGATTAGAGATGTTAGGATAAAAGATGTTAAAAATAATGACTGAAAACAAGGGCGATTAAGAAGTAATACATTCTTAAAAACTTAAAGATACCCCTCAGTATTTTAAACTTAAGACAAGTAAAACAGCCTTTTCGGGCAAAGTGTTTAGTTCTCTTCCTATTGTCTTAAAATCATTTATCCTATAATCTCTTGTCTGGATACTTAATATTGCCTATCCAACTCAATATTCTGTGGTGGCGCAACATTTATGGGAACGGTTTCGACCTCAAAGTTGCCGCCTTCTAAGCCAAAATCAATAGCGGGCGGAACGGCGATATTTTTAAGTATTCGGTAGGTACGCACGATGAATTGCTCGAAAGGAGACAGCGCATCGTCGGCAGAAACGCGGCTGTTGAGCAAAATGAATTTAAAGTCAGCTGGAATGTCATAACGGCGCAGGCTCGGATAGTGGCTGCGCTCGTCAACTTCTCCTTTTGCTTGCATTTTATTGACAATTTCCTTGAAAATACGGTTGATTTTATGTTCAACCTTAAATCCAAATTTAAGGTTAACATAAAAAACCTTGCCCTCAACAATCGGATGAACGACCACTTTTTTAGTATAGGGCGCATCCGTAATCGTTACGTGGACAAACCAATAGATGTCTGCTCGTTTTGGTTTTTTCTTAAAAATAGAATATAAAATATTGGAATCAATCTTCTTTTCGTCGTCTGACATCGTCATATAAACGAGGTTTGTGGCGGTTCTGGGAATGGTTGTATCTGCCATAACATCTTTCAAAATAGGGAGAAAGGTGTCAAATGGTACAAAATTGGCGTGTTTTTTCCGAATTCGTTGTCCACGCCAATACACAAAAACGCCAAAAAAGATAGCCGATGCAACACCCAATGTGTACCAACCGCCGAATGCCAATTTGTGCAGATTGGCTAACAAAAACATAATTTCAAAGCCGCCAAAGACCAAACCGATGACAACGGCACGCCGCAAGGAGTGGTTTCTCATGTGGACAAAATGAAGGAGCAACGAGGAGGTCATTATCATATCAATCACGATGGCTAAGCCATAAGCCTGTTCCATGTTCGATGATTTTTCGAAAATATAAACAGTCGTTAAACAACCGCCGAGCAAAAACCAATTTAATAAGGGCAAATAAACCTGTCCACGCATTTGTGCGGGATAACTGACCTTCATATTGAACCATAATTTCAATTTTATGGCTTCGTTGACCATCGTAAACACCCCTGCAATCAAGGCTTCACTGACGATTATTGCAACAACGACTCCTAAAACGACCATAAAGGACACCCAACTTTCGGGCAACATGGCAAAGAAAACGCCTACGTTTGTGACCATTTCAGGTAGTTTCTGCCCTTGATATTGGAGTACCCAGGCACCTTGTCCCAAGTAATTGAGCATCAAACAAGGCAATACGATGAGCCATGCCCAACGGATATTGTTTTTGCCGCATCGTCCCAAATCGGAATACAAAGCCTCGCAGCCTGTAGTACAAAGGAAAACAGCACCTAACAACAAAAAGCCTGTCATACCCGTGCTGGAGCTTTCATAATTTACAACAAATTTGATGGCATACAATGGATTTAAAGCGGCTAATACTGAGGGGTCTTTCAAGACATGACTTAAGCCAATGCCGCCAATGACACAGAACCAAAGAAGCATGATATAGCCAAACCATTTTGCTAAAAGTTGCGCGCCAAACTGTTGCCAAACGAAAATTACAATGAGAATGCCTATAACTATGGGCAATGTTTCTAATTCGGGATATAGACGCAGACTACCCTCAACGGCTGCCGATACGCTGATGGCAGGCGTCAAAACACCGTCTGCCATGAGTGTCGCACAGCCAATCATAGCGGGAAAAATCGCCCACCGAGCTTTGTAACGCCGCACCCGCGCATACAAAGCAAAGATGCCGCCTTCACCACGATTGTCTGCTTTGAGGGCTAAATAGACGTATTTGAAGGATGTAATGAATATTAAAGTCCAAAAAATACATGAAAGACTCCCGTAAATGAGTTCAGGTGACACATAATCATCGCCAATAATGGCTTTGAGGACATATAAAGGAGAGGTGCCAATATCGCCGAAAATGAAACCCAAAGCGATAAGCAGCCCCGTTGCGGTGGGTTTTCGACTTTCTTTAGGAGAAGCCATTTTGATTTTCTTTTTTTCAAAAACAGAGGTCAAAAGTAGGAAATATAAAATTTGAAGGATGAAATTTGAAGTGTAAAATCATTCAAATTTCATCCTTCAAATTTTATATTTCATTAATCGAGTATCTCAAACTTCGTATAAGGCACCAATGCCTTCGGGATTCTGACCCCCTCAGTAGTCTGGTGATTTTCAAGTATTGAAGCAATAATACGTGGCAAAGCGAGGGCAGAACCATTTAAAGTATGCACCAATTGCGTTTTATTATTAGCATCACGGTAGCGGGTTTTCATGCGATTTGCTTGAAAAGTCTCAAAATTGGACACTGAACTGACTTCTAACCAACGTTTTTGCGCCGCTGACCATGCTTCAAAATCGTAAGTCATAGCAGAAGCATTGCCCATGTCGCCGCCACAGAGTTTGAGGATACGGTAAGGCAACTCCAGTTTTTCCATCAAACCTTTGATGTGTTCTACCATTTCTAAAAGCGTATCATAGCTTTTTTCTGGATGTGTAAACTGTACGATTTCAACCTTATCGAATTGATGCACCCGATTCAAACCTCTCACGTGTGCGCCGTAGCTGCCAGCCTCGCGGCGGAAACACTGCGAATAGGCACAAAAACGTATCGGCAACTCTTTCTCTGCTAAAATGATATCACGCAATATATTCGTCACAGGTACTTCTGCCGTTGGAATCATGTATAAATCGTCCTCATTGATATAATACATCTGCCCTTCTTTATCTGGCAATTGACCTGTGCCACGTGCCGAAGCTTCGTTGACCATCAATGGCGGAACGATTTCTTCGTAACCTGCAGCAGCAGCTTCGTCAAGGAAAAACTGAATCAAGGCTCGCACCAATTTAGCCCCTTTTCCTCTAAAAACAGGGAAACCTGCGCCCGTCAATTTGACACCTAATTCGAGGTCAAAAATGGGGTATTTTTGAGCGACTTCCCAATGCGGCAAGGCATCAGCAGCGAGTTGCGGCAGTTCGTCTTGTGCTAAAAACCAGACTTCATTGTCTTCTGCAACCTTGCCAAAAGGAACGGTTTCGTTAGGAATATTGGGTAAAGACAGGAGAAGATCGTCCAACGTCTTGATGGTTTCAGCGGCTGTATTTTCAAGGACTTTTGTTTTTTCTTTGAGTTCTGCCACTTTTGCTTTCAAAACATCCCCCTCAGTATGATTGCCCGATTTCATCGCATCGCCCACCTTTTTGGATAATAGTTTGATTTCAGCAAGCATCGCATCTAGTTCCGTTTGAGTGGAACGGCGCATATTATCAAGTTTCAACACCACATTAACAGTGTTTTCGATGGCACCTTCTGACCAATTTCGTTTTTTTAGACCTTCGACAACGCGGTCTTTCTGTTCTCTGAAAAAAGCTAATTGTAACATATTGGAATTCTTTTTAAAAAAATTTTGGCAAATATAGGCTTTGATAAATAAAATAAAGTGTATTTTTGCCGCACAAAACACAATAAAGAAAATCACCCCGATTCATAACATTCTTTGGTTTGATACGTTTAACTGGTAGATTTGTTATTAATCCAACTCCTTCGGAAAATTCTTTCAAGAACGTCTTAGCCGTTTCACAATCTGAAGTCCTCTTTTTCTTTCAAACTAATTTACTGATTGTCAATAACTTAAGCTCAACGAAAGCCTACTTAAAAACCAATCTTTATTTGCTCAAGAATACCGCCCAACCGAACTATTTAGTCCGTTCTAAGCCACAACTTTGTAATTTCTTAAGCCTTTTACAGTGAGCATAAAACAAAAAAAACATTCTCTTTTTCGAGTTCTCGAAATAAATTTTCAAAAAAAAACTTCTTTTCATTTAGGGATTTAGTGAAAATTTCTAAAAAAAATAGAATCCAGATTCAATAACGAAATACAAAATTTTCCAGTCGGTAAACAATATTAATGACCGACAATACTTTCAAATCAAACCACAAGTAACTTTAACCACCTCACCTCAAATCAATTAAACTTCAAACTTTTAAATTTATCAATATTACACAAATCAATATGAAGTACGACATTTTGCAACTGAATGAGATGTTAGTCGGCGAACTCAAAGAAATTGCCGACCGCATTGGTGTTGCTGATTTCAAAAAACTCGGTAAACAAGACTTGATTTATCGCATTCTCGATGCACAAGCTCTGAATGCAGCTCCCGATACGACAGATACCGAAATCCTCGTAGATGACAATACGCCTTACGGGAAAATCCCTACCGGTTCCAAAATCGAGAAACGCCCGCGCAAACGCGTCAGCGGTGACGATAAACCTGAACGAAAAGAAACGGCTAAACCCGCACCACGTTTTGATATTCCTACAAAACCTGAACGCTCCTCGAAATCTAATAAATCAGAAATGCCCCGTTTCGAACCGCCTGTTGAAGATGAGGATGAAAATGCGCCGCCAGCTTACGAAATACCCGATGACGATGACGACGATTATGTAAACCCTGCGCTCATCGAGTTCGACGAGCCTATCGTTTTGGAACCTCGTCGGGATAAAAAGAACAATCGCCGCGATGATGCCAACGATTCAACGTCGAATACACCACGTTATAATATAGACCTCGACGGTGTAGTAGAAGGTGAAGGTGTCCTCGAAATGATGCAAGATGGTTATGGTTTCCTCCGTTCTGCGGATTATAATTATACAACTTCGCCCGATGATATTTATGTTTCGCCAAGTCAAATCAAGCTTTTCGGCTTGAAAACAGGTGATTCTGTACGCGGCGCCATCCGTCCACCAAAAGAAGGTGAAAAGTATTTTGCTTTGCTCCGCGTCTCAAAAATCAATGGACTCGATCCGATTGATGTGCGTGACCGTGTGCCTTTCGATTATCTGACACCGCTGTTCCCTAACGAGAAGTTTACATTAAGTATCTCTCCTTCTGGACGTGATTTTTCAAACCGTGTTATTGACCTTTTTACACCGATTGGTAAAGGACAACGTGGTTTGATTGTGGCACAACCAAAAACAGGTAAGACCTTCCTTTTGAAGGATATTGCCAACGCTATCGCAAAAAACCACCCTGAATGTTACATGATTGTCCTACTCATTGACGAACGTCCAGAGGAGGTCACTGATATGAAACGCTCGGTGAAAGCCGAGGTTGTTGCTTCAACTTTCGATGAAGCGGCTGAAAACCACGTGCGTGTTGCCAATATCGTTTTGGAAAAAGCCAAACGTTTGGTTGAGTGCGGTCACGATGTCATTATTTTGCTCGACTCTATTACACGTCTTGCACGTGCTTACAATACCGTTGCACCAGCCAGTGGCAAAGTCCTTTCGGGTGGTGTAGAAGCCAATGCGCTTCAAAAGCCTAAGAAATTCTTTGGTGCAGCTCGTAAAATTGAATTTGGTGGCTCATTAACGATTCTCGCAACCGCTTTGGTGGACACAGGTTCTAAAATGGACAGCGTTATCTTTGAAGAATTTAAAGGTACGGGCAACATGGAATTGTCACTCGACCGTACTTTGGCGAACAAGCGTATGTATCCGGCTATCAATGTCAACGGCTCTTCTACACGCCGCGACGATTTGTTGCAAGACAAAGACACGGTTCAACGTCTCTTCATCCTCCGCAACCACTTGGCAGATATGAAGCCTGACGAAGCATTTGACTTTTTACAAAAACATATGCTCCATACATCCTCAAACGAAGAGTTTTTGAACTCTATGAACGGAGGAAGATAGAAATCCCCCCCTCAGTATTTTCGATAAAAAAACAGCCGTCGCCGCATCTTTTGTGGACGCCGGCTGTTTTTTTATGGGCAATACTGAGGGGGATGTTTTGCATGCAATAAAAATACAACATAAAATTCAGTTTTATAACTAATTGCACATCAATTATTTACAGCTACAATTTGGATATTTGGAATTTGGAATTTTCCCATTCCAACAGCTTAGGCATAAATTTTGAACATAAAAGCAAAATAAATAAATATGCCTATCTATACCAAAACAGGTTCAGAACGTATCAGTAGCTTAAAATCAACTGGCATCATGGCAGTTGTGGCTATCGTTGCGGGCTTAGCGGTTGGTAAAATGGGCTTAATCATCGGCATTGCCCTAATCGGTATCCCCCTCGTTCTATTCTTTTTGAGCCTATTGTTCACGCGCCCGAGATTGGGTTTGATACTCAGTCTTTGGGTATCCTTTTTTGCATCGGGCATCTCACGTTATGTCAGTGCTTCATGGGGACTTTTGATTGATATTTTTTTATTCATCGGTTGGCTTGCCATTCTTTTTCAAGTAAAAAAGAAAGATTGGTCGCCTTTGAACAACGATATCATGATCGTGACAACCGTTTGGTTCAGTTTTGTCTTTCTTGAAATCATCAACCCTGAATCCAATGGTCCTGAATGTTGGTTTTATGCCATGCGTGGCGATGGTTTCTATCAATTATTGTCTTTTGGTTTAACCTTTATGCTTTATAGAGAGCGGAAACACATGGATTCCTTTCTCAAATTAGCCACTTGGCTTTCCATTGCAGGCACTTTTTGGGGTTTGCGTCAAATGATTTTTGGCGTTGATGCCGCCGAATATGCTTGGCTTTATGTCGAAGGTTTTGCCTTTACACACATGTTAGCGGGCGTACTGCGCGTCTTTTCTTTTTACAGCGATGCAGGGCAATTCGGCTCATCACAAGCCATGTTCGCCCTCGTGTGTGGCATTATTGCTTTTTCACCTATGTCCAAAGGAGATCGTTTTTTTTATGCTTTTGCGGCTATTTTAACCTTTGTTGGTTTCGGCATCTCAGGCACACGCGGCGCAATTGCCGTACCGGGTGTAGGTATTTTAGTACACCTATTTTTAAGCAAAAACTTTAAAATTTTAATACTCGGATTGTCTATTGCTGTCGGAGCTTTTGTTTTTCTGAAATATACAACGGGTCTGCAACACGTCGAGCAAATACGCCGCATGAGAACCGCTTTCAATCCTGATGACGCTTCTCTTTTAGTGCGTATCAAAAACCAAAAGACTTTTGGGCGGCACTTGGCAACACGTCCATTTGGCGGGGGCATCGGTGCCGCAGGTTTTTGGGGCTTCCGTTTTGCACCTTATAGTCTCTTGGGCAATACCGCAACAGATAGTTATTATGTTAAAGTATGGGCAGAAACAGGCGTTATTGGCATCAGTTTACATCTTTTCATGTTCGGCTACTTTGTCGGCAAAGGCGGATTTGTCGTTTGGCATCTCCGAGACCCTGTGCTGCGCGCAAAAATAGCGGGTATGTACAGTGGCATGTGCGGCGTCCTGATGGCAAGTTATGGCAACCAAGTGTATAGCCAATTGCCTACGGGCATACTCATGGGCATTATGATTCCACTGATTTTTTTATCCCCTCAGTATGACGATGATATTACGGCAGAAGCCGAAGCATTGGCAAAAGAGCAAGCTGCAAAAGCTATATCTTAATGCCAATTGTAGGGATTCTTAACCCATTTTGATTAACAGATTTTTGTCATACCATTTATACCACCTTTCAAAATCTACCAATTTCAGTAGCAATACAACCAAAAGCCGAAAAGCCGTAAAACACTAATCAAAAGCCCCCTACTTTTGAAAGAAAAAGAAGAGAAAACTACATTCCTACACAATACACCCCCTTCGGAAGGAATCCTTTGGATCAGCATTCCGAGGCTTCGAGGTTGTTTCTCCTTCATTTTCTCAACTTATAACCATTTAAACTATGTTGCTATTTACAATTCTCAACGCTATCATCATAGCGTACCTTGCATGGGGTGCAGGCTATCAATTCTTCTTTTCAACCGCTGGTCGGTTTTTCAAAAATAAACCTTTGGCGGAAGTCACACGGTCTCGACGCATGGCGGTTTTCATCCCTTCATACCAAGAGGATGCGGTGATTTTATCGTCTGCAAAAGCCGCTTTGACGCAGCATTATCCAACAGGTGCCTACGAAGTCATCGTCATTGCTGACAAATTGAAAGCCGAAACCATTACAGAACTGAAGTCTATGCCGATTCAAGTAGTCGAAGTAGTCTTTGAGAAAAGTACAAAAGCAAAGGCTTTAAACGTAGCCCTCAATACGATAGATGCCAGCCAATTTGATATTGCTGTCGTCCTCGATGCCGATAATGTGATGAAAACTGATTTTCTAAGCCGCGTCAATGCCCGTTTTGAAGAAAATATTGTCGCACTTCAAGGGCGCCGGGCGGCTAAAAACGGACAAACGGGCATTGCGCTACTCGACGCAGCAAGCGAAGACATCAACAACCATATTCTGTGTAATGGTCACAGTGCTGTG
Organism: Saprospiraceae bacterium; assembly: GCA_043721685.1. GTDB lineage: Bacteria > Bacteroidota > Bacteroidia > Chitinophagales > Saprospiraceae > JAAFJT01. The sequence goes on along the minus strand of JAYSQG010000327.1, from coordinate 16,886 downwards.
GGTTTGTCGGTGCGTTTGGCAGGTTCGGGCATGGCTTTTGATTATAAACTTTTTGAAACCATCATGCCGCAAATTGAGGCAATCGGTGGATTCGACAAAGAGATAGAATTGCGTCTCACACGTTTAGGTATCACCCTCAATTACGACCCAGAAGCCATTGTTTATGACGAAAAAGTATGTCACTCAAATCAGTTTTCTAAACAAAGAAGTCGTTGGATTGCTGCGCAATTTCGCTACGCAAAACTTTTCGTACCATCGGCTTTTATGCTTTTTATACTGAGGGGTCAATTTGACCATTTCAATAAAGCCATACAAATGGCTTTGCCACCACGTTTGATTTTGCCATTTGCTCTGATGCTTATGAGCCTTTCAAATATAGTTTTTCAGAATAGTACAATGGCAGTTATTGCATTTAGTGCATTGACTATCAATATTTTATCTTTCGTTTTGGCAATGCCCAAACATTATTTTGCAGTAGAAAACCGCGCTATGTGGCTCGCTATACCACGTACGTTGGGGGCAACTTTTATCGCACTCACAAACCTACGTGAAGCAAGTCGGCGGTTTATTCATACATCGCACGAAGTCATTGTTCATTAATATAACTTTTTTTTAGACCACAGAGTGGTCTAAAAAAACCAACATCAAATCAATATCATGTTAGGAGAAGGAATGCCGTGGCATATTATAATGGTTTTTTTCGTCATTGGTGTTTTCGCTGGTATCAATGGTGGTAAAAAGGATAAAAAACGTTCGGAAGAAAAAGATCAACAAAAAATTGAAGCATAAATATGAAAATACTATACGTCTGTAAATCGCTACCTCACCGCTATCAAGGCGGCATCCAAACGCATACTTCAGAGCTGGCTACACACCTCGCTCAACGGGGTCAGGATATATATATTTTGACTGCTGGTAGTATTCGAAACGGTGAAACAAGATACCAACTCAATGGCTTCACAGTCATCGAACTACCTTATTTACCTATGCGCCGATTGCCTTTTCTTCCATTTTTTTTTGAGGAAGTGAGTTTTAATCTGAGTGCCTGGCTATGGTTGAAACTAAATCAATCTGAATTTGATGTCGTCCATCTGCAAGGAAGGAGTGGCTTTTTATTCCCCTCACGGCATAATAAAACCACCCTTATTACAACATTTCATGGCTTGGTCACCTTGGAAAATCAGTTTTCACAACAAATATTAAACCTTGACAGAAAAATACACCAACGTTTTGCTTCTTATTTTGAAAAAAACGCCCTTAAAAATAGCGATGCCATCATTGCGGTAAGTCGTGAAATGCAGAGAGAGCTGGATGAATTAGATATTAAAGCAGAAAAGCCACATTTTATATTATACAATGGAGTAGCCATCAATAAGCCACAAAACGGGACAGATGTTAAGGTTATGTCAGACGAGAATACCATCATATTCGTCGGCAGACTCGACCGCATCAAAGGCATTTTTAACCTCGTTGAAGCGATGAAACAAGTGGACAAAAACGTCAAACTCGTAATGATCGGCGATGGTGTGGATCGCGTTGAACTTGAAAACCTCATCCTTACTGAGGGGGTCGCTGACCGCATCCAATTATTAGGCTCACAAACCAACGAAAACGTTTTGGCTTGGATTAAAGGTGGATTTGCCCTCGTTTTACCTTCATTTCATGAAACGCAAGGCATTGTTTTGCTTGAAGCCAATGTTTGCGGCAAGGCTGTAGCAGCGTCAAATGTAGCGGGCATTCCCGAAGTGGTGTCACATGGGGTCAATGGTTTATTGTTTAATCCACATGATATTGATGATATTGCTCAATCCATAAATCAACTGTATCAAAACCCTGAAAGCACCAAAAAAATGGGTGAAAATGGACGGCAATTGATCGCAGAAAAATTCGATTGGTCAAAAATTGCGGCTGATACTGAGGAGGTCTATCAACAAGTTTTAGCAACAAAAAAAGAGAAAAAAATCGCACTAAACCCTGTGTATTAAATCCTCATTGGGTATTATCAAATTGACAGACATATTGAAATTAAGAGAAAAAATAATAATTCATTGATGAGGTTGTCTCAAAAAGTATGCACTAACGTCGGCGAGGTTCAACACCTCGCCGACGTTTAGAATCCTAAAAATATTGATACAACCGACTCCGTTTACACTACACAAATAAAATGCAAAAACCCAGTTTTTTCCGTTCCAGTAGCCATGCCATGGTCGCAGGTGCGGCGCAACAAGGATTCGCACTCGTTCATTTTTTAATGGTTGTTCGGTGGCTGACACCCGCAGACGTGGGTGCTTGGGCTATGTTTTTAACACTCACCTCTTTCATCGAAATGGGGCGTTTAGGATTGATCCAAAACAGCATGGTGCATTACATGACACACAATCCAGACGACCGTTCCCGTATTGCTTCCGCTGCCCTCGTTTTGAGTTTAGGTTCGAGTATCATTGGGGCATTAATTTTATTGTTTTTGAGTTATTTACTGAGGGGGGTCTTTCAGATGCCTGACTTGCCAATACTCATGTTGGGTTACGTCATTTTGACCGTATTGAACGCGGCTTTGCGCTTTTTCGATGGTTGGCAAATGACGTTACATAATTTTAAAACCTCTATGCTCACAGCCAGCATTTTTGGCGCAACGTATTGTCTGTTAACTGTTTTTGTAAAAACTTATTTCAACATACTGAGTACAGAAATTCTCGTCTTACTCCAAATACCCGCATCAATTACTGCTTTGTTAGTCATTTTAAAAAGAAACATCAAACAAATAAAATTTGCACCACTTGACCGTCAATGGCTCAAAAAGCTGTTCAATTTTGGACGTTATGGCTTGGGTTCTAATTTAAGTTCCATGCTTTTTCAAAGGGTAGATATATTGTTGTTAGGTGCTTTTATGCCGCCCGCAGCCATTGCCGTTTACAATGTGGCTTCACGTCTTATCAGCTACATTGACTTTCCGTTGAATATGCTCGGTTTGGTTTTATTGCCAAAAATTGCGACTGAAAACAGACAAGGCGGTACGGAGGGAGTCATCCAACTGTTTGAAAAATCAGTTGCAGGACTTTTGGCATTTACCGTACCTGTTACCTTACTCACCATTTTTGGCGCAAAATATTTAGTCATTTTGGTTGCTGGTAGAGCGTTTTTGGATGCGACTATTTTAGTACAAATACTCGCTTTTGCAGGTATTGTGAAGCCGTGGGGAAGGCTTTTCGGAGTCACTTTAGATGCTGTTGGCAAACCCGAATGGAATCTTAAAATGTTGATTTTCAGCATGTTCGTCACTATTTTATTCAATGCGATACTCATTCCACGCTTTGGTACTGAGGGGGCAGCCGTCGCAACGACATCTGCTATTTTTGTAACGATTGGTGTCGGGCAAATTTTGCTGCGTCGTTGGATGAATGTTGATTTCAAACGAACTATTTATGGCGTTTTACCCGCGTATCGCATGGTCTTTTCAAAAATTAAATGGGCATGAAGACTCAAAAACCTTTGGTTTCTATCATCACCGTCAACTATCGGCAAGCAGCCGTTACCGTTGATTTACTGCATTCTATCGGTGAAAACACCTACAAAAATATAGAAGTCATCGTCGTTGATAATGGCTATTTGGAGGATTGTACCGCTATTTTCAAAAAAGCATACCCCTCAGTAAAAGCCCTTGTGAGTACTGAGAATTTGGGCTTTGCAGGCGGCAACAACCTTGGCATAGCAGCAGCCACAGGAGATTATTTGTTTTTTATCAACAACGATACGATATTAACAGATGGCTTGATTGAGGCACTGTTGTCACGTTTTTCAACAAACCCAAAGATTGGCGTTGTCAGCCCAAAGATTCGTTATTTCGACAATCCTAATGTGATTCAATACGCTGGTTTTACTGAAATGAACCCCTTGACAGGTCGAAATGAGGCTATCGGAAAAGATGAAACGGACAACGGACAACACGATACGCCTTATGCGACGGGTTATGCACACGGGGCTGCGATGATGGTCAGTCGAGAAGTTATTGATAACGTAGGCAATATGCCCGAAGATTTTTTCTTATATTATGAAGAACTTGATTGGTGCGCCCAAATAAAACGCGCGGGTTTTGCGATTTGGTACGAGCCTGCGGGCTTGATTTATCATAAAGAAAGCGCAGCCGTTGGAAAAATGAGTCCCTTAAAAATTTATTATATCACCCGAAACAGGCTTCTTTTCATGCGCCGCAACGTCAATGGTTGGCGTTTAGCGACATTCCTCACCTATTTTTATAGCGTCACTATTCCTATAAAAAGTGTATCTTTCTTGTTGCGACAACAATTTTCTTTGTTAGTACCTTTTTTGCGAGCGTGTTTATAACTTATTGATTGAGAATACGTAAGTAAGAATCGGTTCACTAAAGAAAAACTAAGTTATGAAAGGAGTCGTTTTTACAGGATTTTTAGATTTGGTCGAAAACAATTTCGGCTACGAAATGGTGGATAAAATCATTACGTCAAGTGATTTGATGTCGGGCGGTGCTTATACGTCTATTGGTTCATATCCCCACAGTGAGTTGGTTCAACTAAGCTCACAATTAAGTCGTTATACAGAAATTCCAGTTCCAAAACTGATGAAACTGTATGGTCAACATTTTTTTTGGGTTTTAGCGGCGCAATACGGGCATATCTTGTCACAGGTTCAAACTGCTTTTCAACTACTCGAATCCGTAAGCAGTCATGTCGAAGTGGAGGTTAAAAAGTTGTATCCTGATGCAGAATTGCCTCAATTGACGACAAGAAGGGTGGACGATAAAACCCTGGAAATTATTTATACCTCGAAGCAAAAAATGGTTGATTTTGCAGAAGGTTTGATTGAATCCTGCTTGAAATACTTTGACGATAAATGTACTATTGAAAAAACGAATCTCACAAAGGACGGCTCAACAGTCCGTTTCATTCTTACTAAACAATAAATGACTAACGAAATTGTCGTACTAAAACGCCGCGTTGACCGTGAACGGCTTGCGAGGCGACATGCTGAATCCATCTTGGAACAGAAGGCATTGGACTTGTACTATGCCAACCGGGAACTGCGTGTGCTGAACGAAAATTTGGAATTTAAAATTTCGGAAAGAACGCGCGCTTTGCAAACAAGCCAAACCCGTTTGGCTGCCTTGATTAGTAATTTACATTCAGGTATTTTAGTCGAAGACGAGTCACGTCGTATCGTTTTAACAAACCAAATGTTTTGCGATATTTTCAACCTTTCTATCCCTCCTGAACAAATTATCGGCATGAGTTATTCTGAATTAGCCGATAAGTTCAATCATCTTTTTGACGCGCCAGAGGCATTTCAAAAAAGAATAAAAACCATTTTAAAGCGCAAAGAGGCAGTCATAAATGAGAAACTACCCTTGCGTGATGGACGTGTATATGAACGCGACTATGTACCCATTTTGTTAGACAATCAATACAATGGTCATTTATGGCAATACATTGACGTGACTGCCGAGCATTATGCTCGTGAAGACCTCAAACGCAGTGAAGAAAAATACCGCGGTATCATCGAAAACATGGAATTAGGTTTAGTAGAAGTTGATAATCAAGGACTTATCATACGCGCCTATCCTCGTTTTTGCAAAATGGTTGGCTATACCGCTGCTGAATTGCTGGGCAAAAAGGCTGTTTCTGTGTTAGTCCCTCCTGAATATTACCCTATTCTAGAGCAACAGTCTTATGACCGTTCGCAAGGTATCGGCAATGTTTATGAGGTCGAAATGTTAAAAAAAGATGGTTCGCGGATATGGGTACTCATTTCTGGCGCACCTATTTTTGACCTCGATGGCACTGTCGTCGGGTCTATTGGTATTCATTACGATATTACTTATCAGAAAGACCTACAAAACGAACTCGAAGAAGCGCGTGAACGAGCCGAAGAAGCTCAAAAGGCCGAAAAGCAGTTTTTGGCAAATATGAGTCATGAGATTCGTACACCTTTGAATGCCATTATCGGAATGGCGCATTTGCTTTATGATACAGAACCGACCGCCGAGCAAAAAGAATATCTATCCGTTTTGAAAAATTCGGCTGAAATACTGAGGGGGTTGATTTCAGATGTTTTAGACCTATCAAAAATACGTTCAGGCAATTTTGAGATTCAAAACAATGAATTTGACCTGGCTGGTTTGGTCAGCGCGATGGTCAAAACTTTTCAGATCTGTCATGAGGATAAAGAATTGGAAGTTGAGCTCAAACTCGACCCCAACCTACAAAAGATGGTCATTGGCGATGACTTGATGCTCAATCAGATATTAATAAACCTGATTGGGAATGCTGAGAAGTTTACTCAAAAAGGGAAAATAACAGTATCTGCCCACGTGAAATCACGTCGAAATAATCGAATAAACGTTGAGTTTAAAATTTCGGATACAGGCATCGGTATTCCAAAAGAAAAACATGATTTGGTTTTCCAAAGTTTTAGGCAGGTTGACGGCGACATCAAGCGCAAGTTTGGCGGCACAGGTTTAGGTTTGGCTATTACCAAACAATTGGTCGAAATGCAAGGTGGATCGATCCGTTTGAAAAGCCAATTTGGGAAAGGAACGATGTTTACGTTCAATATTTTTTATCAAGAAACAGATACCGAAATAACGCTTGAAGACCGTTCAATATCCGAAAATGAACGTTTAGATGTGGCCGGCTATCGTGTTTTGGTTGTTGAAGATAACCACATGAATCGGAAGTATATCTCGACGCTGTTGTCAAAATGGCAAGTAGATTACCAAATGGCGCACAATGGCTTAGAAGGTGTGGAATTGGCAAACAATGAGCCTTTTGACTTGATTTTGATGGATATTCAGATGCCCGAAATGGACGGTTATGAAGCCACAAATGCCATTCGACATACGGTTAATTTGAATCAAGAGACGCCAATTATTGCTTTGACGGCATCGGCTATGGTGTCTCAAAAAGACAAAGCTTTTTTGACGGGAATGAACGATTATTTGTCAAAACCCTTCAAGCCGTCTCAACTCTTTGAAAAATTGAAACTTTTTTATAGCCAAAAACCTGAAAGAAAGGTCGAAACGGCTTCACATACTGAGGAGGCCCACTATCCGTCTTTTGTTTTTCATGAACGGTTGGATGCTGATTTGCTCAATGAGTTTTATGGCGATGATTTAAGTTATGCTCGGGATATGTTTGACATTTTTCTAACAACCGTTATACCTGAGTATGCAACATTGAAAGAAAGAGTAGCGGCTAAAAATAAGGATGAAGTTGGTCGCCTGGCGCACAAGCTTAAACCCACCTTTGCTATGGTCGGATTACCTGATTTAGAACTAAAAATGGAGGCTATTGAGTATTCTGCCAAGGGGAATGATGACCCCTCAGTATGGAGTGTGCTTTTTGAAGATTTCGAAAAGCACATCGTAGAAGCCGTGGAAGTGGTCAAAAATGATCATGCAAGCCTTGTCAACATTAAATTCACTACAAAATAAACGAACTGGCATTGTTGTTGACATCTCTATTTATAGATTTTCGAAAAACATATTGAAGAGACGGTGAAAGCCGTAAAGTAAACTTATAAAATCTTACTGAACATGAAAATGAAGTGCATCATTGTTGACGATGATTTGATGGCGCGGAAGGCTTTGGAAAGATTGTGTGAAAAAAATAGGAGCCTTGAACTGCTTGTTACTTTTGAAAATGGCCAAACAGCGCTTGATTTTCTGACCAATACCTCAGGCGTTGATTTATTATTTTTGGACATAGAAATGCCTATACTATCTGGCATTGAAGTTTTAGAAAAACTTGCCGTTGTACCGATGGTCATTTTTACGACTACAAGAACCGATTATGCTTATGAAGCATTTGAATTCAATGCGATTGATTATTTACGAAAACCCATCACTGCACCTCGTTTCGACCAGGCGGTTGACAAAGCCCTAACTTTTTTGCAAAAACGTCAAGTATTTCAAGCTGAAGCAAACGAAATTTATGTCCGTGAAGACGGGCGTTATATACGCGTGCCTTGCGATGATATTTTATTTTTTGAAAACGTAGGTGATTATATACGTGTTAAAACAATAAAATCGCAGTACATTATTCATGGTACATTGAAAAGTATTGATGAAAAACTCAATGATGCCCGTTTCTTGAAAGTACATCGTACTTATATTGTCAATCTATCAAAAATCAAAGACATTGAAGAGAACTCTTTAGTCATTGATAAAAGCGTTATTCCTATCAGTCGAGCGAATAAAGGGGAGCTGTTGGGGCGTTTGAAGATATTATAAGCCTAAAACATTGACATTCAGTCAATTGGGGTTCTGAAATCTAGTATTTCAGAACCCTTTTTTATACCCCGAAACCTTTGCTTATTTTTGAGTTCAATGGTAAAGCCGATTCAAAATCCTTACTATAAAAACCAAAAAACCGCTCATTCTTACCAAAAGCCGAAAACATACTGAGGGGGCCATTTTTGACCTTACTTTTGTATCATCAATATAAATAAAAAGAATACACGCATTAACTAAAAGAAGAGATGTTACAGAAACCTACAGTTATGATTGTTGATGACTCCCCAGTCATGTGCCGTTTTTTAGGCTTATTCCTTGAAAAAAAGTTTGAAGTCATTTCTTACACCAATTCAGTCGAAGCATTGGCTTTGGTTGAAAGTGGATTTGAGCCCGACCTCCTTGTGACTGACTTGTATATGCCAAACCTAAATGGCATCGAGTTAATCGGCGCAATTCGAGAGATTCTACCACTTGTCCCCGTTTTGGTGGTCAGTGGTGCTAAAGAAAGCATCGAACGCATCAGGGCATTACACGCTGGCGCAGATGATTTTTTAACTAAACCTTTTCATCCTGCCGAGTTAGAAGTGCGCGCAAGCAAATTGATAGAGAAAGGCGCACATCAAGAACAAAAACCTAATCGCGTTAAACAACTTTTTGCTGGTTTTATGAAAACAGCAGCCGTTTTATAAATAAATATTTTTTATAAATAGCAAAATTACACACAAAACTAATGTCATATTCAACACAAAACTCATGGGCATATTATGCCTCGAAACGCCTTATTGATATAATCGGCGCATCTGTCATACTGATTCTCCTTAGCCCACTTCTTTTAATCGTGGCTGTTTTGATAAAATTAGAAAGTCCTGGTCCTATTATTTACACCTCAAAAAGGGTTGGTCAGAACTACAATATTTTCGGTTTTATCAAATTCCGTTCTATGCGTACCGATGCTGATAAAATGTTGGCAGCCGTCAGTAAATCTAACAACCAATACGCTGCAAATACGGAGTTGAAACCTGTTGCTGAACAATCAAATAGCATTAAAAATTTGGTTTCTGACGAAGGTTGGTTTTCTGAAATGGAATTACTCGTTGAGAAAGAGCAGGAACAACCGTTTATCAAAATTGTCAATGACCCACGCATTACCTGCGTTGGTACTTTTATCCGCAACACAAGTATTGACGAACTGCCGCAACTCATCAATGTACTGAGGGGTGACATGTCACTCGTTGGCAACCGTCCTTTGCCACTTTATGAAGCGGAAAAGTTGACAACTGACGATGCAATTGAGCGTTTTGCAGCACCTGCAGGGATTACAGGACTTTGGCAAGTAACGAAACGTGGTGGCGCAGGTGTGACAGCCGAAGGTCGTCAACAACTCGACATTACGTATGCTCGTCGCGCTTCCTTGTGGTTTGATTTATGGATTTTATTACGCACGCCGTTAGCAGTATTTCAATCAGAAAATGTTTGATTTTTTCCTTGGCGATACACAAAACTATAAAAGCAAATGATTTCACACCTCATTAAACGGTATTGAAAACAAAGCACCTTTTCTTTTTCCATTCTCATAATTAACCATTTACAATTAGACAAAATTTACAAAATGAAAAAAATTGCTTTAAGCTTATTGGTCATGAGCGTTGTCTCTTGCCGCCCCTTCGATGTCCCTACCAATGGTAGTGTTGACCAAACGGGTCTTGTTGATGTCAAAGAAAAAACCATGGCACAATTAGTAATACCTGATGGGTTTACTTTTGAAACCTCAAAAAGGGTCAATGTCAGCATTGAAGCACGAGACAATGGCGGCAGTGTCTTGAAAAATGTCGCTTTTGACCTCTATGTCAAGGACAAAGACAGCCAAGATAGCGTATTTTTGATGACTGCACGCACCAACGACCAAGGGTTGTTTACCTCAAAATTGAAATTGGAATCCACAGCAGATCGCATTATCGCCATTACAAACTATATGGGTTTACCTCCCTACCAAACATCAGATGTAGCGGGTTCGAGCAATGTGAAATTGACTTTCGGCAATGAAAACACTGTCAGAGATGGCATTGTCAACGGCATCGAGCCTAACAGTGGCGGCGGTTCACAAAATGGCGGTACTGGTGGTGGTCTGTCTCCTGATGCGACGCTTTTCACATATATGGGTGCTGTTAATAAGGATGGTGTTCCACAATATTTATTGAAAAAAGGAGATGTGGTCAGCCAAGACGTTCTTAACGTGGTCAACGCTTCGTTGCCAGAAGGACGACCTGTTCCACTGTTTAATCCTGAATACATTACATCTACTACGCAAAATAATATCGTTTTGAAAGACTCCGCAGAAGTTTGGGTGACGTTTGTTCACGAAGGCGCGGGTTATCGCAATGCTGTGGGTTATTACTCATACCCTACCAGCAACCCGCCTAAAAAAGCGTCTGATATTGTCAAACTGAACGTTATTTTTCCAAATACCTCTTTCACTGGAAGTGGCGGTGGTTTGAAAACAGGTGATAAAGTCCGCTTAGGTAGCTTTTCAGCAGGTACTACAATCGGTTGGTTTCTAGTACCTGATGGTTGGGTACCTTCACAAAAAGCAGTGAGCGATGCCAATCATCCTATGCGTTTTTCCGATAGAAGCCTTAATACCTTTACATCTGAAGCTTACCGCAGCCACACTGTATTATTGGCAGACAACGCACGTCAATTGTTATTGCTTGGTTTTGAAGATCTCGACCGACCAGGAGGCGATAATGACTTCAACGATGCTGTTTTTTATGCAACTGCCAGTCCTTATTCAGCTATTTCGACAACGAATTTGGTTCAGACAAAAACTTATGGTACGGACACTGACGGAGATGGCGTTCCTGATTCACAAGATGCGGCACCCAATGACCCGACTTATGCTTTCGTTCAATATTCGCCTTCTTCATCTCAGTATGGTACATTGGCTTTCGAGGATTCTTATCCTTCGCAAGGAGATTATGATTTGAATGACTTGGTTGTTGACCATCAATTTGAACTACGCCTCAATGCTGCCAACAAAGTGACTTCGATGCGTACAAAATTCATTTTGAGAGCTATGGGCGCAGGCTTCCGCAATGGTTTTGGCTTCGAATTGCCGATTCCTTCAAGCTATATTGCTTCGGTAACGGGTTCTACGCTTAAAAACAATATCGTAAAACTGAACGGTAATGGTACAGAGGCGGGTCAAACAAATGCGGTTTTCATCGCTTTCGATAATGGTTACGACTTGATGTCTTCGCCTGCTGGTGGTTTTGTAAATACCGAAAAAGATAAGCCGTATGTTAAGCCTGACACAGTTAAAATGGTGATTAATTTCAGCACACCTGTATCGGTTGAAACTTTAGGTGATGCTCCTTACAATCCATTCATCTTCGTCAATCGTGACCGTAGCCGTGAAGTACATTTGGCAGGTTACAAACCGACGAGTTTGGCGAATCTTAAGCTATTCGGCACGGCAGATGACGACAGTGGTAGTGGCAAATATTACCAAACTAAAAACAATTTGCCTTGGGCTATTCAATTGCCAACGTCATTTGCTTATCCCATAGAGAGGGAGCCAATTAACAAGGTGTATTTGAAATTCAACGAATGGTCGGAAAGTAAAGGCACACTTTATCCTGATTGGTACAAAGCACTTCCAAGTTATCGAAACACTATAAAAATATATTGAAAAAGTCTCTTCTTTTAACTTACAGAGAACCGATGCGCAAGCATCGGTTTTTTTTGTGCCAACAATAACCTTATATTGTTAAAGTGATTATTTTTATTGTTGCGGTGCATATACGCTAAGAAAACCAAAAAACCGTCTATTCCTACCAAAAACCGAAAACATACTGAGGGGGGTATTTTCGCCTTTATCTTTGTATCATAATTCATGAAAAATAATATATTACACACAGTAAACTAACGAAGAGATGACACAAAAACCTAGAGTTCTAATTGTTGATGATTCCCCCATGATGTGCCGCTATTTAGGCTTATTTCTTGAAAAAAGATTTGAAGTTTTAACTTATACCGATTCAGTCAAAGCATTGACTTTGGTTATGAGTGGCTTCCAACCTGACCTCATCGTGACGGACTTGGATATGCCTGCCTTAAATGGTATCGCTTTGATACAAGCCATTCGCAAGACTTTACCGCATGTACCCCTGTTAGTTATCAGTGGTGCTAAAGAAAGCAGCGAGCGTATCAAAGCCTTAAGTGTTGGCGCAGATGACCTCATATCGAAGCCGTTTCATCCTTCAGAGTTAGATGTTCGCTTAAACAAACTAATAGAAAGAAGTGAGTTTCAAGCCCGCAAGTCTATTTCAGTACAACAACTCTATTTTTAATCGAATAAGACAAAACAATGCTTAGCTATGCTTTGATTTAATTTTAAAGCTGTGTTCAGCGCTTACAATTGCTTTTTAAATCATGTTTTACAATATTTATAACGTTACAATTAAAATAATCAATTAAAAATGAAAAAACTGTTTTTCGGCTTGTTTGTACTAAGCTTATCGGCTTGCCGATCTTTTGATATTCCAACGAATAATCAAGGTGTTGACCAAACGAACGTTGTTGATGTCACAAACAAAACCATGGACCAACTCGTTGTCCCTGAAGGTTTTACATTCGAAACAACAAAAGGCATCCATATCAACATTGAAGCACGCGACAATGAAGGTAATGTCTTGAGTAACATTACATTCAACTTGTTTGTAAAAGACAAGGACAGCAAAGACAGCGTGTTTTTGATGACCGCACGCACAAATACTGAGGGGGTATTCACTGCTAAACTTGACCTTGAATCGAGTGCTGAACGACTTATTGCGACGACTGACTTCATTGGTTTGCCGTCTTATCAAACCATTAACATCGGGTCTTCTTCCAATCTCAAAATGTCATTTGGTAATGAAAATACCGTTAGAGATGGCATTGTACAAGGCATTGAACCCGCTGGAAACAGCGGTGGCGGTTCGCAGCAAGGTGGCAGCGGTGGTGGACTTTCGCCTGATGCGGCTGTGTTTACTTACATGGGGGATTATTCAGGCGTTGGTGTGCCTAAGAATTTAGTAAAAAAAGGTGATGTCGTTAGTCAAGCTGTACTCAAAATGCTCAACGCATCGTTACCTGAAGGAAAATCCGTTCCGATAAATAACCCTAAATATATTACCGCTGGTGTAGAATCCAATGTTGTATTGAAGGCAGAATCAGATGTTTGGGTCACATTTGTACATGAAAATACGGATTATAAGAATTCACTCGGCTATTATTCGTATCCGACAAACAATCCACCTAAAAAAACCGCAGATATTGCTAAGTTGACTATCATTTTTCCAAATTGCTCATACCCAGGAAGTGGTGGCGAATTAAAAACAGGCGATAAAGCCTATTTGGGAAAATTTGCTGCAGGGACAACGGTTGCTTGGTTTTTAGTTCCTGATGGTTGGGTAGGTAAAAATAGTCAATTAGTATCCGATTCGAAGCATCCGATTCGTTATTCTGACAGAGCACTCAATACGTTTACCACAGAGGCGAATCGTACCCACATGGTTCTGTTGAAAGACTCCGACCCGACAAGCAAGTTGTTGTATCTGGGATTTGAAGAAAGCGACCGTCCAGCTGGTGACAATGATTTTAACGACGTTATTTTTTATACGACGGTTAGTGCTATTGCGTCAACGACAACGACAACGGCAACGGTCACAACGAATGTTGCTGCTGCAGTCATTGTACCTGTTGACACCGATAAAGACGGTGTTCCAGATAAAGATGACGCTGCGCCACTTGACCCGACTTATGCTTATGTTCAATTTATTCCTTCGGCAACAACGTTCGGTTCAGTCGCTTATGAGGACTCATATCCTGCAAAAGGTGACTACGATATGAATGATATGGTCATTGATTATCAATACGAAATACGCACAAATGGCTCGAACAAAGTGACTGCACTTCGTCCAAAATTTATTTTAAGGGCAATGGGTGCCAGCTTCAAAAATGGTTTTGGCTTTGAATTAACTATTTCTTTTGACAAAATAAGTTCTGTTACAGGTTCTATTTTGAAAGAAAACCTCATCAAACTGAACAGTAATGGCACAGAAGCACGTCAAACGAATGCGGTTATTATGGCTTTTGACAACGGCTTCGACCTTATGCCAAAGCCCAATGGTAGTTTTGTGAATACTGAAAAAGACAAGCCAACTATAAAGCCCGATACGATTAAAATGATTATCACTTTTGGTACACCCGTAGCCGTAGCTGATCTGGGTACGGCACCTTACAATCCGTTTATCTTTACGAACCTCACTCGTGGGAATGAAATACATTTGGCAGGTAACAAACCGACCAGTTTAGCTAACCTCGCCCTATTCGGCAGAGGAGATGACAACAGTGGAAAAGGAAAGTATTACCAAACTAAAAATAATTTGCCGTGGGCAATTTTGTTGCCAACTTCTTTTGCATACCCAATTGAGAAAACGCCTATTAATAAAGCCTATTATAATTTCAACCAATGGGCAGAAAGTAAAGGCGTTTTATCTCCTGATTGGTACAAACCTACATCTACAAATATTAATAAAATTAATATTTACTAAAATATTCTCTTCATTTCAAATTCATTGAGAACCGATGCTTGTGCATCGGTTCTTTTTTTTTATGATTTGAAGAAAAAGCATCGCTTTTTCGGCACGCTTTTTTCGAACAAGGGAAGGCAATGTATAAATAAATACAGAAAAGACTTATGACCATTATAAAAACTTTCTTTAACCAACTGAAACGCCCCATCGCAGCAGGGGCTAAGTACCTCGCCGAAGTGGACGGCTTGCGTTTTTTAGCCATTTTTCTTGTCGTCATCCAACACCTAAGCGAGCGCATCGTGCGCCATTCTCCTATTGAATTTTCAACACCAATAAAAAGTGATCCATTTGCCTTTCTCGTCAGTCGAGGCACTGTGGGTGTTTTTTTATTTTTTGCTATCAGTGGTTTCGTTTTGGCTTTGCCATTCAGCAAAAATACCCCCCTCAGTAAAAATACCGTAAAAACATTTTATTTGCGTCGTTTGACTCGCATCGAACCGCCTTTTGTGATATGGATGACCGTTTTTGCAGCCGTCTTAGTGTTTAAAAGCAGCTATTCCTTAGTTGAAATATTGCCCCATTGGTTGGCTTCCATCACTTATACCCATTGGTTTCTTTTCCAAGAGTACTCTGTTATCAACCCTGTGGCATGGTCATTGGAGATAGAGATACAGTTTTACTTACTCGCACCATTTTTAGCCACCGCTTACTTCTCTTTCCAAAACAAAGTAAGGCGACGTATCGGAATGGTCACATTGATAGTCATATATATTTTGATTGAAGGTTATTGTGGTTGGCTACATTTTCCAATGAAAGCGACCCTTTTAGGACGCTTGCCCAATTTCCTTGTGGGGTTTTTAATTGCCGATTTCTATATAAACGATTGGAAAAACACCCCCTCAGTATCGAAGTCTGTGAAATGGGATGTTATTGCTGCTGTTGCCCTTTTGACGATGTGTTATACATGGACAGAAGAAGTCGTTAATACATTGATATTCAATCTGGCATTGGCGCTATTATTTGTTTCTGCTTTCAAAAGCCGCTTTTTTTCAGCTTTTTTATCAATAAAAAACATAGCTGCAACAGGTGGTATGTGCTATACGATTTACCTTATCCATTTGCCTTTGCTTGAAGCTTGGTCAAATTTGACGGCAAAATGGACTTTGACGAATATATATGCTGTCACGCTGTTATGGCAATCAATTGTCATTTTACCCATCGTCTGGTTCATTTCGGCATTGTTTTATGTTCTAACGGAAAAACCATTTATGAAGCATGATTGGTTTAAGTCTTTTAATCTAAAAACTTTATTTTCAATGACATATAAAAAAATGGTGAAGCTGACCACATTCTTTTTCTTTATCTTTTTGACGACCAATTTAGTCGCTCAACCAGATGTCGAATTGGATTCGGTGACAGCAAAAACTTTGCGTTTGAGACCCCTCAGTGTTTTGACCAATTTAGCACTTCAAAGCTCATCTCAAATCAAAGCCAATACCATTGATGAAGCACGGCTGTCCTTAGCTTATCAAGTTCAGAAAAAAAGCTGGGCGGACCTCATTGGTCTTTCCGTGAATACGATTTACGGCAATGGCAGTGTGTTAGATGCCAGTGGTAACGGAACGACAACAAGCTATCTCCTGAGTGACCGCAAAAACTTCAATACGAATATCAGTTTAGGTATGCGTATTTCAGCAGCTGACTTCTTGACGCGGGGAACAAAAGCGGATATTCAAAAAGTACAAATTGACAGAGTTCGGGCTGAAAAAGAAATTATAGAAGACAATATACGCGAAACAGTTTTGACACTTTATGTGCAACTCGAATTGTCACTTAAAAAAATTAAAATGCGCGCAGAAGGCGTTGAAAACCAACGTATTAGTTTCGTCGTTGCTGAAAAATATTTTAAAGAAGGCAACTACTTGCCCAGCGAATATTCAACCCTTCTGTCGAGAATCGCCAGTGCCGAAGAACAATACGAGGATGCGAAAGCAGAAACTAAAAAACTGCAATTATTACTAAGAAACCTTGTGAAAGTGCCTATTTTT
>JAYSQG010000326.1:0-9125 GCA_043721685.1 Saprospiraceae bacterium | reverse complement strand
CTAAAAAGGCTGCTTCATAATATTCTTTTATCCGTCCCATTTTTTTTAATCCCAAAATTATATAAAATGGTGGAGGTTATTTTTATTATATTACTTAGCTGTGGCGCGCTTCAATTAAGTCATTGGCTTTTTTAATTAGCCGTATAGGTTTTAGGTTTTTCTTTAAAGCTTTAGCCATTATAACACTTTTAGGAAATGAATGATAACAAAAACAGGAAAATCAAAAAAATGTTTGAATTAGGGACAAAGGCATCCCAAAGACAATGATAAACGACGATATTCTACTGGAAACTTTAGCAAATGTAACAATTATAGGAATAATTATAACAGAATTAGGAATAAAATGAGAGAAAACTTGCACCTTTAGCTATTGTAACAAAAATAGGACGCTGGGTTTTCCTAAAAATGTTAAAATAGCGTCCTATTTTTGTTACAATCCTTCCTATTTTTGTTATCTTTTGTCCTATTTTTGTTACAAATCTATCCATAATTTACTGATAATCAATAGATTATGAGCATTACAATAACTATACAATTTCTTACAAATTAGCAACAACGAAAAAATGTTGTTGTTACTGTTCTAAAAAGAAATCTCTCATTTTCTAAAATAAAGATTGAGGTTTGTGATGCTGCACGGGTTTTTGGATAAAAAGAAATGTAAAACAGCGTATTTACACTAACATTGCTTTATTTTCGCTTGTTCCATTACAAGAAAATATGAATTGTGTTCCTAATTGTGTTATAATCCAAGGGATTATAACACAATTAGGAACACAGCGGTGGATGCTTATCTCCTATTTGTATTCTTCCAGATGACATTCCAGGCAATGTGCTTTTAAAAAGCCCCTTTTTTTATCTTTCAGCGATCTCTTTTAAAATTGTGGACATGTGAGTGTCTTTATTGATTTAATGCCGTGTCGGTAAAAATCAAAGTTTTAACTGCTCTTAATTTTTAAGTCGTAACTACCCTACCCGATTTTGATTTAGGCATATTTCAACAGAGAATGTCGTTTTACGTTGTTTAAATTATTACGTAATAATTTAAACATTTGAAAATAATATTCTTTAAATATTTACGTAAACATTTATTTATTTAAAAAATAGCCATTCGCTTTGTAGGTTCTACTTTGCAGTTTTAAGATAGTTATATCAAAGTTGTTTAATTTGGGAAATTACTGAGGGGGTGGTATTTGAAGGATATTGACCTTTTAGCCTTAGCATATGCGGTGAGAAGCCTACTGTTATTTAAATTATTGCGTAAACATTTAAAGAAAGTTTAGGAAACTTAAAGTCATTGCTTAAATGTTTACGTAATAATTTAAATATTTAGTAATTTATTTTTTAAATATTTACGTAATAATTTAACAATTTAAACTATTTTTGCACCCTAATAAAATTTAAACAAGACAAATGGCTAAAATTATTTTATTTGGTAATCAAAAAGGTGGGGTAGGGAAGTCAACCCTGACAATGCTGACAGCAACAGCACTGAGTCAGCCACCTTTTAATCTCGACGTATGCGTATTAGATGCAGACGATCAAAGAAGCTTGTGCGACCTGCGGCAAAGTGATATGGGTTACAACCCAGAACAAACGCCGCCCTATGAGATACGTCCAGCCACACTCAATGATATTCACAAAGACATTCGTGAGCTTGACAGACGCTTCCATGTTGTTTTTATTGATGTAGCAGGAAAGTTAGACCTGAATATTGCTGCTGATAAACAGGAGATTATCCCTTACCTCAGTTATGTGGATTTGTTATTCATGCCTTTTGTAGCTGGCAACTTTAATGTTGATGCGTCGGCTAAGTATTTGAAAACCGTTTTACATGTGCAGTTGTCTCGACAATTGAGCGCACGACCACTGAAAGTTTTTGGCTTAGTCAATATGTTTCGAGAAAGATCGCGTGTCAATGGTTTTCTCCTTGATGACATACAAAACTTGCGATCTGTTGTTGATATTCAGTTTATGGAAACACATTTGAGGGATTATGCGCTTTTTAAAGAGAGTGATACGCTTAAATCGCTCTATTCAGAAAACAGCAACGATGCTGCTAAAGCCAATTTCCGCACATGGATTGATGAATTGGCTAATTTATTAAATCAATAAATGATTAAATGTTTACGTAATAATTTAATCATTTTTAAAATAAACCAAACCATGGCTAAAGAAAGGAAAACACGCAATTTCGATTTTCTCAAAAATCCACAATCTGAGTTGCCCAGCCGAGAAGAAGTTATTCAGAAGACGGTTGAGCTGACGGGACAATCTTTAGTAATTGCTGAAGTACCCCCCTCTCCAAAGGAGTCCTCTCGGACAGTATCAACAGCGGTTGAACTAGAAATACCCAAAACGGTTGAAAATAAAAGCAAAAAGGCGAAAAAAGAACCGGTATTGCCAAAGGAAACACCCAAACAAGTAAAACAGGCATTGATACCTGATGAACCTAAAGAGAAATCTAAGGTCGGTCGGCGAGCGTTGGAGGACTCGCGTAAGCCTTTTACATCAACAATTACGGTTGACAATAAAAGAAAATTGCGGCAACTATGTGCAGAATACGATATTGCGATGTCAGATGCCTTGAATGAAATTTTAGCAGCGCAATTCGAAAAACGACCGCCAAAATACACGGTTTAATGGGTGTTTGGTAATGAGTTGCAAGTTTTGTAAGCTGTTTATTATCAATGTATATGACTAAGTATCGGGGTGATTTTGAATCACCCCAATACTACACAAATAAAGCATAAATGGAGATTCAAAAAATCATATTATTTCAAGAAAAACAAGTGCGTCGCGAATGGCACTTAGATGATTGGTATTTTTCGATAGTGGATGTCATCGAGGTATTGACAGATGCAACGCAGCCGCGCACGTATTGGGCAAAACTGAAAAAGAAGATAAAAGAAGAAAGTGAGTTGCTACCAAATTGGCAGCAACTGAAAATGAAGTCCGCTGATGGCAAATTCTATAAAACAGATGTTGCCAATACTGAGGGGTTGCTGCGCATCATTATGTCTATTCCGTCGCCGAAAGCAGAGCCTTTTAAGTTGTGGTTGGCGCAAATAGGGAAGGAGCGCATGGACGAAATCGAAAACCCTGAATTGGCTTTTGAACGCGCAGCTGAAATATATCGCGCCAAAGGTTACACAGAAGAATGGATTGAACGCCGAAAACAAAGTATCAACGCCCGAAAACGACTGACAGATGAATGGAAAAGCCGCGGCGTTCAAGAAGGACAGGAATACGCTATTTTGACCGCCGAAATTGCTAAAGCGACATTTGGGCTAACACCCAGCGAACATGGCAAGCTGAAAGGTCTGGAAAAACAAAACTTACGTGACCACATGACTCCTTTGGAATTGATTTTTACGGCACTTGGAGAGGAGTCAACACGTATAATAGCCATGCAAGAAGATGCAAAAGGATTTGGAGAAAACAGAGAAACGGCAGAAAAAGGGGGTAGGGTAGCGGGAAAAGCGCGCCGAAATGCAGAAAAGGATTTGAATATCAAGGTCGTTTCGCCTGAAAACTATTTGCATTTAGGGCGTATAGAACCTAAAAACGTAGAAGAAATACCGGAGAAACTTGACGATAAGGACATTGAATAGAAATTACCTTATTCATGCCGTTTTTGACGATAAATTATCAAAAACGGCATAAATGAGGCATTAGAGACATTTTTTAATAACATTACTACCTACCAAAATACCTTGCTTTTGTCCATTTATAATCGCATCCATGAAGTGAATACCGCCATACATCCTTGAAATAGCCGCTTCTTCGGCAGCTTGTTTAAACGAGTTGTAAGACCGAGCCGTCAAACCAAAACGTTCTTCAACGGTGTCTTGATAAGTGAATTTTTCACCAAATAGATTCGATAAAATCACGGCAGCAGTTGTAGAAATCGTGGAATGCCCGCTTAAATATTCTGGAAAAGGTGGTGTTTGCAAAAACGGCTTCCAATTCGGGTCAATGAATTTTCGGATAGCGGTTTCGGGGCGGATGCGGTTGCTGCGATATTTTTCGTCCCAACAACAAATGAAGCCATCCATCAATCCAACGGCTAAAATGGTATGCACATAAAGCGTTTTTTGGAAAGACGTTTTCTCTTTTTCACAAGCAATCCCTGCAATACCCATCCAATGTGCTCCTGGAGATATTTTTTTCATACCGACCATCAAATGCCCGTTGTCTTGCAATGCAAAGGGGTTACAGTCCCAAAATGCAGCAATTTCTAACTGTTCTTGCGTGAGTTTTTGTGCATACACTTCATTGGTCAAACGGTAAAATTCAGAATTTTTGTTATTTGAAAATGCAACAGGCGGCGCAGGTTTAAACTGCTGTGCCGAATCTAATGTAAAAGAGCGAATGGTATTGAAATACGGCTCAACAGGGGCAAAATAACCTGGCGGTGTTGGATACCATGACCCCTCAGTATTTGAGGGTGTATAACGTGGGTAATTGCTGATTCTATTGTATTTATCGGCTTTGGCATAAGCCAAAATCTGTGCGCTGATAGCTTTGGCGTATTTCAAAGAATTGTCTATAATTTGCTTGGAAAAACCGATATTTTGGCATGAATCGAGCCATTTTGTTTCATAATCGTCCAATAGTTTGCCCGAAGGTTGCATCTTTTTTGCCGTTTCGAGCATGGCTAATATTGCAGACAATTGGTAAGAATAATCACTTGAAATATTAGGTTTTTCAATCGTTGGATAGTCATTTAACACGCCTTTCATGGTGTGAAATGCAGTATCGTGCTGCGCCACAACTTCATAACCTGCCAAACCCGCATAGGCATAAAAACGGGCTGCCAACGGCGGATTTGTGATGTCATGCACCATAATATCCGTCATACGGTCTATGACTTTGTTGATTTCATGGCTTTCCAAAACGGGTGTTGGGGTATTGTTTTTACAGCCGAATAAAGTGAAAAATAGAAAGACTATAGAGAAAGGTTTTGTCATAGACTTTTGTTTTGCAACAGAAAAATTAATAATTAGGTGCTTTTGTTTATCAATCAACAGGATTACCACGTGGTTTTTCGCCATGAATTGTTTCATAATCTCGAATATATTTTCTTTCAATTTGACGAGCTTCTATTTTACCTGCAATATTAAAAATTAAAATTCGAGCAAAGTAACGCTGCCATTTGTCAATTCTATTCAGAAAATTGACCTGCTCTTTCATTCTGTCAGATTGCCCATCTTTATTAATGGGTTTACAACTTATGCCATATTTAAACACACCATCGTCAACCCTATCAATAATTTCATAGAGATGGTGTAAATCTTCATTTTGATTTGAATTTTTATGAATCTTATTTTTCATGACCAACCTTCCTGATTGCTGTGTGTTTCGTAGTTAAAAACAGGAAAATAGTCCATTTTTTTTCCAGTTTTTTGATGATATGCAGCATCAGCCAAACTTAACAGTTGCTCAAAAGCTATTTCAATAGGCAGTTCAGAAGGATTATTTAAAGTGTTTTCATAGTAATCTTTACCTTCTGCAACAACAGCGCAACGGACGTATAAAAAATCATCAACAGACAAATAACCATCATCATGCTTGGTTTTATAGGTGTTGGCGTGAGTTTTGGTATCCAAGCGATACAATTTTTCAGAAAGTATATCTTTGAATAAATAGATATTGGCAATGGGCATTTCTGACAATGCTTGAACAGCTTTTGCTATTATAAGGTCAGCATCTTGTTTTGTCCAATCTAAAAGGTCTATAATTTGCCAAAATTGTTCATCTGACAATAATCCTTCGCCTTGTTTTTGTTCTTCAACACGGATTTCTATTTGAGCTGTTTTATCAAAACGTTTTCGCAAATCTTGAATAAATTGATTGCTTAAATCGTTTAAATTGACTCTTAATACTGTTGTCATTTTTTTTATTTTTCACAAAAATAAGTTCTTTTTTGAAAGAAGAGTAGGTTATTTCAACCTATAAGCCTTCAAAGCTTGTT
This sequence comes from Saprospiraceae bacterium, assembly GCA_043721685.1. GTDB lineage: Bacteria > Bacteroidota > Bacteroidia > Chitinophagales > Saprospiraceae > JAAFJT01. The sequence continues at coordinate 3,151 of JAYSQG010000326.1, read as the reverse complement.
GATTTACCCCAAAAACCACATCATTTTTAATCAATAAAACACTTCTAACATCACCTTTGAGTCGCAAACCAGCTTGTTGTTGCGGGACGGTTGAAAATTGCCCTTGTCCATCACCCCTCAGTAAAAGACCGTAATTGGCATCGTATTTTCCGAATTTCAAGCGGGCGTGGTAGATATTGCCCGCTATCAGAAGGTCTTTTTTGCCGTCTTTATCGAAATCAAGGCTTGTAATTGTGAAAATAGGCGACTCTTGAACCTCAATGGGCAATTCCTTTTCTTGAAATTTATGATTTGCATCACCCATAAACAGCATCGTTTTAAGTGTATTTGCTTCTAAACGGGTCGCCCCTTTGAGTTCATCGCTTGTAAAAACGTCTTTGAGGGTGGCTTCTGCATAACTTTTATAATCAGGGAAACGGGTGCGCATGATGCTCAATTGATCCAACAATTCATCGCGGGTAATGTATGGATAACTTTTATGTTTGTTGTAAAGACAAAGTATCGGGTCAACAGAACCATTGTCGTCGAAGTCCTTGTAAAACAGCTCAACAGGCTCTTTTTCAGTGGCTTTTAGTTGTGAATTGAGTCCGAGATTGCCGACTAATAAATCGGCGTTACCATCTCCATTTAGGTCTTCAACCATGAGTTTATTCCACAAACCTGTGTATTTCTTGCTAAAATAAGTGGTTGTAACGTCTTCAAATTTGCCATTATTGAGACCAAAAACTGTAATCGGCATAAACTCACCAACGACGATTAATTCAGGTTTTTTATCATTGTTTAAATCATAAAAAGCGGCATCAGTCACCATTCCGATTTTGGAAAGCGTGGGAGCGAGGCTCGAAGTTTGGTCTGTAAAATTGCCTTTTCCGTCATTTATGAGCAACATACTGAGGGGTGTCTCTGGATAACGACCGACAACGACACGACCGCCGACAAACAAATCGGGCTTGCCATCGCCATTGATGTCTGCCGCTTTGACACAACTTTTGCTGCTGAGGTTTTTAGGCAGTGCGTTGGCGTTTTTAGTGAAATTGCCTTTGCCATCGTTGATATATAGGCGGTCTTGTAAGGCAGCATCTTCGGGTTGAAAATTGGCATAACCACCGCTGCATACGTATAAATCAAGGAAATTATCGCCATTTACATCAAAAAACAAAGCATCAGCGTCTTCGCTTTGTTTGTCGGTTTCAAAAGCAGGTTGTGGTTTTGGCGTGAAAGAGCCGTTTTTATTTTGGATAAATAATACGCCTGCTTGACCACTTGCGCCACCGACATAAACGTCTTCTAACCCATCGCCATTGACATCGCCTTTTGTCATACATGGACTGACGAAAGACAGAGGATTGGTGAGTAAAGGCTGTCTTTTAAAGTCATTTAGAACGTTTTTAGGACTTGTAAAGTCAATGGGTGAGGGAATTTCATTAAAAATAGTCGCTGATACTGAGGGGGTGCTTTTAGACGAAGAAGCGTTCTTTTCTTCTATGGTTAATAATTTATCGCCTGTGATGTTTTTAATAAGCTCTTGTTTACCACTCAACCAAACGATTTTTAAGGAGTCAATGGCGTAGTTTTGACCTAAACCAAAATGCAATATGGGCGATACACTTGACTGATAACCACGTGTCGGCATTTGTTCCAAAAACTGCGTTTGCCCTTTGCTGTAAATGGTCACTTTTGCGCCCAGACCAAAGCGATTTTGACCTTCTCCTTGTAGTTTTACTTGCAAATAGTGGTTTTTTAACTGTTTATCGGCTTCGTTTTGATAGATGAAAGCGGCTTGATTGATGTTGTTGACGATTAAATCCAAGTCGCCGTCGTTGTCCAAATCGGCATAAGCGGCGCCGTTGCTGTTTGACGGTTTTGACGTTCCCCAACCGACATTTTTAAACGTTAGATTGCCGTTGTTTTTGTACATATAATTTGTGAGGTTGGAAGAAGGGATTTTTTGAACCAAATCCAAGACATTTTGGCGTTGGATGCCTTTATTGTTTTGCATATAGTCATTCATATATTTCAAAAAATCTAAGTTTGTATAATCCCGCAAGTAGCCGTTTGTGATATAAAGGTCTTTCCAACCGTCGTTGTCATAATCAGCAAAAAGGGCAGACCAAGACCAATCGGTGTTTGAAATACCTGCCAATTGACCGACTTCTGAAAAACTCAACTCCTTGTTAACGATTCCTTGATTGATTTGCAGCATGTTGCGCATGTATTGATATCCAAAACCAATTTTGACATTGAAATCAAATTTTTCATAGTTGTCGGGTGATACCAATAGTTTTTGGCGGTGGTTGTCTTCGGGCAACATATCCAAAGTGAACATATCTGTCAAAGCATCATTATTAATGTCTGCGGCATCACTGCCCATCGAAAATTGAGAATTATGACCTACACTTGTGAGTATTTGATTTGTAAAACCGCCTTTTTTGTCATTAATGTATAAAAAATCGGGAATGGTGTAGTCGTTTGAAATATACATATCTGTCCAACCATCGCCATTAAAATCTGCCATAGCTGCGCCCAAACCGTAGGACAAAGCGGAACTCAATAAGCCCGCTTGTTTCGTTACGTCAGTGAAAAACAGCTCACCATTTTTGCCTTTGTCTTGTCTGAAAAGACGCATACCGTTGTTGGGGTCGTCTTTTTTGAGCATGTCAGCCGTTGATGCTTCATCGAGAACCGGGAGGGATTTTGGGTTGTGATTGAGTAAAAACATATCCAAATCGCCATCTTTGTCGTAATCAAAAAAAGTGGCTTGTGTGCTTGTAGCACTACTGTTTAAGCCATAATCAGCGGCTTTTTCAAGGAATTTATTGTTTCCTTGATTGATAAACAATTGATTTGCTCGTTTTTCGGGTGATAAATTACCTGAGTAACAGACGTATATATCGAGCAAACCATCGCCATTGACATCTGCCATCGTCGTACCTGTTTTCCAAGGGCTGTCCCGACCTGCGACACCTGCGGATGCCGTGATGTCTTCAAAAACCATATTGCCTTTGTTCAGGTATAGGTGGTTGGGTTGCATGTTGCTTGTAAAGTAAATGTCGTCGAGTCCATCATTATTGATGTCACCGACCGCTACGCCACCGCCGTTGTAGAAATATTCATACATTAAAACGTTGGTATTCAACCCCTCCGTAATGGT
>JAYSQG010000325.1:0-5630 GCA_043721685.1 Saprospiraceae bacterium | reverse complement strand
ACTTTGTACCGAAAGCAGTAGCTCCTTTGGCAGTTCAGTCAATGATTATGGGTGGCAAAATTGAATATACACCCAAACCCGATGCGCTTATCCACGTTTCGTTTCCGCTTATGATTGGAGGAGGAGAGGCTTCCGCAGATTCTGTTCGTACCGATAAAGGGCATGATTGGAATGATACGCTCGGTCAAGACAAGGGTGAGCACAACGGCAACAGCTTTGTCGTCGTTCAGCCGGGCATTCATTTAGAAGCGAATCTTTTGCGCTACGCTAAAATTTATGTCGGTGCAAACTACCGTTTATCCTTTCTAAGCGATAACCAAACTGCATTATTACCAGCTAACACTCTGCAAGGCTTCTCTATGAGTGCAGGATTAAAATTGGGTTTGTTCGACTATAAATTGGGTCGAAAAAAGCCCGTTTTAACACAATAATTGTATTAGGAACAACTTGCGGAAAGATAGGTGCTTTTCGCAAGTTGTTCAATTGTTAAGTATGCGTTACACTTGTCCAGTTGACCCGCTATTTTGCCCGTTTGAGGGCTAAATTACTTTTTACATTACTCTTTTTACACAATTTTGCCTTTAAATACAAGGAAAATGACGGCTTTTGACAAGCTGTTCATCATATAAGTTATTGTCTTTTCAGTCATCAAATTTTCTTTATTTCTTAAAACATAAAACAATGCGTCATCAAAATGCACCCTCTTTTGAGAGTAAAAAAATTCGCTATGCGAGTGCAGACACACCGAATCTGATTTACAAACAAATTCGTCAAGGAGCTGAACGATATTTTAAAGAAAACCAATTACCTAAACACGCCACCGCTTTTATGGCTTACAAAGCCGCTGTTTTAGTCGTTTTGATTTTGGGCAGTTATTGGTCTTTGACACAATTGGAGACTTTTGGCGGTGCTTTGGCAGTTTATTTTGTATTGGGTTTTGCTTCCTTAATTCTGTCTATCAATTTAGGTCACGATGCCGCACATCACGCTGTAACAGGCGTTAAACGGATAGACGATTTGATTTTTCAGAGCATTTTTGCCCTTCAAGGTTTGAGTGGTTACGTTTGGCAAATACGCCACAACTATTCGCACCATGTTTTGCCAAATGTCAAAGAACACGATACCGATTTGGAAATAACCAACCTCATTTTGTTTGAACCCAATCCAGAAGCGGCTCGTTGGTATCATCGCTATCAACACATTTACGCCTCTTTTTTATATTCTTTTACCTCATTTCACTTGATTTTTGTTCAAGATTTTAAATTTTTCCTTGAAAAATACCATGCGAATTTGCGCTTAGGGCGTATTCCGCTTATCGAATGGGTAAAGATGTTGTCCTTCAAAGTGTTGTATTTTGGACTCACATTTGGCTTGCCGATGGCGTTTGGTTCGCTTGATTTTTTGCAAGTTGTGGCGGCTTGGGCTTTGATACACATGTCGGTTTCTGTTTTCGTAGCGTTTACTTTTTTCATTTCTCACCATGTTCAGGAACTCGACTATGTGGGTTCAGGTGCTAACCATGATTTGATTTCTGATTCATGGATTCACCACCAAATCACAACGACAATTGACTTTGAACCCGACAATGCCTTCGCCAATTTCCTTTTTGGTGGCTTCAATTTACATGTGGCGCACCATGTTTTCCCTGAAATTTCGCATGAACACTACCCAGCCATGACCCGCATGATTCGTCAAGTTTTGGCGGACAATAATGCGTCAGATTGGTACAAATCCTTCTCGTTTACTGAGGGGTGTGCTTCTCATATACAGCACTTAAAAAATATAGCAGAAAAGGCATTTGCCGATGAAACAGAGGAAGAAATTGATTTTGAAATTGCTGAACCTATTACAAATCTATATTTATGAAAATGACACATTTAATCTCTTTTTTCACTGAAATCACTGATATGCAACGCCTTATGTTTGCCGTTGCTGTCGTCCTTATTTTTTGGCAAATAGAAACGCTCATTGCGTTTAAGCAGAACCCCAATAGGTGGTCGCATTTGTGGCACAACGCCTTATATATCGTGCCCGATACGCTTGTGCAGGTAGCCATTGGCGTTTTTTTTATTGAAACCATTAATTTTAACCAATCCCATCATTGGGGTTTATTATTTCTTTTAGGTATTAAAAACCCAGTGGCAATTTTCATTGTCTCTTTTTTGATGCTCGATTTTTGCGAATGGGTTTATCATTGGTTAACGCATAAAGTGCCGTTTTTTTGGCGTTTCCATTTGGTGCATCATTCCGATCCAATCGTTGATGTAACGACAACGGTGCGCGAGCATCCGGGCGAAACGGTTTTGCGTCTTGGTTTCACAACATTGTGGGTCTTTTTGACAGGTGCGCCACTGTGGGCGTATTTTTTCAGACAGTTTTTCCAAATTACGTGCAATTTTTGGTGTCATTCTAATTTCGTTTTGCCTGAAAAAATTGATAAATACGCCGGTTTGGTCTTCAATACACCGCATTTACACCATATTCATCACCATTATCGTCAGCCTTATACAGATACGAATTATGCCGATGTGTTAATCATTTGGGATAGGCTTTTCGGTACTTATGCACGCATGAACAAAGAGGATTTGATTTATGGTTTGGAAACATATCCCGATGTGGACACCAATTGGCAGTTCCAAACATCGGTTGCATTGCCTTTTAAAACCTTGATTTATCCCGAAGATTTGCTTCAAGAGCAAGCAGTAGAGGCATATAATACTGAGGGGGCTCTTTCATCATCAAACATTAATTTCAATAAACAATGATTTCAGTTATCATCTGTACCCTCAACGAGGAGCAATATTTGCCCAAACTTTTAGAGAGTTTGAACCGTCAAAAAGGAAATTTCGACTACGAAGTTTTAGTCATTGACGCAGGTTCAAGCGACGATACTGAGGGGGTCGTGCGGCGATTTAAGGATTGTTATTTCGGCTTTCAACAGGAGACAACGGACATCACACACCCCAAACCCGAAATCAGGTATTCTTTGCGTTTTGTACCATTTAATCAAAGAGGTGTTGCAAGACAGCGAAACGAAGGGGCAAAATTGGCAAAATATGAGCAATTATTGTTTTTAGATGCCGATGTGGTGTTAAACGAAGTTTTTTTGGCAACTGCCTTGCGGCAAATCGAAGCTAAAAAGCTGCCGATTGCAGGTACGAAGCTTTATGCCGCAGAGCCTTCTAAGGTCTTTCGAGCGATTTATAGTTTTTATTCAAATATCTATTTACCGATAACAAGGTGGTTCAATCCCGTTATTCATGGCTGTTCCATTTTCGTTTCCAAACAAATGCACGACCAAATTGGCGGCTTCAAAGAAGGCATTTTATTCGAAGATTTTCGATATGGTGTCGATGCCGCCAAAATTTTTCGTCCACCTTTACTGAGGGGGGAGGCTTATGTGCGGACTTCGGCAAGGCGATTCTACAATTTTTCGCCCAAAGCAATTGGCGAATTGGTGAAAGGCAGCCTGCAATCTTTTTTCAAAGCCGGTATTGACCCATCAACGATGTCGAGTTATGAACAAATGACAGGCAATCATGCGCCACCACGTTATTAACGCACATAAAAGCACATTTAGGTTTTTTAAAAATCTCCTAAATGTTGATAATCAACAAATTACGAAATAAAATGTCTGCCGAAACAGCATCTATCAACAAAGTATATACTATCGATAAAATTAATGATTCATCCAATGTTATCAATAAAAAATGGCTGACGCAAAGGCGTATAGCCGTTACGATATTGTTTTTTACCAATGGTTTCGGCTTTGCCAGTTTACCGACACGGCTACCAGAATTGCAGCGATTTTATAATGTGTCAAACACCGAATTGGGTTTGATTCTATTGTGTAGTTCAGTTGGCGCATTGGCGGCGATGCTCATGTCAAGCCGCGTGATGCACCGTTTTGGCAGCCGAAAAGTAGCAACCGTCACAGCAATTGGTTTTGCATCTGTACCACCGTTTTTGACATTTATACCGCATATAAGTGTCCTTTTGCCCTTGTTTTTCATACTCGGTGCGGCAATCGGCTCACTCGAAGTGGCGATGAATGCCCAAGCGATAGAAGTTGAACGCTTGTTTGAACGCCCGTTGATGTCTTCTTTTCATGCTTTTTTCAGCATTGGCGGACAGCCTTAATTTTGCGCTGCAACAAAAAGTGAGTGAATTGAAATATGTGCCGCAATTCAATGTCTTTGGCAATGCGGGGATTAACAGTACGGACATTACAAATATCTATCGCAACATTGGTTTTAGTGCGGGTGCAAGGTTGGTAATTCCGTTGTACGATGGGCATCAAAAAGAAAAAGTGGCGCAACAAACGGCTTTGGAAATTGAAAACTTGAAACTGTCTAAAACGCTCGTTTCTAAGCAATTACAAACCAATTTGTACTATTTGACGCAACAAATAAAATCAACCCAAAACAGTCTGCGCTTGATTGATGAACAATTGCAAGCGCAAGAAACACTGTTGCAAATCATCAAAGAAAAGATTGTTTTAGGGCAAGTCTCGGTTATGGAATATGTTGTTTCGTTACAAAATTATGCGGTGACGAACCAAAGTAAAATACAAACGCAATCGGCTTTGTGGTTGCTGATGAATCAATATAATTATTTGAATTGGTGATTATGAAAAAGAAAAACAATACCCGAACCCTCCTTTATATATTGAGTGGTATCTTGATAGTCGCTGCTGTTTGGTGGACCGTTTCTTATTTTAAAAATAAAAAAGAAACACCGACCGAAACGGTTAAAGAAGAAGCCGAAAAACCGACGATTGAAGTGACGACAACAACCGTTAAAAACCAACCCTTGACGGAATATTTAACCTTGAATGGTACAACTAAATTTCAAAAAACGGCAAATATCCGCAGCAATGCGACGGGTTATGTGATGGATATGGGTTTTACGATTGGCAATTTGATACAAAGAGGGCAACTGTTTTGCCACATCAAAACCAAAGAACAAGACGCTTTGCGGGAAATTAATTTGATTGATACATCGCTCAAAGTCTTTAATAAACCGCTGCCTCTTTTGAGCAATGCGTCGGGTATTTTGTCAACGCTGAATATTCACACAGGCGATTATGTTGCCGAAGGCGATATTTTAGCGATTTTGACCGAACCGTCTTCTTTGGTTATCCTCGTGAATGTGCCTTATGAATATCATCAAACAATTCGCGTTGGCACGGCTTGCGAAATTCAATTGCCCGATGGTCGAACACTCAATCTCAATATTGGCGGCATGACCCCCTCAGTAGATGCCGTGTCGCAAGCGCAAGTTTATTTTATTCGGCTTCCGAATAGGGATTTGCCAGAAAATCTGAATGTAATGGTGCGTTTTCCTTACAAACAATCGGGTTCTGGCAAATGTATTCCGACCAATGCTTTGCAAATGGATGAATTACAAAAAGAGTTTTGGGTGATGCGTGTCGTGGACAGTGTGGCGATAAAAACACCTGTGAAAATTGGTTTACAAACCGAAACTTTGGTAGAAATCAAATCGGGGAATTTGAAAGTCGGCGATGAAATCGTGCTGCAAGGCGGGTATGGATTGGCAGATTCAACAGCGATTTCTATTAAAAAGGATTGATTTGAACGCTGATGGTGCTGATTTAGCTGATTTTCGCT
>JAYSQG010000324.1:0-6095 GCA_043721685.1 Saprospiraceae bacterium | reverse complement strand
CCAAAGTCTTATCAGGCAGTTCTAAACCCGATGGAATCGGCATTTTAGAATATGTTTGAAAATACAGAATACACGCATTGCGCCACCAAACGGCTTCTTTTTCTTGAACAACTAAAAGCATTTTGACTTGCTCAAAACGCTGATTATCAATGTATGGACGCATCGTTTCCCAAGTCTTTTGAGTCGCTCTAACGGCTTCAACGCCGATGTAATATCGGCTAAACATCTGCCAAAGCCTTCACTTTTGCCAAATACTGAGGGGTCAATGTTTGGGCATTTGCATTGACATTGATAGGCGAAACGCCGTTGATACCAATCGAAGCATTGGCACGGGCGTAGTCTTTATATCGTGGGTCAATATAATCGGGCAAGCGGTGCCAATCCCAAATAGATTGACCTGCGTAGCCGCGTTCGACATGGCGATTGAGGTTGTCCCAATGGTTCAAAACACGGTGTTGGACTCTTGGTTTTTCTATAATATTTATATCATTAATCCCTTGCGCCGTTTGTATGAGTCTTAAAAAATGAAAAACACCGTATAAAACGCCAATGTCTGTATTGGCAGTAATGAAGGTATTTCCTTGTTTCGACAAGATAATATATCCTTCATTTCCAATACTTTGCAACGTTTTTTTACTAATCAATGCTTTACTCAAAGCCACATTTTGACTCGTTCCGATGATGATGTTGCCTGTTTTACTGAGGGGTATCTTTTTGCCTAAAAGACCTGACAAACCGCGATTGAGTTCTTCAGTAGCTGCTTGCATAGTGGGTGAATTGCCATAAATAGCAATGGATTTGATATACGTTTTGTATTCTGCAAGACGTTTGGCATCTTTTACAGGCACATACAGTAACCACAAATCGTAGCCGTCTTCCGCATGAATTTTTACAAAAAGAAAGAGAAAAAGAAAGGTGAGTAGTTTTTTATTGATACACATATCTCGTCGTTTTACATTGTTTTTAGAAAAAAATAATGAGGTCTAAAATTAATTGTAAAATTGACAGTTATTGCATTTTCGAGAATTTTCTTTAAGGAAATTCGATTTTATGTAGGAAAACAAGGACAAACAGGAGGTATCATTTATTTTAGTATCACATTTTTTGGAACACAGATTGGACAGGTTTTCACGGATTTACACAGACTTCAATTCTTTCTTCATGAATGACAAAAAAGAAATCTGTGTAAATCCGTGAAAATCTATCCAATCTGTGTTCCAAAAAAAAATCACATCGGTTCATCAGCTGTCGGTCCATACATGCCTGGCACAGGTACATCCAACAAACGCAAATAAACACTCATTTGTCCCCTGTGGTGGTAGGTGTGATTGAAGTACATATAGCGCATAGCATCGTGCTTCGTCGTGCTGAGAAACACACGGTCTCCTGCTTTCAATTCCCATTTTCTATCCAACAAATCGTCTGTAAAATCGGCATAAGCGGCTACGGCTTTTGCGATATTGTCGTCGAACCAAGCCAATAATTGCTCAGTTGATTCAAGTGGCGGCAAAGGTGGAATGCCCATAACATTGCGCTCATCGGCAATAATTGACTGAATCAACATATTGGGTAAATTGGCGATGTGCTTTGCTAATTGCTCCAATGAATTGGATTTAGGATGTGGTCGCCAAGCGAGTTTATCCATTGGTACTCGTTCCAACATCTTTCTTGTGCTACCAGATTCACGTTTGAGTTCGGCTAAAAAGTCGTCTTTTTTTGACATGATTTTGTTATTTTTTAAAACTTTTGATTAAAGATACTGAGGGGGTATATTAGACCAATAAGTATGTTTATATTGTGGCTGTAGGCATTATCGTCTTCAAATAACAGCATAAAATGAATATACTATTTTACTTTTTTCTCATCCTAATCGCTGCATTTTTTATCTACGCAGGTGTTTCGCATTTCAAGAAGGCTTGGTTTTTTCACAAAATAACGCCACCACTTTTAGCGGAATGGAAAAAACCCATCAATACGATTGTAGGCATCGCCGAAATAGCGGGCGGTGTCGGTTTGCTGATACCGATGACGCGTGTTTGGGCAGCTTGGGGTATTATCGCTTTGCTGATTGCTGTTTTCCCTGCAAACATTTATATGCTCACGTCAAAAGGTTCTGGCATGAAGATAAAAATGTGGTTTTTGTGGCTTCGGATACCCTTACAATTTGCAATGATTGCTTTGGTTTACCAATACACTTAAGTAATGATGAATGATGAATTATAAATGATGAATGGCGTAATCAAGTTATCATTGCCTCCAAAGCAGATAAAAAGTTCTGTTTAGCATCAGCATGATAATCGAAATACAAATCGGGTTCTATCAATTCCAATTCCATCAGTAAAAACTTGCCGTCTTTCAAAATGCCATCTACACGGGCATACAACAAATCGCCGCCAAAAGTTTGGATGATGTATTCAGCAGTCGCTAAAACAGCTGCATCGGGTTCAATGGCTTGATATTGTCCGCCAAACTGGGATTGTACTCTGAAATCACCATTTTTAGGCTTTTTCAAGATAGTATGCGAGTATTTTCCTTGAAAAAACAATATAGACAGTTCGCCTATCTCTTGAATTTCAGGCATAAACGGCTGCACCAAAAGGTCATTTTCAAGGGCAAACGAAGCATATTCTATTTCTATTTCTTCAATTTCGCTTTGTGAAAAAAGCCTTGTCAAATACGCGCCGCCAGAAATAGCAGGTTTGATAACGGCTTTTTCCCAGTTGTTATTTATCAAAAAAGATAAATCCAATCGGGTATTTTTAGGAATGAAAACTGTTGGAATGATGTCAATGCCTTGTCTTTCAAGGTCTTGTAAATAGAATTTATGTTGATTCCGTTTGATGATAGGGAGGGGGTTAAGCGTCTTGACATTTTGATTTTCTAAATCATTTAACCATGTCTCAAATTCTTTAGGAAATTCAAAATAATCCCATACTGTTCTGAAAATCAAATAGTTATAATCAGTCCAATTTACTGAGGGGTCATTCCAAACTTCGACATGAACATCAAATTGCTTGGGAAATTCTGATGCAAAAGCCCGTTCTTTTTCTAAGACATCGGGCCAGTTTTTGCAGCTTAATAAGGCTATTTTCATAATTTTTTTTTTGAACACAGATTTAACTGATTTGCTTGATTAACACAGGTTTTTTCTTCTCCTAATAATTGAAATCTGCGTAAATCAAGCAAATCAAGCAAATCAAGCAAATCAGTTAAATCTGTGTTCTTTACATACGTCTATTTTGCCAATTCAATAATATCCTTCACTTCTAAAACCTGTTTCCCATAACCTCTGTTGACGCTGTGAATCATTGCCCGACCCATTTCCGTCAATGTGGACATATATTTTGAAGCCACAGGACGCAAAATAGGGTAGAGCCAAGTGAAATATTTGTAGTAAGGCAACGTGTTTTTCAAGCCAGGAGTCGGCTGCATATAACCTGGACGGAAGTTATAAACACGCTTGAAAGGCAGTTTCATCAAGTCATTTTCGGTTTTTCCTTTTACTCTTGCCCACATTTGTCTGCCTTTTTCGGTGCTGTCTGTGCCAGAGCCTGAGATGTAACAAAAGGTCATATCTGGATTCATCCTTGCCAAAGTTTCGGCAACGTGCATCGTCAAATCGTAAGTGATTTTAATAAATTCTGCTTCGTTTTTGCCAATTGATGTCGTTCCTAAACAGAAAAAACAAGCATTATAGCCCTCCAATTCACTTTCAATGGCAGATAAATCGTAAAAATCACTGTGAATGATTTCTTTCACACTGTGATGAACGATACCTGATGGTTTCCGATTAATCAATAGAATGGAGGAAACAGCAGGGTGGTGCAGACACTCGTGCAAAACGCCTTCGCCGACCATGCCTGTTGCGCCTGTGATAATGGCTTTGATTGGTTCTGTCATGTTTCTATTTTTAATTTTTTTTGGTTCTGTGACAATTTTTGTGGTCGAAGAAGAAAACAAAGCAAAATGAACGCCCAAGTTCGGGAAACTTTCAAAGTTTCCCGAACTTTATGCAGCTCACCACAAAAATTGTCACAAAACGATTCTTTTTAAATCAGTCGTCAAACTTAATTTACTATGAGGGTGAATCAAAAGCCAAATAAAATTTCTCGCACAAGATATTCTATTGTTTCGGGAATCAAGTTAGGGAAACTTTTAAAGTTTCCCTAACTTAAATACCTTCTTCAAGAATGTTATTTGGAATAAAAAAATCAAGCTCTGGCTTTTGCTTTTGATATAGCTTCATAACACCCACATCTTATTCAGGGATATTTCTTTCCTTTTTAACTCTGCTTTCACAAGTCTTACAAAGTTCTGAAATCCCCTTTTTTTCCCACGATTCTTTAATTGTTCCATGTGTAATCACATCTCTACCTTTAATATGTTGGCAGTCTTCATAGATGTGATATTTGTTTCCAGACGCAGTCCAATAAACAAGATCGTTACCTAAATTGAGTTGTTTTAATGTCTCTGTTTGTTCATTAATTTCTTTCGTATATTTTTCAACAGAAGGCGGGTTAAAGTCAATGCCCGTGATACCAGCTGCCAACATGGCTATAACCGCAATTGAACCTGCAATACCTTTTGTTTTACCATCCAAATCTTTGTTCGTAAAAATGAGAATTACTAAAGGCAAAAATGCCAATACACCCATGATAGCCCCAAGTTGATTTTGTACAAAGAACTTCACTTTGTCTTTTTCTGATGCAGGGTCTAACCTGTTTGCTTTTTTCCAAAGCATTGACCCTGTGATGGCTAAAGCAAGAATGACCACGATGACAACAATTAACCATACGAGGGTGTCATTTTTGATTAATTTAAGAATGGCAAAAGCCTGTCCGCCCATAGCGACAAACCATGCTAAAAAGGCAAACAGCCGTAATTGCTTAGCCTTTGCTTGACTTTCGGCACTCGCTTGAAATACTTTTTGTTCTGACATAGTTTTATTGTTTTTTATGTTACCCTGATTGTTTGGTCATCAAGTTACGCCCCGTTTTTTTTGAGTGGTATCTGGTCTCCACTTTCAGGTAGTTGACTTATTCGTTTTTTAATTCTTGTCGTTAAATAAGGAAAACACGAAATCCGTTTCGTGTTTATCACTTATAGACACAAATTTATTATTTTGTAACAAAAAAAGAGAGAATTCAATGTAAAAATAGCTCTTGATACTGAGGGGGTATCCTCAATCCTCGATTGCCTCAATACCCAATTCCTTAAGTCGCTCAAGGTGATCCTTCATGGTCTTGAGCTGTTCGGGTGAGTGTCCTTGCCAATCTGTGACTTCACCAGAGACCCGAAGCGGATTCTTAGTACGGTATGACTTAGTTGGATTTCCTGGGAACTTCTTGTCCGTCAAATTGGGGTCATCTTCAAACGAGCCTGTCGGCTCAACGATATAGATTCTGCCAATTCCTTCACCCAAAGCCAATTCTGCACCCCAAGTAGCAGCCTCTAAGGTGGCAGTCAGATAGACATAAGATGCCTTTTTCCGCTTACCATAGTTTGAATGAAAGCCAGATTCAATCAGGTCTCCCTGTTTCAGATTGGCTTTAGTGCCATGATAGAATCTCTGTGAATTCAGGTCGTCGGTTGGCTCTATTGGCTTGTCTTCGCTTTTGTTTATTGTCATTGTCCTATTTATTCTTTTTGAATTCAACTGGATATATTAGAGAATGACTTGATAGTAGATATCGGCATAGTTTCTCTTATGTCGAAGGGTTTGGCTGATTACCCGAATGTTTCACTACTTTAAAGAGCATAATAAAATTTATTATTGCCTGTAAGAACATTGGAATCCTTCTATAAATGAAATCGGTTGATATAAGTCGGTCAATTAATTCTAAAGAAAATTTATTATCGAGCTCTGCTTGAATAGGGATTTGAATAGTTATTGTTGAAACAAGGGTTATAAAATTAAAAAGTAATGCCAACCAAACCAACCACTTGGGTATAACCATTGGTCGAAACCAAAACAATAAAATCTGAGGAATAAAGGATAAGAAAAAGAAAACAACAAATAGCGGAATAATGAACGCACTATCAATATGATGAAATTCAGGAAATTCATTTGCGCCTACCGCACGCCATGTCCTGTA
>JAYSQG010000323.1:0-4836 GCA_043721685.1 Saprospiraceae bacterium | reverse complement strand
GATATTGTCGTATGCCGATTATAATGTTAAAAATCAATTGATTAGTAAACGAATGGGTAAAGTGAATGCTTTAAACTATCTTCAAAAAGTGGATTATGCTTATAATTCATTGGGTTGGTTGACAGGGATTAACAGCCCTGCAACAGCGATGGGCTTAGGCTTATCGAGACCTTTGGCGAATTGCGATTTTCCTGTGGCTTTTGCACCCAGTACAACGAATTTGGATAATAATGATTTGTTTTCGATGGACTTAATGTACGAGAACCCGAATGCCGCCTTTGCGCCCAGTGGTACAACAACGACCCCTCAGTATGGTGGCAATATTTCACAAGTCATTTGGCAAGTGCGCGGACGAGAAAGGCAAGCATATACTCTTCAATACGATGCTGTGAATCGCATGACAACAGCAGCCTATTCTGACATTAGCACAGGTGGTACAGTAACGGGCAACCGCTATGATGAAAAGCTGACTTATGACATCCGTGGCAATATCAATACTTTGCAACGTTGGGGCTTCAATGCAAGCTGCGGTTGGGGAATGATAGATAATTTGACCTATAACTACGGTTCTTCGGGTTACAATATTACAAACAAACTGAACAGCGTGACAGAAAGTAGCGATGTAGCGAAAGGTTTTAAAACCATCTCAAATGGCAGCAATTATAGCTATGACACCAACGGCAATATGACCGCCGACCCGAATAAAGGGATTACAAGCATCGCTTACAATCATTTGAATTTGCCGACGACGATAACATTTACTGGTGGCAATACGATTACTTTCTTGTACGATGCAGGTGGGAATAAATTGCGGAAAACAGTAAGCGGTTCTACGAATTACGTACAGGATTATGTGGGCGGCATCGAATACCGCACGGTATCAAGTGTAACTACTCTTGAAGCCATATACCACGCCGAAGGACGTGTAACGACCATAAACAGCGTTTTAAAGTACGAATATGCTTTGAAAGACCATCTCGGCAATACGCGCATCATGTTTAGTGATAAAAACGGCGACGGTTTGATACAGCAAAGCACAACACAAGAAACAAGTGAAGTAACGCAAGAGAATCATTATTATCCTTTTGGTCTCAATATGGAAGGAACTTGGAGTAATACCCCCTCAGTACCGGATTCAAAATATTTGTATAATGGGAAGGAGTTGAATGATGATTTTGGTTTGGGCTTGATGGATTATGGAGCAAGGATGTATGATGCAGCGATTGGACGGTGGAATGCAATTGACCCTTTGACAGAGAAAATGAGGAGTTATTCGCCTTATAATTATGCGTTTAATAATCCGATGCGGTTTATTGACCCTGATGGTATGCAGGGCACTGACATTATTATTCAAGATAAGGGCAAGGACGGAGTTGTTACAAGTGTTAAATATGACAACGGAAAAATGTATCAAACAAAATTTAATGACAAGACTAAAAAATATGAATCAACGGGTAAAGAATATAAAGGAGGGGGGTATATTGAAAGTGTTGCAAAGAAAATAGATTATATAAAAGCCTCTGATCCAAAAGCAGCGGAAGTCATTGATAAACTTGAGTCTTCAAAAGCAACACATTCAATTGGGAACTATGGTAAAAAAGCCCTAAATGGTCAGGGCTCAAAAAACTACGAATCGGTAAAGGGAGAAGATGGCAGTTATACAGGAACTCACACTAAATTTACTCCAAATGAAGATAAATCAAGTAATATTTCTGTCGCTACACTGGCACATGAACTCAAACATGGATTTAATACAGAGATAGGGCAAAAGGATCTTACAATTTTGCCTAATACTACGAATGAGCAGATGAATTATGAAGAAGCCGATGCAGTCAATTTTCAAAATCTTATTCATAAGAAGTTGGGAATAGAACCACGAACTATGTATGGTGATTATGATTTGAAGGCAAACCAATTACTTAGAACTGATAATTATAATATAAACCCGTCTCAAAATAACTATAAAAATCAATAATAATGAAACTGTATTTCATCAAATTATTTTTAATATTAGGCTTATATCTACAAGCTCAAGAAATTCCAACTAAGGATAAATATAATGCCGTCGTTGTAGATTTGGTAAGAAGCGGTATTTTTGTTTGTTTTCCACTATATGTGCAAAAAAATGATGGTTCAGTTTTTAGAGTCCTAACCAGTAATTATGGCTTATTCCATTGCTATTATAGTAAAAGGAATGATTATCCAGTAGAGTTTGCTGATACAGTTAGCGATATATTAAATTTTGAATTTGTAGGTTTAAGGTTCGATAAATGTCCAAAGTTAATAAAAGATAGCATTGATAATTCTTTATATAAACAACTCGAAAAAAAACGTATAAAAAAAATAATAAAAAAATATTTTGACTTATATGTGCATCAAGATAATAGTAAACATTTTAGAGTAAAAAAAGAATACCTTTCAAAGAGAGAAATTTTGACAGTTCTTTGTTTTATGTGTGACAATCATTTTATAATAACATCAGATAATGATGGCTATTATACTGCGGCTTTATTGAATTGAAAAAATGCCGATCAACATGCATATTAGTTAATTTAATTTCAATTGCACAACTTAAAAGAGTATATTGGGTTTGGCAACAACGATAAAAACGTTCCTTGACATAGCGGATTGGATAGACATATTCACAAGACAACGTTATCGAGACATCGTAATAGAAAGCCTACGTTATTGTCAGAAACAAAAGGGTTTACACGTTGTAGGCTACGTTCTGATGTCAAATCATCTGCACATGGTCGTTTATACTGAGGGGTATGCTTTGAGCGATGTGTTGCGGGATTTTAAAAAATTCACCGCCACACAGATACTAAAAAGCATCGAAAATGAGCCGGAAAGCCGCCGAGATTGGTTGTTGTATCTCTTTAAGTTTTTTGGCAAGCACAATTCTGATAATCGACATTATCAATTTTGGCAGCAAGACAATCATCCGATTGCTTTGTGGACATTGGAAGTGATTTGGCAGAAATTGACGTATATACATTATAATCCTGTTCGGGCGGGTATCGTTGTAGAACCTTGGGAGTACATTTACAGCAGTGCATCCGATTATTACTTGAATAAAAAAGGATTGATTGATATTGAAATAGCAGAACCGATTGGACCGATAAAGCCGACGGGGTATTACTGAAAAGGTCAGTTACGGGGGTCGGAGACCCCTTAAAATAGTAGGCTTCGGTTAAAAAACCGAAGCCAGCGCCGCCGTTCGTTGTTGGTGGTTTGTGGTAAGAAAAACGAACACCCCTGCCGAGCGGTCGTATTCTGTATTTGTGAAAATAGTAAAATAAAAATTGGTAACAATAAAACGAAATATTTATGTTGAATTTTAAAGATAAGATTATATTATTGGTAAGTTTTATTATTTATACATCATTTTTGGTTGCACAACCGCGTGCTATTCCTATTGCTTTTGAAGATAATTATAGAGGAGAAAGCAACCGTACAATAAAGTCTGCGCAAGTAAAAACGAAAAGAATGTATTATAAATTTAATGGCGGTAGTGAGTCAAATATCCTTTATTATGATTTTGAATACAATAGAAAAGGTTTTCTTGTAAATCAAAAGTGGTACGATCTGTTGTCAAAAAAAGAAATGTATTCTGCCTATTATGAGTATGACAAAGATGATGTTTTGACATCTTGTACTGAAAGACTTTGGGGTGAGGCAGTTCAAACATTTAACGTTCTATCACCAGATGGTTCAATCTCGTATGAATTTGGAGGTTTGATTCCCCAAGATAAAGATAGTAATACAGTAATCAAATCCATCTACAAAAGAGATTCATTAGGTGGATTTAGTGCAAAAAAATATTTTAGTGATGGTTCATTTTATAAAGAAGAAATGCGTTCATTTTGGGCATATCGAAAACAACTTTATGAAAAACTTTATATCAATAAAGATAAATCCATAGAATACGTTTTTTCAGACTTATATTATGTCGCTGATACAATTTATAAATCAGTAGATACATTAAATATTCGTATTAAAACAAAGAAAACCAATATAGCTTGTTATGACATTCTTAAAATTAGACATAATAATGAGTTTATTATTACTGATATTGATAGAATATTTGAAAAATTAAAATTACATTTCTCATATCAAAACTCTTTTATGTTAAATGACGGAACAAGAAGGAGTGAAATCCTTTCAATTACTTATTTAAGTTATAATGTTGTACCTGAAAGACTTTTGCTTTTGCACAAATTTCAAAGTATGGATGGTTCTCGTATTCCATTAAATGACAGAATTGAACTAAATGAAATCACTGATTTAAATGATGTAGATTATTTAAATAATGTAGGTGGATGTATATATTACACGCGCTTCAAAAATGGGTATTTGAGTGATGAAAGCCATTATGCAATTGGTTTTGATAAAGTTGAAAAACTGGAAGACATATATTATTCAAGTCATAATTTGATTGCTGAAAAAGTACATTACCCTTCAAGTTTTAATTTAGAACGTTATGAAGATTTGTTCAGATACAGTCGAAAAGAAGATGTTATTGAAATATATGCTTATGAATATTTTGATTAATTGAAAAATCAGAGTAAAGATTCAATATAAACGTTCCTTGACATAGCGGACAAAAAGAACCGCTCGGCAGGGATGTTCATTAAATTAACGCACCTCCGTTAAGCAAAACAACGACGGCGCTGGGTTCGGTGTTTTCACCGAACTCACCTATACGGTAGGTCTCCGACCTGCGCAATATTCACTTACTCAATATGAGGAGAAAAGCCTCTCACATTCACTCAAAATCTAAAAACGCGATATGAAAAACATCCTCTATCTCATTTTATTCCTCATGCCTGTGCT
>JAYSQG010000322.1:0-6121 GCA_043721685.1 Saprospiraceae bacterium | reverse complement strand
ACAGCATTTTCGTTTAGTATTCGTGCAGGTATTTTGCCGCAGTTGGCTACTGATTTTAATTTGAGTGCCGAACAACTGGGTTTTATCAATTCCATGTGGTTTCTTGGCTTCCCCTTGTCTATGATTATTGGCGGTCTTGTGTATCACACAGTTGGTCCTAAAAAAATCATGATGACTGCCTTTGTTTGTCATGCGCTCGGTATTTTGCTGACGCTATATCCGCAAGTTTTAGGCGGTTATACAGGTCTTTTGATTTCTACGTTCTTAATCGGTGTGGGCAACGGCTGTACGGAAGCCGCTTGTAATCCAATGATTGCAGACGCTTATCAAGGCGCAGAAATGAGCAAAAGATTGAACCGCTTTCACATGTGGTTTCCTGGCGGTATCGTCATAGGCAGTTTAATTTCTAAATTTATGACGGATGCCAATATGGGCTGGCAAGCACAAATTTGGTTTATTTTAATTCCTACACTTATCTATGCCTACTTGTTTTGGGGTCAAGAATTCCCTAAACCTAAAACAGAAGGTGTGACCTCAATTGGCGAAAACCTAAAAGCGATGGCGACGCCTTTGTATATATTCATGTTTGGATGTATGGCTTTGACGGCAATTACAGAGTTTGGACCACAACAATGGACAGGCTTGATTATGAGTAAATCTGGCGCAAGCCCGATGCTTATTTTGGCTTTAGTAACAGGGCTGATGGCGGTTGCTCGATACTTCGGTGGCGAGATTGTGCATCGTTTTGACCAAACGGGTGTTTTGCTCGGTTCAGCGGTTCTTGCGACTATTGGTATCTATTTGTTAAGCATTTCTACAGGCGGTATGACTTACGTGGCAGCGATTTTCTTTGCCTTAGGTGTAGCTTATTTTTGGCCCAATATGGTCGGTTTTATTGCTGAAAAAGTGCCTTTAAGTGGTGCATTAGGTATGTCAATAATCGGCGGTATCGGTATGTTTTCAACGGCTATTTTCCAACCGATTATTGGAAAATGGATTGACGATGCAAAAGCTGCAAAAACAGCTGCAGGGCTTACAGGCGATGAAATGGAATTGGCAGCGGGACAAGCAACTTTATCCACGATGGCAATTTTTCCGTTGATTCTGGTTTTTGCTTTTACGATTTTGTATTTTTGGCAAAAAAAGGCTAAAACAGCTTAAATTAACCGTTAAACTTGCGTCAAATTTCAAAAATTTGACGCAAGTTTTCCCATTTATACCCCCCTCAATATATTGTATGTTTACGAAAACAAAACGCACTAAAGAGCATATCTCGCCCATTAATATCATCTTTTATGAAAATTAAAAGACTGAATATCAATTGTTTATGAGTCAATCAAAAGTCACAGGCGGTATTTTAGGTTTGGCGATGCTTTCTGCACCCCCTCAGTATTTAGAGATAAGGACAAACTTTTTATAAAAAACTAATTAAAAATCAGACATGGAAAAAATTAAAGTTGGCGTTGTCGGAACAGGGTTCATCGGACCTGCTCATATCGAAGCATTGCGCCGTTTACCAAATGTGGAAGTTGTCGCTTTGTGCGAAGTCACTATTGAATTGGCGAAAGAAAAAGCGGCACAATTGGGCATCGCTCGCGCCTATACTTTCGACGATTTGTTGAAGCAAGATGATATTACATCGGTGCATATTTGTACGCCCAATTTTCTGCATTTTTCACAATCAAAAGCCGCTTTATTGGCTGGTAAACATGTGATTTGTGAAAAACCATTGGCAAAAGACCTACACGAAGCGGAAGAGTTGGTTGCCCTTGCTGCACAAACAGGTTTGGTCAATGCCGTACATTTCAATTTGCGCTACTATCCGTTGGTGCGTCAGATGAAAACGATGCATGAAAAGGGGGATTTGGGCGATGTCTATTCCATTATCGGTTCATATTTGCAGGATTGGTTGTTTTATGAAACAGACTATAACTGGCGTTTGGAGCCTGATAAATCGGGCGATTCAAGGGCAATTGCAGATATTGGCTCGCATTTGATGGATGTCATTGAATATATCACAGGTCTGAAAACAGTTGAAGTCATGGCGGATTTTAACACAATCCACAAAACCCGTAAGAAGCCTTTGAAGCCAGTTGAAACGTATTCGGGCAAAATGTTGCAACCCGAAGACTACGCTGATGTGCCGATTACAACCGAAGACCACGCCAATGTTTTATTGCGTTTTGACAACGGCAATCGGGGTTCTGTAACGGTTTCGCAAGTCTCTGCGGGGCGTAAAAATCAATTAAAATTAGAGATTTCAGGGTCAAAAAAGACTTTTGCCTTCAATTCTGAATCTCCAAACGAAATTTGGATTGGCAACCGCAACGGCTATAATGAGTCGTTGATGCGCGACCCGTCTTTGGCATATCCCGAAGCACGTGCATTGATGACGTTCCCTGGCGGACACAATGAAGGCTTTCCTGATACATCAAAACAGATGTTCAAAGAGGTTTACGCCGCTATTGCCGAAGGCAAACAACCTGAAAATCCGACGTTTCCAACCTTCGCAGATGGTTATCGGGAGTTGTTGATTTGCGAGCGTATTTTGGAAAGTAATAAAAAACAGGCTTGGGTAATGGTTTAACACATACGAGCCATATAGGACACATAGTTTTTTCCTTTTGTCATCCTGTAAGGAACTAAAACTATGTGTCCTATGTGACTATATGTTGATTTTTTAATAAATATTCAATTCAAAATATATGGCAAGGAAAATAAGAATGGGCATGGTTGGCGGTGGTGAAGGCGCTTTTATAGGTGGCGTTCACCGCATGGCAGCAGCCTTAGATGGACAAATTGAACTCGTTTGTGGTGCATTTTCGAGCGATGCCGAAAGATCTCGTCGTTCAGGAGAAGCATTGTACATAGACCCCAAACGGGTGTATCCTGATTTTGCAACGATGATAAAATCAGAAAAAAAGCTACCCGCAAACAAGCGCATGGATTTTGTGAGCATTGTGACACCAAACCATGTTCACTTCGCTCCTGCGAAAATGGCATTGGAAAATGGCTTCCATGTGATATGCGACAAACCTCTCAGTTTTAGCCTCGATGAAGCGTTGAAATTGGAAAAAATCGTTGAAAAAACAGGGATGCTTTTCGCTTTGACACATAATTATACGGGTTATCCGATGGTCAAACAAGCCCGAGTGATGGTCAAAAATGGCGATATTGGCAATATTCGAAAGGTCGTTGTCGAGTATCCACAAGGCTGGTTAGCGACGAAACGGGAAGATGAGCAATCGAAACAAGCGTCTTGGCGTACGGATCCTTCAAAATCGGGTATTGCGGGTGCATTAGGTGATATTGGGACACATGCTGAAAACCTTGCGGAGTACATCACAGGCTTAAAAATCAAAGAACTTTTTGCGGACATATCCATATTCGTTGAAGGGCGACAATTGGACGATGATGCCAATGTATTACTACGTTTTGACAATGGTGCAAAAGGTATTTTACATTGTTCTCAAATATCAGTAGGGGAGGAGAACGGTTTGAATATTCGCATTTGGGGCGAAAAAGGGGCTTTGGAATGGCATCAAGAAAACCCTAATTCTTTGATAATCAAATGGTTGGATAGACCAAAAGAGATATTGCGCACAGGGCAAAGTTTTCTTTATCCAGCCATGACACCGCCCGAAGTGGCTAATGCACATACACGTATACCCGGCGGGCATCCTGAAGGTTATTTGGAAGCTTTTGCAAATGTCTATCGCAATTTTGCGAAGCATATTCAAGCGCATTTAGACGGCGAAGCGCAAGACCCGATTTACGACTACCCCTCAGTATCGGACGGTGTTAGAGGTATGAAATTCATTTATAAAGTTGTCGAATCCAATAAAAAAAGTAAATGGATTACTGTTGATTAAGAACAAAAAACGGCAAATCAAGGGTTGAAACAAACAAAACGGTAGTATTTTAGTAAAGTTTACATTTTAATTCTTCTTTTCTCATAAAAATGGTGTAATTTTAGCGAGTCATTAAACTTTAATTTATAACTATCGCCTAAAATTTACAAATTATGTTGGACTCGATGCGCGTGCAGGAGCAATACGATATTGCACTGCAACAAGTACACAACCTGATGCACCAAGATTTCATTGTTTGTAACGACATTGACGAACGCGAATTGATTTGCGAGCTCGTTGAGATGTACGAAAAAATGTATTACCCAATGGGTGATATAGATTGATTTCAAAGGTTACAGCATCTTCACACAGCGTTCCAATGTTCCAAAAAAGACCCCTCAGTATTTTGAGGGTTTTGGGATGTTGGAACGCTTTTTTTTTGCAGAAACGTTGATTGCAGAATATTGACAATAAAAACGGCTCATTCCAAATACAGAATGAGCCGTTTTTTTTACTTTTACCTTAAAATCAACTCAATATACTGAGGGGGTAAAAACAATAACTAAAATCAAATCTCTATTTTATGAAAACCATCCAAGGTCCAGCCATTTTTCTCGCTCAATTTATGGGCGATACCGCTCCGTTCAACTCACTCGAAGGTGTTTGCCAATGGGCAGCCAGCTTAGGTTATATCGGTGTGCAAATTCCAACATGGGACAGCCGCTTGATTGACTTGCAACAAGCCGCCGAGTCTAAAACGTATTGTGATGAATTGAAAGGCAAAATCCAAAGTTTTGGCTTACAAATCACGGAACTTTCGACACATTTACAAGGACAACTCGTCGCGGTGAATCCTGCTTATGATACCATGTTCGACAATTTTGCACCAGATGAAGTTAAAGGTAAACCTGTGGAACGTCAAAAATGGGCAGTTCAACAGCTCCTTTGGGCTGCAAAAGCAAGCGAAAACTTAGGACTTGTGGCACATGCTACTTTTAGCGGAGCCTTGATGTGGCATACTGTTTATCCTTGGCCACAACGCCCACAAGGTTTGGTGGAGACTTGTTTCACCGAATTGGCAAAACGGTGGAAGCCGATTTTGGATAAATTTGACGAAAGTGGCGTTGACGTTTGCTACGAAATTCATCCAGGCGAAGACTTGCATGATGGTATAACTTTCGAAATGTTCCTCGATAAAGTTAAAAACCATAAGCGGGCGAACATACTTTATGATCCAAGCCACTTCGTTTTGCAGCAATTAAACTATCTCGAATACATTGATTTGTATCATGAGCGTATAAAAATGTTCCATGTCAAAGACGCTGAATTTAATCCAACAGGTCGAGTAGGTGTTTATGGCGGCTATCAAGACTGGACAAACCGCGCAGGTCGTTTCCGTTCTTTGGGCGATGGACAAGTAGATTTTAAGTCTATTTTCTCAAAATTATCGCAATATAATTACGATGGTTGGGCTGTTTTGGAATGGGAATGTTGCATCAAATCGCCAGAACAAGGTGCGGCAGAAGGTGCGCCTTTCATCAAAAGTCATATCATCAATGTGACTGAAAAAGCGTTTGATGACTTCGCTGGTGCTGCGCCTGATGAAAAGGTGAATCGAAAAATTTTAGGAATATAAAAGATAAAAACCGCCGAAAAACCTTAGATTTTTCGGCGGTTGTAGTTTTAGGAGACCCCTCAGTAAAAAGAGGTTATTCTTACTTTTTACCTTTTTTCGGCTGTGTATCTAACTGTTTTTGAAGGTCAACAACAAGGCTTAATGGAACTTCCATTATGTCAGCTATTTGCTGATGAGACACTATTTTCGATTTTAATAATCGAGTTATACTTTGTTCTAAACCTTGTTTTAGACCTTTTTCAATCGCACTTTTGAAAAACGGGTCTTTACTTAAATCTATATCTGCTGTGATTGCCATATTTTGAATATTTTGATTTACTTCTGACTGCAAATTACGCAAGTTTGATAAAACTAGCAACGGGACAACATATTTTGACAATAATAAACGGCTTTCAACGGTTTCGGCTAATTTTGCCAATACTTTTTCAATCACTTTATCAGGAGATTCTCGTTTGAAATTGGCTAAAATTGCCATAATAATAGTTTCAGGTTTGTCACTATCAAGAAACTCCTCAAACGGTATTTCACATAAATTGATAATTGTAAACCTAAATGAAAGGTCTTCTTGTTCTATGACAGAAACCATTTTCGACGGTTTATTGCCTAAGTATATAACAAATTGCTTGACACTCAG
>JAYSQG010000321.1:0-14369 GCA_043721685.1 Saprospiraceae bacterium | reverse complement strand
GATGCTAAAAATCTTCAAAGTTTGATTAAAGGATTTGATGTTGACATAAAAAAAAACTCATAGAAGTTAAAAAGGTAACAAAGAAGATTAAATGGTGCTTTTGTTCTCAATATTCTAAAAAGCCTTGCAGAAATTCTTATAAATGTTGTGAAATTCTTGAAAAATGCAAACTTATATCGCAGACATAATCCCTAAACTTCAAAAATTCAGTAAAAAACTGGATGATTTGACGTTGTTGACCAATCAACATTGGGTGGTTTTAGATGAATTGACAAAAGCAAAAAATGTTTATATTTTTAGGAGTAATAACGAATTATTGATTTCTTCAAATGGTAAAGTAGAAAAAGGAAAATGGGAGTATTTGGGCAATAATTCATTGTTGATTGATAGGAAAGATGAAAGTTTTCTTTTCAAGCATGGTTTTTTTGATGAAAATGTCATGGCTTTGAAGATTGATGGTAAAGAGGAATATGCGCTTATGATTAATGAAAATCGGTTTGATGGGGAGTTGAATTCTAAGGAAAAGGTTTTGGAGTTTTTGTCTTATCAATATTTAAGTGATTCCACAAGGAAATTGATTGGGAAGCAAAGTGGATTTACATCGGAAGAATTTGGCGCAAACAAAACGGAAATAAAATCAGAAGATTATTTAGTGCCAATTGTTATATTTATTATTATAAGTGTCTTTATGATATTAATTTTAGGACAAATGAATAACTGATTTTCAATAAAATAGCCTCAAATACTGAGGGGTAAAAAATATAAGAAAATGACGGACTACAAAAATCATATAGAAGCTAATCCAGAAGTAATGTTCGGGAAACCTTGTATTAAAGGAACGCGAGTACCTGTCGATTTAATTTTGGAAAGGTTGACAGAAGGTTGGGTTTTTGAAGATTTATTAGATGCTTATCCACGTTTGAAAAAAGAAGATATATTGGCTTGTATTGAGTTTGAAAATAACGGATTAGATACAAAAGGACTTTTATTAAGGATAATTATTTGATTTACAATAAAATACCCTCAAAATACTGAGGAGTCGTTTAAAAAAATGTTTGGAAGAAGTAAAGGTGAACAAGGCAAAAAAATAAAGCATAAAGATTTCATCAAACTTTATGCTCAAAAAATGGGCTGCCCTGAAAAGGAAGCAGAGCGTTATTTGACGGGCTTTATAGATACTTTGTATGACGGTTTGAAAAATATTCAGCCTGTGACTATCGAGCATTTGGGCAGTTTTTATATTGCTGAAAAACATGGTTCGAGGATTTTCAAATACAATCCTGCTCAAAAATTGAAAGCAATTTTAGGTTGGTCATCAAGTTATAAAGGAGATATATGATACTCGATTTTAACATAAAAACCCACAATCAAACGCCATTTGGTGAGTTCATTGTCGGTGAATTTTTAGAAAAACCACCGCATTTTGTATCAGACCAAATGTTTCGATTAGGAGAATTTGAATTTGAAATATGGGGAATGCCGAAAGAAGGTGTTTGGACTCTTAAATTGGTGACAGATAAAGTGTTTAATATGGTTTTGGAAGAACAGTTGGTACACTTTGAAGTTTTGTAATTAATCAAATTAATATTGAAAAATTGCTGTTTGGGCAAAATTGATTTAAGATGCTTTTTAAAGGAGATATAGTAAGAGTAAAAACAGGGATTTCAATTCCTGATTTAGAAGCCTTTGATTTGTCAGGATGGCAGGGTAAGGTTATTGCTTTTGTTGAATCAGAAGAAACCAAAGGCGAATACAATATTGAAGTGAAATGGGATGAGGTTACTTTGAAAAATATGCCGCAAGCCTATATTCAACTTAATATTGATGAAGACTATGATGTCGAGACTTTCATTTTTGATAAGGAAGACATCGAAAGAATCAAGCAAGTTGATACTAAGTTAGAAGAAAAATTAAAGGCATTGAATATAGTACAAGCTAATCCTTCTTCCATTGATAATGTTGAAAAGTTTATAAAAAAGGTAATAGAGTCTAATGATTTAAAAGTAACGTCAATAAAGATAAAGACGTTTTTAGAATTTATTAAAAATGAATTAGCAATGCCTTGTATTTTAGCGGGCATAGAATCTATGGGCGATTTTGGTTGGGAAGAACGTTTTCAATTTGGATATGGAAGCAAAGCCGAACATAGGGAAATGAGAAAAAAATATCCGTCACTTGATGATGAATTTGAAATTATTGAGTTTCTTGAAAATAAAATAGAGCAGTATTTGACAATTCCTGTCAAGGTAAAACGGCTTTCTGATAATAAGATTTTTAGCTTAAAATTGGATGAACTCAAACCTGTTGACGATAATTCTAAGAATTATGCTATAATTGATAGTTTTGTTACTTGGATAGTCAATTATTAATGTTGCTTTACATGAAGTAAATCTTTGATTTTAGAATTTATAAAAACTTGAAAAATAACCCCAAAATACTGAGGGGTACTTGATATAAAAAATTAGAATATGCCGAAAGTAACGATTGACGGACAAAGTATAGAAGTGCCAGCAGGCACAACGATTTTGCAAGCTGCAAGGTTGATTGGGGGCGATATTGTGCCGCCTGCGATGTGTTATTATTCAAAATTGAAGACATCGGGTGGGTATTGCCGCACGTGTATTGTGAAAGTGACGCAAGGTTCGGCAGCGAATCCGACACCGATGCCTAAGCCTGTGGCTTCTTGCCGTACAACGGTGATGGACGGTATGGTGGTTGAAAATATCACAAGTCCAGAGATTTTGGAAGCGCGTGCAGGTGTTGTTGAGTTTTTGTTGATTAATCATCCTTTGGATTGTCCTGTTTGTGACCAAGCAGGGGAGTGCCATTTGCAGGATTTGGGTTATGAGCATGGCAAAATGGATACACGTTATGAATTCAAACGCCGTGAATTTGAAAAAATTGATATTGGCGATTTTGTACAGTTGCACATGACACGTTGTATTATGTGTTGGCGTTGTGTGAAAGTCGCGGAACAATTGACGGATGGACGTGTGCATGGTGTCATAAACCGTGGCGACCATGCCGAAATTTCGACCTATATCCAAGCAGCTATTGAAAATGAATTTTCTGGAAACGTCATTGATGTGTGTCCAGTAGGTGCTTTGACGGACAAGACTTTCCGCTTCAAATCTCGTGTTTGGTACACAAAACCTGTTGATGCACACCGTGATTGTCCAAAATGTACAGGCAAAACACGTTTGTGGTTCAAAGGTGATGAAGTGTTGCGTGTCACAGCTCGCAAGGACGAATATGGCGAAGTTGTGGATTGGATTTGCAACGATTGCCGTTTCCATAAAAAAGAATTGACAGATTGGGTGATTGAAGGTCCTACAAAAATAAACCGTCATTCGGTCATTTCTGCCAATCATTATGAAGACGGTGTGGACGGTTTGAAACTCATTCAATTTGATACACGTTTAGCTTTGGCACGTGCAAAACACTTGGTCAATCCAGAATTAGATGGCATCAAACATGGTTTGGGAACAGGTGCTTTGAATCCGAATAATCAAGCTGTTGCACAGATGTCTCTGCCTGAAAGTGTTGATAATCAATGATATACTGAGGGGTACGCAATCAAATAAAATATTCTCAATAATTAAAATTGGAAACAGATGAAGCCAAACAAATTATTTATTTTATTTATTCTAATTTTGGGTCAATACGTTAAAGTGTTTTCGCAAAGCGAACATTATCCCATTAGGATTGAAGAACGAATAGATGTGGTGAAAGAAGTTTCATCGAAACACGGTAGTAAGCTGAATAAAAAGTCCAATATCGTCATTACATATAACGATAGTTCTACTGAAATCTTGACGTATCGTAAAATGAATGAATTGTTTGCGAGTGTTCCAATGGCTCAATTTGAGTGGAAAAAGTACAATGCCAATCGGGTCTATGAAGTGAGCAGTATTCCTTTGTTTGCGATGGGTTTTTGGGGTGCTTATAATTTATCGCAAGGTGAAAATAAATCTCAAAATGCTTTGTTAAGTATTGTCGGATTAGGCGGCGGCTATTTGTTATTTGAGCATTTTGATTGGCAAAAGAAAAGAAATTTGAAGAAAATAATGACGATTTGTAATAATTATTGGAGTCAAAAAGAGGACAATGAAGAAGACAAAGGTTTTATAAAACCCAATATAATAAGGTTGGGTGTCATTCATCAAAATAAAATTGGCATTGGTGTTTCTTGGCATATTACGCCAAAATACTGAGGGGGTAAAAACGAAACAATTAACTGAATATCAATAGTTTATGTTATCAACGATACTGATTTATAAAGGCTTAATTGCCTTAGCTGTTTTTGCTGTGTCATTAGGCATTGCGGCTTATTCAACGTGGGGTGAGCGCAAAGTGGCGGCTATTATGCAAGACCGTGTGGGTCCAGACCGTGCAGGTCCTTTTGGCTTGTTGCAGCCGCTTGCCGATGGTGGCAAAATGTTTATGAAAGAGGAATTTATTCCCGCAGAAGCTAACAAATGGCTCTTCATTTTGGGTCCTTCGATTTCGATGTTCGTGGCGAATATATCTTCAGTGGTCATTCCGTGGGCGCGCCCGACAACTTTATCGGATGGAACGCCTTTCTTTTTTCAAATTTCAGACATTAATATAGGTGTACTTTATGTCTTTGGCGTTGTTTCCATAGGCGTTTACGGTATTATGATAGGCGGTTGGGCTTCCAACAATAAATATTCGATGATGGGCACTCTTCGTGCATCGAGCCAAATGATTTCCTATGAATTGGCGATGGGCATTAGCCTTGTCGCATTGGTTATGACAACAGGTTCTTTGAGTCTTAATGCTATTGTAGATAAACAAGATGCTGATTTTTGCAATTTTGTTTATCAACCTTTGGGTTTCCTCATTTTCATAATATGTGCTTTTGCAGAATGTAACCGTGCGCCTTTCGACTTGCCAGAAGCAGAAGCGGAGCTTGTGGGCGGTTATCATACAGAATTTACTTCGATGAAGCTCGGTTTTTACTTGTTTGCGGAGTATATCAATATGTTTGCCTCATCTGCTTTGATGGCAACGCTATATTTTGGCGGTTATCATTTCCCATTTGAGAATGAATTGATACCTTCGCTCGGAGAAAATGGTGTTCGCATTTTGGGCTTCGTTTTGTTGATGGGTAAAATCATCTTTTTCATCTTTTTATTCATGTGGGTTCGTTGGACATTGCCGCGTTTCCGCTATGACCAATTGATGAATTTGGGTTGGAAAACATTACTGCCTTTGTCTATTTTGAATTTGATTTTGACAGGCATTTTCACCGCTTTTTCTGAGGGGTGGTTTAAGGGTTTGTTTTAAAAAGATAAATATTAAGAAATGAAATTAACGAATCGCTCAAAACTCGTTTCCAATAAGGAAATGACGTTAGCTGAAAGGATATATTTACCTGCGATTGCGAAGGGTATGGCAATCACTTTGAAACATGCTTTTCAGAAGCCCGCTACGATTAGATACCCTGAACAAAAGCGTGAGTTTGCGCCTGTTTACAGAGGTTGGCACGTTTTGAAACGTGATGAGGCGGGGGCAGAACGTTGTACGGCTTGCGGATTATGTGCCGTTGCTTGTCCTGCCGAAGCAATAACAATGGTAGCGGAAGAGCGCAAAAAAGGCGAAGAACATTTGTATCGTGAAGAAAAATACGCTTCGATTTATGAAATCAATATGTTGCGATGCATTTTTTGCGGTTTATGCGAAGAGGCGTGTCCAAAAGAAGCGATATTTTTGACCGACCGACTTGTTGCTACTGACTTCAATCGCAACAATATGATATATGGTAAAGACAAACTTGTTGAGACAATAGATAATCCAATTGATGTCTCAAAACGGCAAACAAAAGCAGTTGCTGAATTTAAAACAAACAAATTTCACATCCACAATCAAACATGGGAAGACCATTTGAACGAGGAAGATGATAACCATTAACGAATAACCAATTTTTGTATGATAACGCAGTATCTTTTTTATTTCCTTTCTGCCCTTGCGATTGCGAGTGCTGCCTTCGTGGTTTTCACGCGCAACCCTGTTTACAGCGCGTTGGCACTCATAGTCACCTTTTTTTCCATAGCAGGACATTACTTTTTGCTTGATTCGTCGTTTTTAGCGGCGGTTCACATCATTGTTTATTCGGGTGCGATTATGGTTTTGTTCCTCTATGTCATTATGATGATGAACTTAAACGTAGATGGCGAACCTGTTAAATCCAATTTGAGTAAAGCAGCAGCGGTTATTTCAGGCGGATTATTGATGTTGGTTTTAATCGTTGCCTTCCGGGATGCTGAAAAAATGCAAATTAATGGCAATATCAGTGCTGATTTAGGTTCGGTGGAATATTTAGGACGTGTCCTTTATGGTCAATACATCTTACCATTTGAAGTATCTGCCGTTTTGTTTTTGGCGGGTATGGTCGGTGCGGTTATGTTAGGCAAACGTGAAATTCAGTAAAAATACTGAGGGGTCTTAAAAATCTAATTTTAATATAAAAGATTATGAATCAAGATATTATAGCAGGTGTTCCTTTGGTTTGGTACTTATGGTTGAGTGCTATTTTGTTTGCCATTGGTGTTACAGGCGTTTTATACAGACGCAATGCGATTGTCATTTTTATGTGTGTTGAGTTGATGCTCAATGCTGTGAATTTACTGTTGGTAGCGTTCAGTCGTTTTCACAACGACCCAGGTGGACAAGTGTTTGTCTTTTTCATCATGGCAGTTGCGGCAGCGGAAGTAGCTGTTGGATTAGCTATTTTGATGATGGTTTTTAGAAATACCAAATCAACGGATATTGACTTTTTGAATCGGTTGAAGTTTTAAATTGGAACGCTGATTTTTCTGATTTACGCAGATTTACTCTGATTTTTTATAACTTAATTTAAGGTTGACACTAATTTCACAAATTACACGAATTAATTATTTCTAATTTCATCATTGTTTAGAAAAGTAAAGCCACAAAATGTGTTCATTTAAATTCGTGTAATTTGTGTAATTCGTGTCAGCTAAATATTTACGATTTAAGAAACTAAATCAGCGAAAATCAGTGCAAATCAGAAAAATTAGTGTTCAAAAAAAATCTAATATGGCTCAATTCATAGCAGTTGCTTTAAAATCAACCATCGTTCTTACAAAAAAACGGCTTCAAGCGGATAGGCTTTCTGATGATGTAGCTATCCAAACAGTTAAAGACAATTATGATTTAAGTCTTTATGACTATTCAGAAACCGAACATTTTTATCTTTGGAAGTTGAAAGAAGAGGTGTTAACGGCTGAAATTGTCCCTTTTTTAGAAGCTGTTCTGAAGTTTTATTATGCTGATGAAGAAAGCAGTATTAAAAGTTTACTCGGAGAAGTTAGTCGAAAAAAAGACCATGATAGCCTTATGAGAATTACTAAATTGGGCGAATATGAACACTTTGAATTAGACAATACGCAATACGGTCAGATTCATTTGAAGAAACAGGCTCGACATTTAAAGGTTGATTTCAATTATATACAACTCATTAAAGGTGAACGAGTTAGGATTGATGAATTTGATAAAACCATGGAGTTTTTAAATAATTGTATGCAAAAAGCTTTTTCTGAATTCCAATTGAGCAAGGCATTAGACATTTATATTGCTGATACAAAATATACAAAATGATATTTTAAATCGGAACGAAATTAAGAAGTTGAGAAATTAAGTTCATTTGAACGAGTCTATATAATTTATCAATAGAATTTATTATAGAATAAAAGAATAAATAATGATTAAATATCTTTCAATAGAAAATTTTTGTTCTATCAAAAATGAAAATATTGTAGAGTTTGATTTGAATATATCGCAATCAAATTTTTTAGCACATCCGACAATAGGTTTTGCTGGTACGAATGCTTCGGGAAAAACAAACTTTATAAAAGGATTGAATTTTGTTGCTTGGTTTATGAGTCAATCATTTTTCTCAAACGAAACTAAAATACCAATAGAAAAATTTATTGGTATGGAAGAATCAGCGACGAAATTTAATTTATTTTTTAGTCTTGAAAATAAAGAATACGCATACGAACTTGAAATTAATGGAAATAAAGTTTTAACTGAAATATTGAGTTTAGATGGAGAAATGCTTTATTCTCGTTCTTTGAAAAATGTTAAATTTGGTCTAAATGTTTCAACATTTCCGACAAATGATTTAAGAGATACAAGTTCAATTATTTCTTTTGCAACAAATTTTGATTCTCATATTATTGCTCAAAAAATTAGAGATTATTTTGGCAAAATAAATACAAATGTAAATTCACACGGGCTTAAAAATATTAAATTTACACCTTCAATCCTTATGGTTCTTTCTCAAAATGAATCAATTAAAAATAAAGTGATTGAAATTATTCAATTAGCAGATATTGGAATAGTTGATTTTTTTGTTGAAGATAAAGAAAAACATGAAATAGGCTTAATACTTGAAAAATTAAAAAACAATATTCCTGAATCTAAAATAAAAGAATTAGAAAAAGCATACAGCAATGATACGCTAAATATTCTTTCAGCTTTTTTCAAACATAAAATTGGTGATTCACAATCTGATTTTACGGAAGAAAAAGAAAGTTCAGGGACATTACAGCTTTTTGCACTTATCTCAATGATTCTACCGAAGCTTGAGTCTGGTGGGTTAGTCGTTTTAGATGAGATAGAAACTAATTTGCATCAAAATTTAGTGGCTTATTTGATAGGACTTTTTCAAAATCAAGAAGTCAATAAAGGTTCTGCACAATTAATATTTACATTTCATAATAGTTTATTTATGGATGTATTACAGCCCGAACAATTATGGTTTGCTGAAAAAAATAACAGAGGTGAGACAGAATTGTTTTGTGCATCAAATTTTGAAGATATTGAGGATATTCATAAAAAAAGTCTTGAAAAACTTTATCGAATAGGGCGATTCGGTGCTAAACCTCAAGGGATTTAAAATGGCAAATCGAAAAAAAAGTCAACCAAAAAAAAGTGTTCCTGTACCACTATTTATAGTTGAAGGTTTCACAGAATACAACTATATTGTTTTATTAAAAAAACTTTATGCCAAAGAAGTTGCTGTGAAAAACTGTTTTGGTGGTGGGGCAAATAGTGTACTTTTAATATCTGATAAATTCCTTAGTGATAAAGAAGAATCTTCTTACTATTCTTCATTTGTTATTATCTATGATTTAGATACAGATAACCCTAAATATGATGTATTGCGTAACAAAGTGAACGGTTTTGAAAATGTAGAAATGCTAATTTTAGACCCTTGTTTTGAGAACTGGCTTTTGCTTCATGTTCATACTAATAAAGTGAAAAATACACTCAATTGTGCTAAATGTATAGCAGCTTTAAAAAAGTATATTCCTAATTATGAGAAAGATAATTTTAAACAATTAGAAAAATACGTTTTTAAAGATACATTTATTAACGCTTGTGATAGACAACCTAAAATTGGTATTATATTAAAAGAATACTTTAAAGATTAAAATGATTAATAATTATTGGTTTTTTTTAACCAATTGTCAATAAAAAATAATTAAGAATAGATTTATGTCTAAATTAGTTTACTTAATACCCTTATTTCCGCTCGTCAGTTGGGCAATCATCGGTTTGGCAAATCGCAATTTGTCGAAATCATTGACCGGCATTATTGCAAGCGGTTCTGTACTGGCATCGTTTGTCTTGGCAGTCTTGATTTTTATGGAAAAACTCCACAATCCTGCACCTGAAACCATTATGGTTTTTGATTGGATTACGGTGGGCAATTTCTCTGCGACAATGTCCTTCCTCATTGACCCTTTGTCTTCGATTTTCCTATTGGTCGTAACAGGCGTAGGTTTCCTAATTCATTTGTATTCAACAGGTTATATGCACGATGACGATGGTTTCCGTCGCTTTTTTGCGTATCTTAACTTGTTCGTATTCTTTATGTTGTTGTTGGTTTTAGGAAACAATTTTCTTGTTATGTTCATCGGCTGGGAAGGCGTTGGTTTGTGTTCTTACTTATTGATTGGCTTTTGGTTTAAAAATATTGACTATTCAGGTGCCGCAAAAAAGGCATTTATAATGAATCGTATTGGTGACTTAGGTTTGTTGTTGGGCATTTTAATGATTTATACAACGACTCAAAGCGTCACTTTTGACACTGTTTTTCAAGCAGAAAACCTCGCAAAGTTCACACCGCAAGTCATTACAGCAGCTACTTTATTGTTGTTTATAGGTGCAATGGGTAAATCCGCACAGATACCTTTATATACGTGGTTGCCCGATGCGATGGCTGGTCCAACACCCGTTTCTGCATTAATCCATGCGGCAACGATGGTAACGGCTGGTATTTATATGGTCGCTCGTTGCAATGCGATGTTTACAATGGCACCCCTCAGTATGGACGTTGTCGCTTGGACAGGCACATTGACCGCTTTGTTTGCGGCGACAATTGGCTTCCAACAAATGGACATTAAAAAAGTCTTAGCCTATTCGACGGTTTCGCAATTGGGTTTTATGTTTGCAGCCTTAGGCGTAGGTGCTTATTCAGCGGGTGTGTTCCATGTAGTCACTCATGCGTTTTTCAAAGCCTTGTTATTTTTAGGTGCGGGTTCGGTTATTCATGGAATGGGTGGCGAGCAAGACATTCGCAAAATGGGCGGTTTGCGTTCAAAATTGCCGATTACACACGCCACTTTTCTCTTAGGTTATTTAGCGATTATTGGTTTTCCTTACTTTTCAGGTTGGTTCTCAAAAGATGAAATCATCATAAAAGCCCTTGAAAACAAGCCCATTATCGGCTATTTGTTGATTGTTGGCGCATTAATGACCGCATTTTATATGAGCCGTGTTTACTTCTTAACCTTTTGGGGTAAATTCAGAGGAACACAAGAACAAGAACATCATCTCCACGAGTCCCCCCTCAGTATGACGATACCTTTGATGGTTTTGGCAGCACTTTCAGTCGGTGGTGGTTTCCTTGTAAATGGATTTGTTGAACATAATTTAAGCACCGTTTTGGCAAATATGGTGCATGAAGGTGATTTCCATTATCTACATAATATTATGTGGGGCGTAACAGCTTCGGTTGCGGTTATTGTTGCTTTGACTTATTCGATGTATATTTCAAAAGAAAAACAACTCCAAACCGATGCTGAAATGACAGGTTTGACAAAAACGGTTTATAACAAATACTATATTGACGAATTGTATAACGCATTGATAACGAAACCTATTGACGCTATCGGTCGCTTTTTCAGTTCTATTTTTGATACAAAAGTGATAGATGGTGTTGTCAACTTTTTCGGTTTGGCTACCTATTGGTTATCTGCCAGATTACGCAAAACACAAGCGGGTAATGTTGATGTCTATTTCTTTGCGATGGTGATTTCGATAATTATTATTTTGATGTTTAAGGTACTTTGAAATATTAATATAAACATTCAAGGAGTATTTTTGCATTTTGAACTTAAATGATGTAGAATATGATTCAGAAAATGACTATTAAGAACTTCTATAATTATGAAAGTTTAACAATAGATAATTTACCAAATATTACTGTTTTAATAGGTGAAAATGATACTGGAAAAACAGGTTTGTTAAAAATACTTTATGCGACGGCAAAAGGATTGGAAATTTTTAGTCGTCGAAATATGAGTGTAGAGACCTCATTCAAAAAAGTTTTAGCTGAAAAACTTTTTAATGTTTTTCAACCAAGAAAAAATGGTATTGGAGA
This sequence comes from Saprospiraceae bacterium, assembly GCA_043721685.1. Classification (GTDB taxonomy): domain Bacteria; phylum Bacteroidota; class Bacteroidia; order Chitinophagales; family Saprospiraceae; genus JAAFJT01. Next base: position 2,650 of record JAYSQG010000321.1, on the reverse strand, counting down.
TATGGTTACTAAAGGTAGTAAGGATAAACTCTCTGTTGATATTACTTTTAAACGTTCTGATAAGACAAACTTTAAACAAGACATTCATTTTACTTTTGGAGAGACTACAACACAAACAATTAACGATTGTACTGACAGACCAGATATTGCGCCAGAAGATTTCAATGTTTTATTTGTGCCTTCAAAAGAGGTCTTGACAGCTTTCAAAGCAATAAAATTTACTCGGGAACCTCACTATCTGTTTGGTTTTGATGATACTTATCTTGATTTGATAAAGGCATTAGAGATTCCAACTCAAAAAGGTAAAATAAGTGAAGGATTTGTAAAAGTAAACCATGATTTAGAAGAACTTTTTGAAGGGGTCATTAATCCAACTGAACGTGAAGAATCTTTTCTTTTTAAAAAAGGGAATACAGAATTTTCAATGTCAATGACTGCCGAGGGCATTAAAAAGATTGGTATTTTGACAACACTAATTCGTAACCGACAATTAGGAAAAAATACTATACTCTTTTTTGATGAACCTGAAACTGCGTTACACCCTAAAGCCGTTCGAGAATTAACAGAGATGATTGTTGAAATGAGTAAAGTTGGCGTTCAAATTTTGTTGTCAACTCATTCTTATTTTGTCATAAAACAATTATCGATTTGCGCTAAAAGAGAAAAAATTGATATTTTATGTTGTTCATTAGAAAGAGAAAAAGGTAAATCTGTTGATGTTATATTTTCAAATTTGAAAGGTGGATTGCCTAATAATCCAATTGTTCAGGAAGCTTTAAATATGTTTGATGAAGAAGTAAAAACGGATTTAGGTTTATGAAACAAAATTTTGAAATGCCTTACACAGAAAGTGGCATTACGCTTAATTTTCCAGATAACAACTTTTTCTGTTTTGAAAATTGTGCGGGTTATCAACAATTTTCTGGAAATCATTTCAAGGAAATGGATGCTGGTTGGTTTGATACAACTGAAAATAAAATATTTTTAATTGAATTGAAGGACTTTACAGAAGCCACTATAGTTGGTGAATATGCCGAAAAACGTGTTTGGGATATGATTAAAAAGTCTATTGATTCCTGTTTAATGTTACAGTCTATACTTGTTGGAACACAGCCCTCGACAGATATTCAAAGCTGTTTGCCACAACTATTTACGAGAGATTTTAAAATTAGTGTTTTTCATATTATACATACTAATGAAGAACAAAAAGCAGATATCCAATTTTTAAGTGATAGCTTTAAAGCAAAATTCATTGCCTATAAAGCATTGTTTGGTGTTGAACATGCTAACGTCATTAGTTATGATCAAGCGAAAAGATTTTTAAATTGGGTTATTTGACCCCTCAGTATTTCAAGCAAAATTTGAGCAAATAAGAATTTATGATAACAGTTGCACTTATATTTTTCCCCCTTGTGGCGGCTCTTTTGATGTTGTTCATCAAGAGAGAACAGGCGGAAATGACAGCTTTTTACCTCGCTTTGGCTGAATTAGGCTTATTCGGTTATGCGGCTACGCTATTCACATCTCACCCCGAAATGCTTTCTTTGGATGTGAATTGGCTGCCTTTCGGCGCACATTTCGCTGTGAGCATGGACGGCATTTCCTTTCTGATGGTCTTATTGACGACCTTGTTGATGCCTTTAATCATCACTGCTTCGTCGAGTGGCTACTTCTCAAATCGCTTCTACGCCCTTGTATTTTTGATGCAAATGGCATTGATTGGCGTATTTACAGCGATGGACGGCTTCCTTTTCTACATTTTCTGGGAATTGGCTTTGATTCCAATATATTTCATCTGCCTTGTGTGGGGAGGTGAACATCGTGGACGTATTACATTTAAGTTTTTTGTTTATACATTGGCGGGTTCACTCATCATGTTGGCGGGTCTGTTGTTTGTCTATCTTCAAACGCCTGATACACATTCTTTCCTCATCACAGACCTTTATGCTGCAGGTCAACAAATGACTCGTGAGCAACAAGGTTGGGTTTTTTGGGCTATTTTCATTGCTTTTGCTATCAAAATGCCTGTTTTTCCTTTCCATACGTGGCAACCGGATACCTATGTGACCGCACCAACGGCGGGTACTATGTTGTTGTCGGGCATCATGCTCAAAATGGGTACTTACGGTCTCCTCCGTTGGTTGATGCCGCTTGTGCCGAAAGGTTGGGATTCATGGGGCAATACGGCTATGATTTTATCTATTATCGGTATCGTCTATGCGTCGTTGATTGCATTGTCGCAAAAAGATTATAAACGATTGATTGCATACAGTTCTATTGCGCACGTTGGATTGATTTCGGCAGGTATTTTTGCGATGAATACTGAGGGGATAACGGGCGGCTTAATTCAGATGTTTGCACATGGTATCAATGTCGTCGGTTTGTTTTTTGTAGCTGAAATTTTGATGGAACGTACAAAAACGCATGATATAACGGCTATGGGCGGCATTCGGGGCGTTGCGCCAAAATTCGCTTTGTTGTTCCTTATCATCATGCTTGGTTCAGTGGCTTTGCCTTTGACAAATGGTTTTGTTGGTGAATTTTTGTTGCTCAATGGCATTTATCAATACAATTTCTGGATGGCAGCTTTTGCGGGTACAACGGTTATTATCGGTGCTGTTTATATGTTACGCAGTTACCAGAGCATCAT
>JAYSQG010000320.1:0-2071 GCA_043721685.1 Saprospiraceae bacterium | reverse complement strand
GTACGATGAATTGTTGACGATTAGGACAACGTTGCGGCAACTGCCCGAAACGACCATCACATTCCACATGGAGATTTTTAACGAAAAGAAAAAACTTGTGAACGGTGGCTCTGTGAAGCTGTGCTTTGTAGATATGAAAACGGGGCAAACTGTCCCCCCCCCTCAGTATTTGATAGAAAAATTAGCACCTCATTTTAAGTGAAAAGTGAACAGTGGGAAGTGAAAAAAGCCGCACAAGTTTAAACTCGCGCGGCTTTTTTCACTTTTCACTTACAACTTTTCACTTAATTGCCTTCTGTTGTAAAGATATTGACAACTGAACCTTTTTTCAAAGTCGTACCCGCAGGAGGGTCTGTTTTGGTTATTTTTGCAGTATTTTGGTTGGTCACTGTGCCATCTGACGTTATTGTACCTAATATTAAACGTTTGTCATCAAGTAAAAAAGTACCTTCATCTACCGTTTGTCCTATCAAATTGGGTACTTCCGCTTCATCAGACTCCTTTTTTGAAATAACAAAATCAACAGAAGAACCTTGCGGCACTTTCACACCTGGCACGCCGCCCAATATCGAAGTAACATCACGTCCACGAACAAGAACTTGTGTTATCGTTCCATCTATCAAATTAGCATCTAAAATGGTGTCAATTCTACCCGCTTTAATGCCCAACATTTCAAGGTTTCGGACATAAAAGTTGATTTCATCACGTCCTGCAATGTCAGGTAATTGAACAAGGTCGCCAGCTGCTTTGGTGATTTTCAAATAAATCGTTCGCCCTAACTTGACCAATGAATTAGCTGATGGGTTTTGGTCAATAACCAAATCTGCGGGAAAACCTTCTCGATATAATGTGTCGGTTATCACAATTTCGAAGCCGTTATCTTCTGCATCACGGATAACCTCTTTTACATTTTTATTAACGTAGTTACCGACTTTTGTCGATTTTCCATGTCTGGAAAAGCATTTTACGCCCCAAATTGTTAAAAAAAGGAGTCCTGCAACAATGCCCATCATCTTTGCAAAATTGAACAGAAAGGTTTTACTTGATATAAAATACCAAACCTCGCGTCCAAAGGTTTTTGTCTTCTCTTTGATGTTTTCAAAAAAACTGTTTGCCATTTCGTTGATTTGTTATTCGTTATACGAATTAAATTATTTCTTCTAATTGTCTTGAATAAAACTCTGTCATTGTCCAACCATATTCTCTGACCATTTGCGGTACAAGACTCGCATCCGTTTGCCCAGGAACGGTATTGACTTCAAGCATATAAGGTTGGTCATCGTCTTCATTCCATATAAAATCAATGCGGACGATGCCGCGACAGTTCAAAATCTGATAGACTTTGCTGGCAGCCCCCCTCAGTATATTGGCTTGATTTTCATCAATTGGGGCAGGAATGAGTTCCTCACTTGCGCCTTGATATTTTGCTTCAAAATCAAAAAAGTCTTTTTTAGTTCTGATTTCAACAATTGGGAAAATAACGATTTCGCCGCGAGTCCGCATAACGCCCACTGTAAACTCACGTCCTTTTATGAACTGTTCAACCAATAATTGATCGTCTTCTTTAAATCCTTTTTCTAAGGCTTCTGCCAAATCTTCTGCTTTTTCGACACGACTCATGCCAATAGATGAGCCACCGCTATTGGGTTTCACAAAAACAGGCAATGTCAAATCGGCTAAAATAGCTTCTATACTGAGGGGGTGCGATTTGAAAATATGCAGCGATTTCGCCGTTTTGATGCCGCCAAAATGGGCAACAGCAACGGTAAAACGTTTGTTCATCGTCAATGCAGATGTCGCCGCATCGCAACTTGTATAAGGCAAACCGAGCATGTCAAAATAGCCGAGCAATTTACCATCTTCGCCTGGAACGCCATGGATAATCATCAAAACAGCATCAAATGTGATGTGTTTCCCATTGATTGTCAATGAGAAATCAGAACGGTCAACCAAAATCTCTTGACCATTTGCAGTTTCATGCGCCCATTTTTGGCGGTCAATGATGATTTTATACACATTGTATTTTGACGCATCAATATATTTTTCAGCCACTTTTGCTGAAGCCACTGAT
>JAYSQG010000319.1:0-8169 GCA_043721685.1 Saprospiraceae bacterium | reverse complement strand
GTTAAAATCAAAAATATTCAAGAGGCTTTGGGTGTTAAAAAGGTCATTCGAGCAATGCCTAATTTGCCTGCTCAAATCGGTCAAGGCATGACGGCTTTTACTTCCGCAGACGATGTCACACGCCTCGAATTGGTCATGGTTCAAAACCTTTTAGCGACAACTGGCAAGACGGTTTATGTCGAAAACGAAAATATGATTGACGCAACAACTGCCATTTCAGGCTCTGGACCTGCTTATGTTTATTATTTCATGGATGCCATGATGCAAGCAGCACGTCAAATGGGTTTTTCAGAATCAGAAGCTGAATTGCTTGTCGTTCAAACTTTTACAGGTGCAGTTGACCTTTACAATAAGTCAAATTTGTCTTGTGCGGATTGGATTCTGCGGGTTTCTTCTCGTGGTGGCACGACAGAAGCGGCGATTAACTCGTTCAAAAACAATACGTTACATCAAGACATTATTGATGGCGCGGTTGCAGCTTACAATCGGGCAGTTGAGTTGGGAAAATAATTGGGCTTAACTTTTCAAATGTTTTTTTGTCATTCTGAGGACAATCACCACACAAAGCTTTGGTGTTTAAAACGGAATGAACAATGTACTAACGTAGGCAGGGTTTAAAACCCTGCCTACGTTTAGGGTGCTCTGCGTTCAGAATGACAAAAAAACATCTGTAAAAGCACCTAAAAAAATATTCAAATGAAAAACGAATTGATTCCTTTTGAGGGAAAAGAGCTAAGAAAAATCTGGCACAATGACGAGTGGTATTTTTCCATCGTTGATGTTATTGAGGTTTTGACGAATAGCCCAAGCCCTAAAACTTATTGGGCAAAATTGAAAAAAAAGCTCTCCGATGAAGGTGCAAACCAACAGTTCCGAATTTGGGAACTGTTGAAAGTACCCAGTTCCGACGGTCGAAAACGCCCTACTGATTGCGCTAATACTGAGGGGTTACTAAGGATTGTCATGTCTGTTCCTTCGCCCAAAGCTGAACCGTTAAAATTATGGTTGGCACAAGTCGGCGCAGAACGCATCCAAGAAACAGAAGACCCTGAACTATTGACAGAACGCCAAGCAGAACTCTACAGAGCCAAAGGTTATTCCGAAGAATGGATTGCCAGACGTGTCCAAACCATTGAAACCCGAAAGGCATTGACCGAGGAATGGAAAAACAGAGGCGTTACAGACAACCAAGAATACAGTATTTTGACAGCGACTATTTCAAAAGGAACATTTGGATTGACACCCAAGGAATACAGTCAATTGAAAGGCTTAGACAAGCAAAACTTGCGGGACCACATGACACCGATGGAGCTGATTTTGACCGCATTCAGTGAAGAAGCGACGCGGCAAATTACCATCAGAGACGAAGCAAAAGGGTTTAATGAAAACCACGAAGCCGCACAATTAGGTGGTCAAATAGGTGGCAAAGCCTTGAAAAGCTTCGAACAAGATACGGGACTAAAAGTCGTGTCACCATCTAATTTTTTAAATTTAATCAGCGATAAAGACAAACCATCAGAATTACCAGAAGGAGAAGGCAACTAAATAACACATTTTGGCACGAAATTTCGAGCAACTAAGGTTCAATCGATAATACTTTTCGGTTGAACCTTCATCTTTTCCCATGTCCATTTATTAAAAATTCAAAACCAATAATGAACTTTTCATTTACAAAATCCCTGTTCATTCTCTTTGTTTTTGCTGTATCTATGCCTGTTTTTGCTCAAAAAACATCTTTTTCCCTTGTACCAAAAGGTCAAAAAGGAGAAACACGCCGGTTTGAATTGACCAAAGGCAAAGAAGTTTTCCGAGGCACTCAACAATCCGTTGAAAATGAAAGCCGTCAAATGGTCACCATGACGGTTTTGGAAACCACACCCAAAGGCGCTATTATTTCAGCCCGTTACGAAAACACGTTTGGCAGCCCTGAACCCATTGATGTGCGTTATGCCATCGGACAAAATGGTGATTTTCAAGGCATTATAAATATGCGCGAAGTGCAACAATCGTTTTATCATATCTTCGATAACTTGACGGCTGTAGCTGCAGCGAACCCCTCAGTATCGAAGTCTGTTGGCGAGATGCGGCAGTTTATGACTTCTGATAGTTACCTAACGAACAGCGTTTTTCAAGAACTTGTCCTCATTCATCAGTTTTACAATAACACTTTTACGGTGGACAGTCTTGAAAAATATGAAACCACATTGCCGAATTTGTTTAATCCAATAGGCGCACCCATCCGCGCCCATGCGACACTTTTAGCCAAACGCGAAAGTCCATTTGCGTATATTCTGCACACCGTTGAGCCTGATTTAGCTGCCATTAAAAAAGAAGCCACACATTATATGAATGTGATAAGTGGTTCAAGTCCTTCAAAATTATCGGTGAACACCCAAGCCGTTACGCTACTGAATGAAGCCGTTTTTGACGATTATTTGTTTGATGAAGACTTTTGCTCTTTTAATTTAACAACAGGTTGGATCGCTGCATTTCAACGCAAGCGGACGATTATAGAAAGTGATGTAAAAACGGTGGAGTTTGTTGTTTTAAAGGAAATACGTTGAATGTACCCCTCATTATTTCAATTCCACTTTGAGAAATCAAGAACCCAAGCCAATGCTTTCCAAAAATCCTCGATATTAGTACCATCGGGTTGCACTTGCCAATAGAAAGGAATAATGATAAATCGCATATTGACGACAATAAAAAAAACGAAAACGGTAAAATTTAGATACTTAAACCAGACGATTGGACTTTTTAATAACTCATTGATATAGAATGCCAAACCGAATATCATCAAGGGATAATAATCTATAAAAGGTCTATATCCAAATGCATGACCAAAATACCACATTTCCCAACTGGCACTCATGTAGTAGGTGAGGAGAAAAATACAGACATTCAAAATTCCGTTCAGCTTATTCTTGAAAGCTGTCCAAACCATACCGCATAATGTAAACCACATTAAAGGAGAATAAAGCAGAAAGCCATTGCAAGGATGAAAAAGCACTTTGTAAAACTCTGGCTTTGTCCATTGAAAACCCACATGATATATCTCCTGATACATATTCAAAATCCACTTTCCCGATAGATAATGCCAATAAAACATTTGGGGTAAAGCTATTAAGATACCAATTAATGGTATCAACCACAATGTTTTGAGATTTTGAATAATAAAACGGATTCTATTTTTAAAATCGGACAAATTATAAACATCATAAAAGAAAACAACTAAAGCAAAAAGCGCATTGGTCGGACGAATTAAAATAATTAACGCCAATAAAAAGCCAACTAAGAACGTGTACATAATACTGGAACGGGGGGGGGGAGTACGCCAGAACTTAGGTAAAACATTAAGCAATACTGCCACCAAACAAAAAGAATACACATGACTCATCGTCGGTTCTCTGATGCCATAGTACATTAAATTAGTACCCAAAAACAAAATTGCCCATGTCCAATAGACTACTTTTTTATTCATAAAATGCCTTAAAAGTGTTTTGTAAACAAAAAACAGACCCAAAGTCATATAAAAACAACCTGAAACCAAGAGCATAACGGATATGTCGTTAGCAAAAGGCTGATTGGTTGGCAGTCCTTGAATTTTACGTGATAGTTGGGCAATGCCAAAGAAAGGGGCTTCCATTAACGCCACACCATACGTAAAGCGCGTAGCGATTTTATGGGTGCCCGGATAAGGTTGATATTCGTTTGAGGTAACAACTGGGATGTCCTCAAACGTCCCGTGAATAAACAATGCTTGCAAATATTTATAATATCCCTCGCCATCAGATGAGATAAACATACTTTGGTGATGATTTTTTATTATGGCAGCTCCCAAAGCATAACTAAAACAGAAAATTAAAATCCAGAAAAGGGGTGATTTCATTTATAAAAAATTTAGCTTTTGTTTTGATAGAATGGTTAATAAGCGCAAAACTAAACTTTCCTTTATTTCGATTCATTATTTTTTAAAAAAATGTCCACAGTATTTTATGCTCAATAATGAGTCATTGTTTTCGCTATCCCAATATATTGTTATAAAACAAAAAAGACGATAAGACACCACAAAAGGTCTTATCGTCTTTTTTTAATCAAAATACTGAGGGGGTATTTTTTCACTCAAATATATCTTTCGCTGAAATATTAAAATCCGCCATAACAGGCATGGCACTACAAACAGTATCACCAAAACAGATTTTGACATCTTCGATAGACGTATAGACTTCGACTTTTTTTATTTTTGGAAAAATAACCCATACGACTTGTACCCCATTCTCAAAATATTCAATAATTTTCTCCTCAACTTCATTGATTTGATCATTTTTTGAAATAATTTCTATCACGAATGAACAAACCGTTGCCTCTCCCGATACCGAATCATCTACTTGTCCACCCGCTAAAACGGCAATATCGGCTCGCCGTGTTCTATTTATCGTCGGCAAATACATATCTACTTCACTCATTAGTATCCCTTCTTGCGCAAAAAATGCCGTTTTGTAAAACAGTTTGAGTAGTTTCCGATAAATGGCAAATTGGTTTCGGTTCATAGTACGGTCTGTTTTTTCAACAATGCCTTTGTTCCATTCATATTTGAACGGGTCTTCCCTGTTAGAATACTTTTCAAGGAATTTTTCAAGGCTTATCTTTTTTTTGATAGGACTTGGGTCTGATTGAACAAGTGTAGCTGCGGGCATTATTTTTCTTTTTTACAAAAATAGTTTTTTAACACCATTTTTCAAAACCTAAAACAAACTTTCAATGATTTTATCGGCTGTCATGCCTTCTGCTTCTGCTTTGTAATTCGGCACGATGCGGTGGCGCAACACATATTTTGCAATCGCCTGAACGTCTTCAATATCAGGTGAATATTTACCGCGAATCGCCGCATGGCATTTTGCGCCCAAAACCAAATATTGCGAAGCACGCGGACCAGCACCCCAAGAAATATAATTATTGACAACCGTTGTTGCTTTCGGCGTATTCGGGCGGGTCTTTGAAGTAAGACTTACAGCATATTCCAACACATTATCTGCAATCGGAATTTTGCGCACAAGTTGCTGAAAACCAAGTATTTGTTCACCCGTAACGATGTGATTCAATTCAATAGATTTGCCCGAAGTAGTCGCTTTTACAACCGCAATTTCTTCCTCATAACTCGGATAATCCAATGGAATATTGAACATAAAACGGTCGAGTTGCGCTTCAGGCAAAGGATAAGTACCTTCTTGTTCAATCGGGTTTTGCGTTGCCAAAACGAAAAAAGGCGATGGCAAAATATGGCGATCTCCAGCCACAGTCACACTGCGCTCTTGCATCGCTTCGAGCAAAGCCGCTTGTGTTTTAGGTGGCGTACGGTTGATTTCATCTGCCAAAACGATATTGGCAAACAGAGGTCCGCGATTGAATTTGAAATGGCGATCTTCACCTAAAATTTCGGAACCTGTAATATCGGAAGGCATCAAGTCGGGCGTGAACTGAATCCGTTTGAAATCCAAATCCAAGACCTCTGAAATGGTCGAAACCAGCAAGGTTTTAGCCAAACCGGGTACACCGACCAATAAACTATGACCATTGGAAAACAAAGAAATGATAACGGCACGGACGACATCTTCTTGTCCGACAATCACTTTGCCAATTTCTTTTGTGAGGTTTTTGTAAGCCAGTGCGAGCGCATCTACCGCTTCTACATCTGAACTATAAGCTGTTGTTACTGACATAATTCGTTATTTGTTACTGGTTATTAGTTATTCGTTATTCGTGTATTCGTTATTCGTTATTCGTCCTTTACGAATAACGGATAACGAGTAACGAATAACCAATTGACAAATGCCCCTTCTAAACGTTGCGAAACACGACATTGTTTCACAAAAACAAGTCATTCGTCTCGCTGTAAAAGTCTTACATCTTATTTACATTGCCAAACCCATTCTGACAAATCGTATTTTTTCTTTGTATAAAAAAAATGCCACCATTCTGTACGGATCCCGTTAAAGCCGACTTGTTCCATGACCCCCCTCAGTAATTGACGGTTTTCTAAGACATTTTTAGGCAAATTTGTATTGTCTGTATGAGCGCGATTCGTAAAATCATCAAATTCTGTTCCCATATCCAACTCTTTGCCTTCTTTATCTATTATTGTCAAATCGGCTGCCAAGCCGCGGGTGTGTTGCGACCCTTTCCACGGCGGTGTGACGTAACTTGGATTCGGCACTTTGTCCCAAAGACGTTGTTGATAAGGTCTTGGGCGATAACAATCGAACATTTTTAATCCGCCATAGCCTTTGTCTTTCAATACTTTATGTGCTTTTTCAATTGCTTTGGCTGCTTCAGGTCGTAGAAAACACCGGGCGCAATCGTACATAATGGCTTTTGTAAAATTGTTCTTTGTGGCATAACGTATATCAATTTTGATGGTATTATCGAGTGCTGTGAGTTCTGTCCAATTTTTGGTATCGTAGTCTGCAACAGCCGTATTGTTCGTTTTTTGAGCGCAACAATTGAAGAAAAACAGGCAACATACTGAGGGGGATAAAATCAACTTTCCGAAAGTCTGTCGGAAGAAGACAGGTTCGGGGGACTTTAAAAGTTCCCCGAACCTAAATGTTGGGAATAATAATCTTAGAAAGATTTGAAATCCTAAGATTGAGCGATTGTAAACCAATCTTTTACATTTTGTAAAAGATTCATCAAATGCATATAAATTCAGTTGGTTACAAATTGTTACCAACTTTTTATCTCTGATTTTATTATTCTCAAAATCCCAACGTAAGGCTTTAAGAAATCTTATAAACGTCTCTTTACTATTAACTTCTATCCTATCAAAATTGGAATTATCGCTTATCATTTTTAATATTTTTGACAAAAGTACATATTTCCCTTGCACAAACACACAACTTTTTATTGTTTTTACTAACTTTGAGACACTATTTCAAACAATTGTTTATTTTTAAAAATAACGAAACCGATGAGAAAACCTTTTGAAACCGACCCCTCAGTATTTGCCGCTAAATTCATCAACCAGACCGAAAAATCGGTATTTTTGACAGGCAAAGCGGGGACAGGTAAAACGACTTTTCTACAAAACATCATCTCAATAACGCACAAACGTGCTGTTATTGTTGCCCCAACGGGCATTGCTGCCATCAATGCGGGCGGTGTGACGATTCATTCGCAATTTCAATTACCATTTGGTGCCTTCATTCCTGCCGATATGCTCCCGATGTTCGAGCAAACGACTTTTAATATGCACAATCGGCATACGCTGCGGGCGCAAATGCGGCTGCAAGCGCACCGCCGAAAAGTGTTGCAACGCCTCGAATTGCTGATTATTGACGAAGTGAGTATGCTGCGTGCCGACGTTTTAGATGCCATGGATACGACTTTGCGGATTGTTAGAAACGACGCTTTTACGCCTTTTGGTGGCGTACAAGTTTTGTTTATTGGCGATTTGATGCAGTTGCCGCCTGTTGTCAAACATGAGGAATGGGAAATTTTGAAAAATTATTATAAAAGTCCTTTTTTCTTTCATGCACAAGCCTTAGCCGACAATCCTCCTTTATATATTGAGTTGGACAAAATTTATCGGCAATCGGACGAGCGGTTTATCGGTATTTTAAACAACCTCCGCAACAACCGCATCGAAGCGGCTGACATGACGATTTTAAATCAATTCTACAAACCTGATTTTCAAGCAAAACCCGAAGACGGCTACATCACTTTGACAACCCACAACGCCAAAGCGCATCAAATCAACGAGGTCGCTTTGGCAGAACTAAAAGGCGAAACTTTTACGTTTCCTGCGACGATTGAAAGCGAGTTTCCAGAGTCTATTTACCCACTTGACAAAACATTAACGCTTAAAATTGGCGCACAAATCATGTTTGTGAAGAACGACATCAGTGGTGAACAACGGTATTTTAATGGTAAAATCGCTACGGTTGAAAGCATCAGTACCAAGGACGATGTCGTTGAAATCACCGTTGTTTTAGCCGATTCTGATATCCGATTGACCCTTGAAAAATACATTTGGAACAATATAAAATTTGCAGTCAGCGAGCGCACAAAAGAAATTGACGAAGAGACAATCGGCACTTTTACACAATATCCCATCAAATTGGCGTGGGCAATAACGGTGCATAAAAGTCAAGGACTGACTTTTGACAAAGC
>JAYSQG010000318.1:0-12861 GCA_043721685.1 Saprospiraceae bacterium | reverse complement strand
GCAAATGAATGCAACATCGTTGACATTTTGTTTAAGTTGCTATCGAATTCTAATGTTGTCATTGTAGAAGTATTTTAGTCAGGTGATTTATTGTGAAAGCTTATTTGCTTGATTGATTTTTTTTAATTTTGATTTTGTTCATCTAAGTTTTCCCTTTCGATAATACAAAGGTATGTTCTTGTTTAATAAAAACCAAATAATCGTTAAACGTTTTTTGGTTAAGAATTTTGAAACGGGCTGATGTTGTTCGTCGAAAGATACCCTAATTAAATGTATATCAATTACTTATCCTTATTTAGAATCATTATTGTAGTGATATATCTTTCAGAAATAAATGAAAATTAATTCTTTTTTTCTCATTTTTTGACTTAACTATGACAAAACTTTCTACCTTCGTTCAACAAAAACACCTTCACAACTGACTTTTTCAACGTTTTTTTAGCACATGAAGAAAGACAAAAACCTCTTTTTTAGAAAAGAACTGCTCGAGTGGTTTGCAACTAACCACCGCCCCATGCCGTGGAAAGGGGAGCGCGACCCTTATATAATATGGTTGTCCGAAATCATTTTGCAGCAAACGACGGTCGCACAAGGCACAGCGTATTTTGAAAAATTTCGGGAGAGATACCCCTCAGTAAAAAACCTTGCAGAAGCCCCTTCTGATGACGTGATGAAGTTGTGGGAAGGCTTAGGTTATTACTCTCGGGCACGCAACCTTCATGCTACGGCAAAACATATCAATACAGAGCTAAGTGGGGTGTTTCCAAATATCTATGAAGATATATTAAAGCTAAAAGGCGTCGGGCCTTATACCGCCGCAGCCATCGCTTCCTTTGCTTACGACCTGCCACATGCTGTTTTGGACGGCAATGTTTACAGGGTTTTATCCCGTTTTTTTGGCATCGAAACGCCTATAGACACGACTGAAGGGAAGCATCTTTTTACAGAATTAGCGAATAACGTTTTGGACAAAAAACGTCCCGCTGACTTTAATCAAGCCATTATGGATTTTGGTGCTACGTTTTGTACGCCTACAAATCCAAAATGCGTTCAATGTACTTTTCAGAAAGAATGTTCAGCTTTTCAAACCGAAAAAATTGATGCTTTGCCTATAAAATCGAAGAAAATGGTGCGCCGTACGCGTTATTTCAACTATTTAGTTGTCAACGATGGCGATTTTGTTTTTATCAGAAAACGTGTTGAGAAGGATATTTGGCAAGACTTATATGAATTTCCTCTTGTTGAAACCGAAAATTTGCTTGAAATACTGAGGGGGGATGAATTGCCCAATTTTATTATTGATAAAGTTGAATTACGTCTTTTAAAAAAATCGCAACCGTTTCAACAACTTTTAACACATCAAAAAATAGTAGCCACTTTTTGGGAGTATGAAGTTCAGAAATTTAAAACAGGAGTGAGGGAAGGCGATTTTCAAAGGGTTGAACGTAAAAACTTAACGGATTATGCCTTTCCAAAAACAATTGACATATATTTAAAAGAAAAAGTTTTGACTTTGTTTTAAATTCTTTCTTTTTTGTTGTAAAATTAAAAAACCTTTTTTTACTTTTGTCGCTATACTCAAACCTTTTAGAGGAAACCGAGAAAGCTCTTTCTTTAATCTAATTTAAATTCTAAAAATCATGGTAAACAAAGTAACGTTAGTAGGACGTGTAGGCAGAGATACAGAAGTACGCCGCCTCGAAAATGGTACACCTGTAGGTAAATTCAGTGTGGCTACGAATGAATCTTATAAAGATAATAATGGCGAATGGCAGGAATTGACTGAATGGCATGAGGTGGTTGTTTGGCGTGGTAGTGCTGAATATTGTGAAAAGAATGTCAAAAAAGGAGATTTAGTATATGTTGAAGGTAAAATTACCCATCGTAAATATACTGACAAAAATGGTATTGAGCGTTATTCAACTGAAATTGTTGCGAGTCAAGCACGCGTACTTGGAAAGAGCGGTGGTGGCGGACGTGATGCTAGTTTCCCAACAGAAGACTCTCCTTATGCTAATCGTTCTTCTTCGCCTCAAACAACGACAGCAACGACAGTGGCGCAAGCTGAAGAATCAAAATCTGTTGACTTTGAAGTCGTACCTCAACATGAAATGGCAGACGAACCAAGCATGGAAGGAGGTAACGATTTGCCATTCTAAATGCTTGATAGTAAATGATTTATATAAAAAAACTTTCCTTCTTGCTAAACCGAGATGGAAAGCTTTTTTATGTAAATCATAACACCCCTCAGTATTTTGCGTTTAAAGACCGTTTAATGTTGCGTTCTAATAAAAAAATAATGACAGTTCAGAAAATTCTAAGATTTGCGCTTTTGCCTTTTGCCCTTTGCCTTCTGCTCGTTGCCTGTAGCGACGACTCATTTACGCCTAAACCGAGAGGCTATCCGCGCGTTTTTTTACCTGAAAAAGCGTATCGGCAGTTCGATACAAATTTTTGTGCGTTCACTTTTCAGTATCCCACTTATGCCGTTTTTGAGCAAAAATCCTTGTTTTTTGAAGAAAAACCACCGTCTAACTGTTGGTTCAATATCAATGTACCGAGTTTGAATGCTGAAATTCATTTCAGTTATTACGACATTCACGGCAAAGCAGAATTTGAAAAACTGCGGAAAGATGCTTTTGAATTGGCGGGCAAACACGTTATCAAAGCGGATTATATTGATGACCGACCATTCCGAAATGCGCAAGGTGTAGGCGGTTTTGTTTTCGATATTCAAGGTCCAGCGGCTTGCCCTTTTCAGTTTTATATGACGGACAGCACAAAACATTTCCTTCGAGGTGCTTTGTATTTTAATGCTAAAATGCAGCCTGATTCGATGGCACCGATGGTTCAGTTTTTGAAACAGGATATAGAAAAAATGATGGAGACGTTTGAATGGAAGAAAGGTTGAATTCCCAGATTCCATAATACTCAAATTCTAACAAAGTGGAATGGAATTTTGGAATTAGAGGTAAATGTTTAAACCATATTGACATATAAACGTTACTTTTGCAGATAAATAATTTAATTACAAAATCACAATAAAAAAATGGAAGTAGCTACGAAAACGCCGGTTCTTTTATATACCGAGCAAACACCGAATCCCGAATCTTTGAAATTCGTTACGAATCGGATGTTGTATCGTGGCACGGCTGATTTCCGCGATGAAGCATCAGCAAAAGATTGGTCGCCTTTGGCTATCGCTCTTTTTGAGATGCCTTTCGTGAAAGGCGTGTACATCTGCAACAACTTCGTGACCATTTCGAAAGAATTTAACTACGAATGGGCTGAAATTATGCTCTCAATCAAGGACTTTATCAAAACTTACGTTGAAAAGGACGGTTTGATTTTGAATGAAGGGTTTGCTGAATATATTACATCGCAACAACAAAGCGATGTTGAAGAATATACTGGCGACAATGCCGAACTGGTTGTGCGCATCAAAAGTTTGATTGATACTTATGTCAAACCTGCAGTAGAAATGGATGGTGGCAATATCGAATTTAAGTCATTTGACAAAGGTACTGTCAACGTTATTTTGCAAGGTTCGTGCAGTGGTTGTCCGTCTTCAACGGTCACCTTGAAATCAGGTATTGAAGGTATGTTGACACGTATGATACCAGAAGTTAAAGCTGTTGAAGCTGAAATGGGTTAAATTGTTGTATAGGTATTATTGTTGTATTAATAAATGGCTGTATGGTTGGGTTTCAACCATACAGCCATTTATTAATACAACAATAATAATTTTATAAAAACTTTACGTTTAAATGTTTGTCGTTTAGTCACTTTTGACGAATATTGTCGTCTAATAACTGTCTTAACAATTTATTTTTCAATCAAAACTCACCTTTTTACTGAGGGGGGGCTAAAAACATAAAAAAATCATGGCATTCGGGGATTTACTCAAAGGAGCAAGCGATATGCTCAACAAAGCAAAAGAAGCAATCGAAGAAACAACTGGCGTTGACTTAGATGCTATTAAAGACTCTGTGGCGGACAAACTTGAACACGCAAAAGATTTTGTAACAGACAAAGTAGAAGACGCTACAGAATTTGTTACTGACAAAGTGGGCGATGTCACAGAAGCTGTTTCTCACCCAGGTGATTTACTCAACAAAGCAAAAGGTGCTATTGGCGATGCCAAAGATGCAGTTGTTGGTAAATTCAATGATTTGACAGACGGTGACGACGAAAAAGCCGCTTAATGTAATGTAAATAAACATTAAAGTGGAAATGAAAAACCCCGAACTTCTCCTGTTGAGAAGTTCGGGGTTTTTCATTTCTGCCTAAAAAAACGTCCCGAATACGTACTGTATCGGGACATCGCATCAAAAAAACAGCAGGATATTAAAACGAGAGAAAAAACATACCAGTAACAACAGGGTTCATTCCGTTGTTATAAATGATTGATATCCAATGTGTTGACGAATAAAAATTCATCTTACAATTTGACACCAAATCAGAACTGACTAATGCGACGAATGACTTTGTACAGTCGGGTGAATTCGTTGACCTCTTCGTTGAAAGGGTCATGTTCAAGGTAATTAGCAGAGATGAGTCTCAGGTTTGTTATGCGTCCACCTTTGTTTTTGATGCACTTTACATACTTAACCCAAACTGAACCATTGCTGCGAACAGCATAGATTTCATTTTCTTTGACATCTTGAACGCTGTTGATTTCGCGGCAAACAACAATGTCACCGTTGTTAATAACAGGTTCCATTGAGTTACCATTGATAGGAAAAGCGACCAAATTGCCGCCAGAAATACCTGGAATAGCAAAATGACTGTTGCTTTCACGAGCAAAACTACCCACATCAACGGCTGTACCGGCGAAGGCTTCGACGGTTGTAAATACGATATTGCCTTTCGGTCCTTCGCTAAACGTGTACATATCGTACATTTTTGATGCTTGGGAATCGTCTTCAAAAGGTTGACCCATACCTTCAATCATAAAGGACTCGCTGATGTTGTATGCGCGGCAAAACTGACGTGCTTGACCGTAATCAATGACACGTTTACTATTAGGGTCGAGGTAAGCCCGAATGATATGCCCGTAGCTTTTGTTACCTAATACTTTTTCGGCGACATCACCAACGCCCCGTCCATTGCGGTCATTTTTGACGATAGTCCCTTTATCTTCAAGTTGTTTGAAGATTTTTACGAATCGGTCATTGAGCATGACTCTATCTTCTCTTATCATAGCATTTCAGAATTTTAAATTAAGAAATATCTTTTTTTATAGTGATTTAAAACATTTTCACTAATTAAGTGCCAAAGTTAAAACAAATGATTTTTATAAACAAATTTTTTGAATAAAAATGTCAACTTTGTTTCAAAATATTTTGTTTTAAGTTTTAAAGGCTTGATAATCAATATTTTGAAAGACTATTTTTAATCACACTTTACATTTAGTTTCATACAAAAAAATCCAATTTGTTTTACCTTCCTCAGTAATGATTCGAAAAAGAATGGTCAGGTTGCTTTTTTTTAGTCGAAATGAATAATAAAAAACTGAAATAACAAACAAAATGCAATGGCGTTAACCCTAAAAAAGTCATCATTTCGGCATAATATCTATGTATTTTGTTGGAAAAAAAGTATGAAAAACGTACTTTTACGCGAAGAAAATTTCATTTCAACTTGAATTTGAATTTTTTTTTCTATTTTCACAAATTCAAAAAACAGTAACTCGAATCTTTATCTATGGGAATTATCATTTCTCTACTCAATCATAAAGGAGGCGTCGGCAAAACGACAAGTGCGATTAACATTGGTGCTGGACTTGTCGAACTCGGTAAAAAAATTCTGCTCGTTGACCTCGACCCGCAAGCAAATCTTACGCTCTCGCTGGGTATCCCACGTCAGCGCGTCACGATTTATGAAGCCTTGCGCGGTGAATCGGAGCCTGAACCTTTTACTGTTCGGGAGAACTTAGATGTCATCACGTCATCGCTCGACTTATCGGGTGCAGAAATGGAACTCATTAATGAGGCAGGGCGCGAGTATATTCTTCGCGAAATGTTTGAGCCATTGACTGAAATTTACGACTATATTATCATTGACTGTCCGCCCTCGCTCGGTCTGTTGACTCTAAATGCCTTGACGAGCAGTCGTTATGTTATTATACCGCTACAAACCGAGTTTCTGGCTTTGCAGGGTTTGGCTAAAATCAAACAAGTTATTGACAAAGTAAAGTTTCGGTTGAACAAAAACCTTGAAATCGGTGGCGTGGTAGCAACAATGTACGATTCACGACGTATTTTGAATCGCGATGTTGTGGAGACAATACATAAATATTTTGGCGAAAAAGTATTCAAGACTTACATCAGGGATACTGTTGCGCTTGCAGAAGCACCCGCACAACGAAAAGATATTTTTATGTATCAGCCCAAGTCAGTTGGCGCAAAAGACTATATGAGCCTTTGTCATGAGATTTTAGAACGGATGGAAAAAGTACCAGTTGAATGACATTCGTGAAATTTATGACAGCCTATTAGTGACAAATTTGAAATCATGTAATCATGAGTAAAAAAAGATTTTCAAGCGGACTCGATTCGCTTTTCGATAGTCCACGTGACGAACAAGCTTTTGTCGATTCGGCGACTGCGGCACAAGCACCCCCCCCCTCAGTATCTGAACTCGAGGCAGAGGTCAAAGCCGTAGTGATGAAACGTACAACAACTAAAAACTTCACGAGTGACCTCGATTCGCTGTTTCAAGAAGCGTTTTCGGAAGCTATTGGAGAACAAGCGGAAAAAATGCGCCGTGATATGGACGTAGATGATCCGTTCAGTTCCAAACGAAATAAGTATAAAAAACCTTTAGCTGGGCTTGATGCACTCATTCGTGAGACGATTGATACCTCTCTCGTTGGGCTTGAACATGCACCGATTAAACGGTTTACGATAATGTTTGAAAATAAGAAAATTGAAAAATTGAAAAATATAGCGAAACAAGAACGTGCCTTTGTTAAAGACCTTGTTGGTGATGTTTTGACGGAGTTCATTAATAATTATGAGCGACAACATAAGTAAAAGGCAAGAGGCAAAAAACAAAGAGCAACAGTCGTACAAACTGTTGCTCTTTGTTTTTGCCATTTACCACTTGCCCTTTACATTTTAGTTAACTTCAACTGATATGTCTTCTTTTCTGTTTGGACTTGCATCAAATACACACCTGTGGGTTGAATGTGCAAATTCAAAGACTCTTGCCTATCGCCGACAACTTGCCCAATTTTTTTTGACAAAAGTTGTTTGCCTGTGGTGTCAAATACCTTGACCGTCAATGATTGAGCGTCAAAATTTTTCAAAGCTAAGGTGAAAATGCCGTTTTCAGAAGGGTTTGGAAAGGCTGTGAGCATCGGAATACTGAGGGGGGTATTTTCAATGGCGGTTCGTATGCTGCTCTCGATATTGATGTTGTCAATGTATAAACGATTATCGTTTTCAGGAGAAAAGACCAAGCCCAGCATGACAACGCTGTCTTTGTAAGCCGTCAAACTGATTGTGTCGCGCCGCCAATGACTGGTGCGGGTCGGTTTCCACAATTGCCCATAAGTTGTGCTGTTAGCGAGGTCGAAACGTGCTTTAAAGTAGGTTGTCGGATTGAAAGTACGCCCACAATCTGTTGACACAACAACTGCTAAACTTGGGGAACGGAAAACCGAAAACAACTGAAACGATACATCAAAACTCAACTGCGGACTGCGAACGCCTGACAAATCGCACAACCATGTTAATAAGGTGTCCCTAACGCCACGAGTAGGGTACAACTGACCATCAAAGATGGCTGTTGTTGTCTGTGAGCCATCACTGCCTAAGATATTGGTTGCCTTTGCCCAAGTCGTTGGACCAGATGAGGAGGCGACTTGCAAGCCATCGGGCGGGAAAGGTTTGTTTTCAAAAGTCTCTGTAAGGGGCGCACGGAAACGGTCGCGTACATAAACATCTGTGCTTAACGTGTCATTCGATGCGTTGGTATCACCCTCTAATTTTGTCCACACTTTAAATTTGAAAGTGCCGACCGAAGGAAAAGTCACTTTTTGCGGCAGTACATATAATATGGAGTCATTGGTTTTTATTTTCTGTCGAACAACAGATTGAAAAGCGGCATTTGTACCCACTTGATAACCCAAACGGAAGGAATCAATATCGGCGGTACTAAAATTTTTAACCCAAATACTGAGGGGTCTGTCTAATCCATCTCGACAAGCATATATCGTTCCTTCGATACTTTGCCCCATCCGCAAGGCTTGTAAATCTTTTATACCTGGGCAAGCTGTCAAATATCGTGGTTTTGGAATCGCATTCACACGTCGTCCTAAGCCCCCATCTTGCAATACAGGGCGGACGCTGAACCAAGCAGAATCGTTCCAATTGATGGGTACAGCCACAAAATTGCTGCTTGTTGTCATAATTGAATCCATGTATTTTGCCCCCAAACGGCAGATTTGGTAGGCTTTTGCACCTGGAACAGTGTCAAAACCCAAGTAAGTAGAATCGTTACATATATATTTGACAGTCAATTTATTTGTTAATCGAGATACTGTAAACAATTCATCGCTGAGGTCGCTGATGATGGTGTTGTCCAAAATTTGACGTACTCGAACACACGCCTTGCCCGTCGCTTCGTCTGGCACAGACCAACGCAAGGCACGTAAGTCGCCGGGAACAGTCGCTGCAATAGGTCGCCAATTAATGCCGCCATCAACTGAATAATCAACCCCGAAATACCCCTCAGTACCAAAGGCTTCCCAACGGATATTTTCAGTGCCATCGGCTGCGATGGACTCGCCGCCATTTGGGTAGGTTATGGTCACATCTTGTTTGTTGAATTCATAAACCAAGTAAAATGACTGACTATCACTCGGCATACTGAACGCTTTGACGGTTAATTCAAGCGTTGTTGTGCCTAAAGCAGGTAGTGAAGCCCCGTCTATAATCACTTGTTCCACATTGTTCACTCGGTCGTTACCACGTTTTGCGGGCTGGCTCATACTGTCAGGATTGAGTGCCGTATTGAGTACCCAAGGCAGGAGTATTTGCCCCGTTTCTGTATTTTTAACGGTCAAATCCAAGTCATTCACTAAGGCTTTTGAGGTATTGGGTGCACCTGCTGGGTCAGACCAATACAGCATGACTTTTACTTGCTTCACACCTGCTGGAATACTGAGGGGTATGGTTTTGACGGAATCTGTCCGTGAAACACTTGCTTTTATGTATTTTTTATTTTTCAATGTCAGATAGGCGCGCCACGCATTGAGCCGTCCCCAACCATAATTAAAGTCGGGACCGATATTTCCCAAATCGTCAGCCGTATTCATCATGGCTGCTTTGATGAGCGCGGCATCTGGTATTTGACCACCATTCAAATCGCTAAAAGCATGATAGAGTTGTGTCGCTGCGGCTGCTGTCGCAGGGCAAGAAAAACTCGTCCCATCAATCAGCGTTGTTTTATTGTTGGGTAGAGTTGTATAAACACTTGTACCCACAGCACAAACATCGGGCTTGATGCGCCCATCCACGCTTGGACCTCGGCTGCTGGAGCTGGCAAGACGGTCGTTTACGTCCAAATTGCCTACTGTTACAAGGTTTTTACCTAATTTAAAGCCGCCTGTGATGCTGCCATAGTTCGATACGCCGATGCACGTGCTGCCACCGCTGTTGCCTGCTGAAAACACATGAAACAATTTTGGATTCGCAAAAGCCTGAGCATCAATCTGATTTGCAAACGAGTTATAGACATTGCAACCTGACTGCCCTGGTGTTCCTTGACCATAACTTGTCGAAGTTACGTAGGCTTTGTATGTGGTTTGATTGGCAACGGCATTTTGAATTTGAGGATAACTGTCAATGATTTGAGAAATGACCGTTGCGCCCGAAGCACCACTTTTGAGGGTAGGGTCGAGGTTGCCGGCGGCGGCTCCTGCACCTGCTGTGGCATCTGCATGGTCAATATCGCCACCTGCGCTACTGTAATTTTGTACTTGAATCAAACGCCCTTGAAAATCAATGTGTGGTCCAACAGGTCCATCGTCGGCATAAGACAGCCCGAAGCCTGTGCCGTCGTATTTCAGTCCTGTTTTACCGTCGGTATTGAGCGTGTTTCCGCGATGTAAATGATTGCTTTTTTCGTCTTCACGTTGTGGTGTACCATCTATGAAATCAATAAAGCGAATATAAGGTAAGGAAGCGGCGCGTTCTATATCTGCTTTTTTAACCCTAATAGTAACGGTTTGAAAAAAATCATTGGGCAAACCGATGGTTTCAAAACCCCGTTTTTGAAGGTCAATAGCCGCTTGTTCAAGCGAGACATTGGTGTATGGTTGAACGATAAGGTCGTATTTTCCAAGCGTTTTTTGGGCAAAATCGGGGAAATTGCCTTCGCGCAAGCCTTCACTCATTTTGTCTGACCCCCTCAGTATAATGACCGTTTTGACGTTGTATTTTGATAAAAATGTAAAATCAAAACCCAAAGGAAAGGACACAACAAAGGCATTGCTCGGAATATAATCCATAAACGTCATGCCTTTTTGCTTCATTTCTGCCTTATCAACGGGCATGGGTAGCGTTTGAAACTGAACGAGGCGATAGAAATGATTGTTAAAAACTTCGGCATCGGTTGGCGGTGCAGGTTTTTGAACACTAAAATCGGCGGTGGTTTCAATCGTTCGGGCATTTAGATAAATCGTATTTTGAGCTTTTATGGGCATAACTGAAAAATATAATAAAGCTATTGCTACGAGCGAATCAAAGTATTTCATGTAAATAGTTTAGATGATATATAATGAATTCAATGACTGTCATTGATGACGTAAAATTATAATAATTTAACATTATTTATTTGCGATATTAATATTCACAGCTTACATTTGTAACAATTACATTTTTAGAACTCAAAACAATCTTTTTATTCCACTAAAACCAGACACGATGTTAACTTAAAATTCCGCAATCCGCAATCCGCAATCCATTAGGTCGTCTGCTTATTATTTACTTTAATTTTTATTTGACTTGTCATTGAATACTATCATACGACATTAAGCTCTGCTTATGCCCTAAATAAACCCTATTTCTTAACCAAAAACGAAAACGTTATGTTCAATTCTTCTTAAATTGCTGCTTCCAATAATCTAATTTAAAAGACTAAATTTTCATTTTTTCACCAAAATCAATCTCATTCAATGAAAACGTACTCTATTATTGTCGGATTTCTTTTCTTCTTTACGTCTTTCGGATTTACTCAAAATTGTCCTATTATTAATTCTATTGACTTTGCTAATGATTATGCGACAATGCCAACAGCCACTGTCAAAGTAAATTTTCATTTTTTACCAATTAACCCAGATTTAGCTCGCCCAGATGCCCCAAATTTAGCTCACGAATATTCAATGGGCGATGCACAACTCCTTGCCAATGCACTTATTTCTTATGCCAATCAGAATTTTGAAAATTTGCAACATGCTAATTCATCACAGTTTTATCAATCAACCACATTGCCTCATGTTCAAAAAGCAAAAATAAAACTTGAATTGTATGACGGGGGGCAAGGCTCCATTTTTTTATATTCAGGTCTAGTAAATTCAACCCATTATCAAACGAAATATGGACAAGGAAACGTGTTAGACATTGTTATTACTTATGAAAATAATTGTGATAATACAGGTCAAAGAGATTACTCTCTTGTAACTTTATGCAATTTCGACCAAAGAATACTGGATAATACTGTGATGCAAGAAAATAGAGCAAGATTACTCTGTCATGAAGTAGGACATGTTTTTAATTTAGAACATACTTTTCAATGTACTCAATGCCTATCTGAAATCAAATCCAATATAGAGTGTGGTGGAAATTGTAGTTGCAGTACACCCAGTATTCCAAGTAATAATGTGATGAGTTATAATGGTGGTAATAATGAAATAACACCCTGTCAATGGGCAGGAATAGAAAGTCAGGGCAACCTGACAATTGATAATTCAACAATTGAACATGCTGTGACTGCCGTTAGCCGACAAGCTGGTTATTTTAGGGCGACCAATACAATCTTTGAAAACAATATGCGTGATATTGAGTATCTAAACAAGCCAACGTTTCCTATTACGGATATTCACAAGAATTGTACTTTTAAGGTTACTAACAGCTATCGAGGGTCTATTATTCGCTCTCGTGTGACTATGTGGAACAGTAGGGGTATCTTTTTCAATGGTTGTGATTTTATCAATCAATATTCTAATCCTTATCAATTGAGTTGGAATCTGCAATACGATTGGCAAGGCATTTATGCCGTTGGCAGTGGCTTTGAAGTGAATAAGAATACAGACAATAATAAAAAATGCACTTTCACCAACTTCTCCACAGGCATTCGCGTAGCGAGTATTGGAACAACCGAAGTGGTAAATATTCTCAATGCTGTTTTTGACCAAAACGACAATGGCGTTATTTCGGAGGCTGTTCCTAATATTTACATTAAAGACAATAAATTTAATATCAGCTGGTTCAACAGTTTCCCACACTCTTCTTGGTATAGTACGGGTTTGTTCATCAATTCTGGTTCAGGATTTACTGTGAATAATAACGAATTCACAGGCTATGGCAACAGTTCAGGTCAATATACTTTTGGTACGCTTATCTCTGAAACAGGCGAATCTGATAATCTCATTGAAGGCAATAAGTACTCAAATCTCTATGTGGGTAATCGGGTTTTGTATAAAAATACTAATAGTAATTCAGCATTACCAACAGGGCTTAAATTATACTGCGGTAATCATACTGGTAATGTTTATGATCATACCATTGAAGCTTATGGAAATCCCAATGCAGGCATTCGCCTAAAACAAGGCGATGCAGGCGACCCTGATGG